>JACQVV010000646.1 GCA_016209595.1 Planctomycetota bacterium
ACGTGGACATGGACGTGGACTTCGACCAAGGCCGGACCAAGTCCAAGACCAGGTCTAGGTCCACGTCAAGGACAAGGTCCAGGTTTAGGTCCAGGTTTGGGTTCCTCCGAGACTTGACTCATCTGTCAACGTAGGCGCCCGTCAAGGCATCTAGGGATCTACTGCCTCGGGGTCTCCCCCTCCGGGGCCGGAGCCGGGGCGGGCTGCATCTCCCCGGGGTGCTCGATCTGGAAGAAGGCGCCGTCCTGCGGGTTCATGCGGCCGCCCCGCATCGCGACGAGGACCTCCTCCACGAGCGCCGCCTCGGCCGCCTCGTTCCGGCCGATGTCGCGCCACTGGTACGCGGGCGTGTAGGCCGGGGGCATGTGCGGTTTGACGTCGGACATGTCGATCTGTTCCTTGACGTAGATCTCCGGCTCGAAGAAGCCGTCCTTGTCCTCGACGATCCGGCCGACGATGTAGAGCCGCTGCTTCATGCCCTGGTCGGCGTTGATCTGGCTCGTGGCGACGATGAGTCCGTCCTCGTACCGGCTGACCCGGATGAGGAAGTGCTTCTTCATCACCTCCTCCAGCGACTGCCAGGCGAGCTTGTACTCGCTGTACGAGGGGATGGGCATGTTCACCGCGTCGTACCCCGCCTCCTCGGGCAGGGGCTGCCGGTCCGAGCACGAGACGAGCGCCGCGAGCGGCAAGAGGACGATGGCGAGATGCTTCATGGATGCCTCACTCCTTTCCCTGTCGATTCCCGTAGCAGTTCCGATGCCGCAACTTCGTTTCGCCGGAGCGCGAGGAGCCGCTTTCCTTCCGCAATCGTAACCGTTCACGGGCTACGAGACGTCTTGATCTCTTAGGAACCCAAGAACCCATGAACAGGAACTGACTGGCTGTCTCCTGGGTTCCTGGGTTCCTAAGAGGTCTCATCGCCCGTGAACGGTTACCCGCACTCATTTCCCTCTTTTCTTCGACTCCGACGGATCCCCGAACCCGAACGGGTTTCCTCCCGCGGCCTTGGCCGGGTCGAATTCTCGGACCGGCTCCAGCCAGAAGCGGGCGAGGTCGGGGACCTCCTTCAGATACTCCGGGGCGTACTTGTAATAAACCTCAAGCGTGAGGATGTTGATCGACGTCGAGTAGAGCCGCCCGCCGTTGGGGCCCCACTTTCCGTCCGGGTCCCACGACCCGGCGGCGTGACCCGACCGGCGCTGGTGGGGGACGATCGCCCGGACCATCGCCCGGTTCCAGGCTCCCCACTCGCTCCCCCCCACCTGGAACATGGCGAGCGTCCCGTAGTACCAGTAGTAGTCCGAGTTGTCGATCGACTCCCGCTCCGCCCAGCTGGGGGGATTCGACGCCACGCGCACGACGGCGCGCCGGAGCGCGGCGCCGTCCCTCGGTTCCCCCAGGAGCAGCCGGCAGAGAAGGCCGACCGCGACCAGGCCCTCGCCCTGCCGGGTGAACTGCGGGCCTTGATCGGCGTAGGTCACGGCGCCCGTGTCCGGGTCGGTCATCCGGCGGTAGTGGCGGACCGCCCCGGCGAAAACGTCGTCGGGGAAGCGGATGCCCGCGACGTAGGCTGCCTTGAGGGCCTGGATCACGAAGCCGGTGATCGAGCTGTCGTTCCTCTCCTGGCGGGGCGAAGTCGTGTACGTCCAGCCGCCCGAGGGCTGCTGGGCTTTCTGGAGATACCGGGCTCCCGCGGTGACGGCCCGCTTCAGGCGCGGGTCGCGGGTCATCCCGTAGGCCTCGGCAAGGGCGAGGAGCGCGATCGAGTGGTTGTAGAGGTCCCCGTTCCCGATCACTCCGTCCTCCTTCTGTTCCTGGAGGAGGAAGTCGATCCCGCGCGAGACCTCGTCCCCGTACGAGCCTCTCTTCGGCGCGTAACCCGCGCCCAGGAAGGCGAGGACGGCTAGCCCGGTCTGGCCCGCGTCGTAGCTCATGAGCCCGCTCCCGGAGCAGCGTTCTCCCGGGGACGGGCAGAGGTGGTTGAAGTGGTTGGAGTCCCACCGCCCGTCCGCCGACTGGTGGGCGGCGAGCCAGGCGAGCCCGAGCTCGACCGCCGCCTCGGTGTCCTCGGAGCCCCCGTAGCGCCCGATCCCGTCGCGGCGGCCGTCGGAGTTCCTGTGGGAGTACGCGGGGGCGACCCGGCTCGCCAGCCGGCTCACCCGGTCGAGCGCGTCGAGGACCTCCTTGTCGTCGAGATCCTCCTCAACGGGCGGAATCGGCGGGGATGCCGGCCCCTGCTCTGCGTAGCCGATGACCTGTTCCTCGGAAGGCTCGTCGGCCTGGTCACGCTTGCGTTCCTCGGCCTGCGGAACCTCTTCCTCCGTGGGCGCCGCCGCCTCCTCCTTCGGAGCCACGTCGTCGTCCGCCTGCTCGTCGTCCGTGTTCCCCTCAACGCCGGGGACGTGGATCTGGATGGGGATGCGGATCTCCTCCTCGTCGGGCGTGGCGGCTGGGTAGAAGAGGAGGACGAGCGCGATCCAGATTCCGTGGGAGACGAGCGAAAGAAGAGTGGACCTCGATCTTTCGATCCGGTCCCTCCAGCCCGGGCGACGGGCGACGGGCGACGGGGGACGGGAAGAACCCGGCGCGTCCCCCGTCGCCCGTCCTCCGTCGCCCGGAACCGTGCTCATCGCTTCCCGGTCCGGACGCGCTGGGCGTTCGCGAACGCCCTTTCCCACGCGATGTCCCCGTCCCCGTCGTGCGATTCCATCCCCAGGACGAAAAGGGCGTGCCGCGCGGACTCCGCCGCGAGCTTCGAGGTCGAATCGCCCGCGGAGAGGCGGAGCGCCTCGGCCGAATCCTGCGTGCCCAGAGAGCCGAGGACCCGCGCCGCGAGAGAGCGGACGACCTCGTCCTCCGCGGTCGCGAGGTAGGGCTCGATGTCGCTCGCCCACTCCCGCGACAGGACCGCGAGGCCCGCCCCGAGGCTCGAGATCCGGACGAGGAGGTTCCGGCCTTTGCCGGGTCGGGCCAGGACGGCAAGGTGGTGCTCCCGGACCGCGGCGTCGATCGACTGGTCGAGCTCCTCAAGTCGCGCGGCGAGCACTTCATCCTCGGACGGCTGTTTCTCCCCCGAACGCTCCGGTGCGGCGGGCTCGCTGCCGGTCTCGGATGCCGGTGCCGGCTCCTGGGTTCCCGCCGGCGCGGCTCCGGGCGGAGGGACTTCCCGCATTCCGCGCAGGATCTCCCGGACCACCTCGGCGATCTCCTCGCGGGTGAGCGACGGCGCGGAGGCCGCCGGCTCCCGCCGGATGTCCTCGTGCGGGAGGGGCGGAGCGGGGCCGTTCGCGGCCGGCGCGGTTTCCGAGTCCTCGCCGTTCGATCGGCCCGTGACGACAAGAAGACCGAACATCACCGGCAGAACGAGAACGACCGCGAGAACTCCGACAACCGCCATGGCGTCGGTGCGCCGGGCGCGCCGTCCGAGGATGCGGATGCGACAGCGCGGGCAGAGGATCTGCGACCCCACTTGAGCCGCCGCGCCCTGCCGGAGCAACCGGAGCGGGAGGACCTTCCCGCAGCCGTCGCCGTCGCACCGGAAGGACTCGCTCGCGGCCCCCTCCCGTAGGGGCTCGCGGTGCGCACAATCCGGGCACAGGACGGACTCTCCCCGCTCGACCGCGGTGCCCGACTTCCATTCGTCGGGCGCGATCCGCCGCCCGCACTCGTCGCAAAGGCTTGCCATGTTGAAAGTTCCCCTCGCGCAGGATCCTCCCCGTCACCGCCCGCGCGAAGGCCCTCGCGAAACTCTAACGCGATCGGCTGCCCGTTTGCAATCGGAAACGGCGCAAGGTCTTGCCCGCGCACGGCGGTACTCTATCGACATGGAAACCGGCGACGGGATCGTGATCCGGATCGATGGCGGGGGCCACCACGTTGACCTTGCCGGCGAGACGCTCCGCTGCCGCGTTCGCGGGCGCCTCTTCCGCAGGACCCGCGAGACCCTGCTCCCGAAGAATCCCGTCGCGGTGGGGGACCAGGTGCGGGTGGCGCGCACCGCGCCCGGCGAGGGCGTGATCGAGGAGGTCCACCCCCGTCGCACGCGACTCTCCCGGCCAGCGAACGACGGCACCCGGCGCGAGCATCTCGTCGCGGCCAACGTCGACCAGGCGCTTGTCGTCGTCTCGTCACACGAACCCCCGATCCGCTACACGTTGATCGATCGGGTCCTCATCGCCGCCGAGCGCGGAGGGATGAAGGGTGTGGTCTGCCTCAACAAGATCGACCTCGACATCAAGGGCGCGGTCCGCGAGCAGGTCGCGATCTACGAGAGGATCGGCTACTCCGTCCTCTACACGAGCGCGACCGCGCGGCAAGGGCTCGTCTCGCTCCGCGAGGCCCTCCAGGGGAAGACGACCGTGCTCGCCGGCCACTCGGGAACGGGGAAATCGTCGCTGCTCAACGCCCTTCTGCCCGGCCTGTCGATCCGGATCGCCGAGGTGAGCGAGAGCACCGGAAAGGGGCGCCACACCACGAGCTCGGCCTCCCTTCTCCCGCTCGAGTTTGGAGGGTATGTCGTGGATACGCCCGGATTCCGCGCCTTCGGGCTCTCAGGAGTCGAGGCGGCGGACGTCGCCATCCACTACCCCGAGATGCGCCCCTACATCGACCGCTGCCGGTTCAAGGACTGCCTCCACCTGCGGGAGCCCGGTTGCGAGGTCCTCGCGGCGCTGGAACGGGGAGATCTCTCGCGCCTCCGCCACGAGTCGTACGCGAAGATTGTCGAGTCGATCAAGGCCGGGCTCGAAGGCGAGGAGCGCGTCTCTCCGTGACCTGGAGCGCTCATTTCCTCGCGATCGGGTATCGCCGCCCGATCCCGAAGGCCTTCGTGGTCACGCGAAGCCCCGGCGCGGCCTGGCGGCGCTTGTACTCGTTCCCCTGGATCCACCGGAGGACCTTCGCGACCACCGCGGGGTCGTGGCCGCGGGCGGCGATCTCCTCCGCCGTCCGGCGCTCCTCGACCGCGAGGGCAAGGATGTCGTCGAGCGTCTCATAGGGCGGCAACGTGTCCTGGTCGGTCTGGTCGGGCTTGAGCTCGGCCGAGGGGGGCTTGACGAGAGAGCGCTCCGGGATCACCTCCCGGCCGGCGTTCAGGTGCCGAGAGAGCTCGTAGACCTCCATCTTCGAGACGTCGGAGATGACCGCGAGCCCGCCGACCATGTCGCCATAGAGGGTGCAGTAGCCGACCGAGAGCTCGCTCTTGTTCCCCGTCGAGAGGACGAGATGGCCGTACTTGTTCGAGAGGGCCATGAGGATCACGCCGCGGATGCGGGCCTGCATGTTCTCCTCGGTCGTGTCTGGGGCGCGCCCCGCGAACTCGCTCGCAAAGAGGTCGAGGAACGCCGCGAAGGGCGCCTCGATCGGCAGGACCTTGTACTGTAGGCCCAAGTTCCGCGCGAGGATCCGCGCGTCCTCAAGCGAGTGGTCGCTGGAGTAGCGCGAGGGCATCGAGACCCCGAGCACGTTGGCGGGCCCGAGGGCCTGGGCCGCGATCGCCGCGACGAGCGAGCTGTCGATTCCTCCCGAGAGCCCGATCACGCCCGAGCGGAATCCGGTCTTGGTCGCGTAGTCGGCGAGACCCAGGACGAGAGCGCGCCGCAGGGCCTCCGGACCCGTGTCGTCGGGGTGGCACGCTGGCGGACCCGACCCGTCCAGGTCCACGACCAGAAAATCCTCCTGGAAACCCTTCGCCATGGCGAGCACCCGGCCCTTCGCGTCGTAGACGGCGGAGTGCCCGTCGAAGATGAGGCTGTCGTTTCCCCCGACCTGGTTCACGAAGACGAGTGGACAGCCGGCCCGGCAGGCCTGGGCGGCGAGCATCTCCGAGCGCCGGGCCGCCTTGCCCCGGTGCCACGGGGAAGCCGACAGGTTCACGATCGCCTCGGCCCCGAGGCTCGCGAGCTCGGCCACCGGATCGCGGCGGTAGGCCCGGTTCCGGTTCCCGAAAAACTCCGGGATCGTCCAGACGTCCTCGCAGATCGTGACCCCCAGCCGGCGTCCCGAGAACTCCGCGATCCGCGGTCCGTCCGCCGGCTCGAACCAGCGGTCCTCGTCGAAGACGTCGTAGGTGGGGAGGAGCGTCTTCGCGAACTTGCCAGCGACCCTTCCGTCCTCGGCCAGCACCGCGCCGTTGTGAAGACTTCGGCCCACCGCGCTCCCGGTGGGCTCGACCGTCCCGAAGAGGAGCGCGATCCCCCGGGCCTCGGCGGCGATCCTCGCCGCCGACTCCTGGGCCCGCGCGAGGAACCCCGGCTCCTCCAGGAGGTCGAGCGGCGGATACCCCGTCACGGCGAGCTCCGGGAAAACGGCGAGCCGCGCCCCCGCCTCGCGGGCGCTCGCCGCCCCCGCGAGGATTCTCGCGCGGTTCCCGTCGAAGTCCCCGACGGTCGGGTCGATCTGGGCCAGGGCTATCTTCATGGGGGATCAATATAACCGGGGAAGTGCATGAGCCTGCACGTCTCGTCAGCCTGCCGCGAAGCGGTCGATGCCGTCGAGTACCGCTATTCGATCCCCGCCTCACGCAGGATCTTCCGCGCCAGGTGCTCTTTGATCTCCCGGTGACGCGGTTCGGCAACACGCAACACGCCTCGAACGTATACATCGTGAGGTCCGCGCGTGCGAAGGGGCGAGAAGCCGGCTCCTCGCAACAGCCCTACGAGTTCGCGGCGCTTCACTCGGGAAGGAGGACGAAGATCCTCTCCATCAGCGCGCCCGGAGGGGCCTCGGCCTCTCGATCGCCGAACTGATGTGGAGCCTCCTCGAGCATCAGAGCGATCACTTCGAGGAGGTTCTTCCGGGCTTCCTCAAACGATTCGCCCTGGGTATGCACGCCCGTCGCTTCGAGGATCTCAGCGACATAGCCGCCTTCCTTCGCCGGGACGTAGGCTGTGGTCAAGGCCATGGAGCGGCGGCGCTTCTTCCTTCGCGTGGCGGCCGGCATGCAAAGAGCCTAGGCGCCCTCGCGAGCAGGATCAAGGGGTCGCGCATCGAAAGGAGCTCGACTCCTCCTGTGCCGCCCTCTTGTTCGCTACGGATTCCCTTGACGGATTCCACTTGACTCCCTGCGGGAGGGGGTGAGGGTACGATCCGCTCTCGAACTCGCCCTTCGAGTCGTAGACCGCGGAGTGCCCGTCGAAGATCAGGCTGTCGTTCCCCCCGACCTGGTTCACGAAGACGAGAGGACAGCCCGCCCGGCTGGCCTGGGCTGCCAGCATCTCCGAGCGCAGGGCCGCCTTGCCACGGGGAGGCGGACAGGTTCACGATCGCCTCGGCCCCGAGGCTCGCGAGCTCGGCCACCGGATCGCGGCGGTAGGCCCTGTTCAACGCGGGGATTGGCCCGGATCAGAATGTCGCAATGGTCGCTGACCTTCCGCGGGCCTAGCCGGACGTTGCCGACGCCTCCCCATACCGCCTTGGACGAGCCCCGTTGACGGAAGCGTGCAGTCACTCCCCGGCCACCGCCAGCACCTCGCGCACGATGCGCTCAGACAGGTACATGCCGTGGGCGAGCAGCTCCAAGACCATCGGCCGGATAGCATCCATGTGCCCGAGTCTCTTGGCGGCAACGAGGACGGAGAGGGTGCCGACAACTGCCAGGCCCAGGCTCGCGGCGCACCTCCGGCCCTGCAGATCATCGATGACCGCCACGGCAGCAGGATGACTGCGGACCCATGCGAGGACCGCGGACTCGCCGGCCCCAAGATCCCACGCTCGGACCTCTTGCGGGGCCGCGGTCACGGCTACGACCTCCAGCCACTCGACGGCCTGGACAGCGGGTTCGCGCGGAACTCCCGCGGCAAGCTCATCGAACACTGGCTCGGGGACCACGATGGGCCGGGGGAGAACACGGAGCAGATCTAGGTGGCCGATGCGCGACAGATAGATGAGCGGGGAGGCGTTGACGGCAGCGCCTTCAGGCAAGCTGGCTTTCCCTGCTCAACTCGTCGGGATCGACGTGAAACACGTCGATCTTGCGGGCGGCCAGCTCGTCGAGGAACGGAGCCCGCGGCATGCCCGCGATCTCGGCCGCTCGTTCCTGGGAAACGAGCCCGCGGCGATACCAGTCGATGGCGGCGGCTAGGCGCAGATCCTTTTGGATCTCGGCCGGGGACCGGCGAAGGGTCTCGCAGACGTTATCGGGAAGGTCAACAGGCAGGGTCTTCATCGGGCTCACTCAACCGTCATGATAGCAGCCCCGGGCACGGGGTGGAAGGGCGCGCCGCTGGTGAGCGGCGACCGAAGGGAAGGAAAACGGCGAGCCGCGTCCCGGCCTCCCGGGCGCGCGCCGCCCCCGCGAGGATCTTCGCGCGGTTCCCGTCGAAGTCTCCGACCGTGGGATCGATCTGGGCGAGCGCGATCTTCATGGGGAACTACTATAACCGTGCCCTGTCGGGCTTGCCCCGGCAGCGAGTCAAGAAGTACGTGGGATTTCGCCTGACGATTCCACTCGACACCGGCCTGGGGGGGGGGGGGGGTACGATCCGCTCTCGAACTCGCCCTTCGAGAAGGATCGCCCATGCGCCCGACATCGCTTGTCCGTTCCACCCGCGTCGCGCTCCTGGCCGTGTTCTGCGCACTTCTCGGCGCGCTCCCGCCGGTTGCCGCGCAGGATGGCGAACCCGGCGACCCCGGCAAGGGAGTGGTTCCGGTCCCGATCGGCCAGGTCTGGCTCGACGTCGAGGGGAACGGCGCCGTAAACTTCGCCGATCCCGTGACGAACGATCTCCCGAGATACCTACCGGGCTACACCGTCGGAGACGCTCCCGAGGCCCAGATCCACGCGAACAAGCGCTTCGTACCGCAGCACATGGATCTGTACGTCCTCATCCCGGGGGCGATCGAAGGGGAGGCGGACTTCAAGATCCTGGACAGCAGCCACACCGAGAGCGGATATGCCATCAACGCCAACCACCGCGATCTCAGGCCCACGCAACCCGACTACATGCTCTTCCACAAGGGGCACGAGACCACGGTGGCGCTCGCGGTCAAGATCGACGCCAGGACCCACGCGGCGAGAGTCGGGCTCCTCTGCAAGGACTTCGGAGGGAAGGTTGAGATCCGGATCGACCTGTTCGGAATCGCGATCCGGGATCCATCGGACCCCGAGAAGAAGATCGTCCTGGGGGATTCTACCGAGCCCATTCCGGCCACGGTGCCGGAGGACGGCGACGGAGACGGGATCGCCGACGAGTGGGAGAAGAAAGTAGCCCGAGACCCATCCGCCCCGGACCCCGCGGCCCTCGAACGCGACACGGACGAGGACGAAGCGCTCGCGGGCGCCGCACACGACGACAAGGGCGATGGCCTCAGCGCCTACGAGGAGTTTCGTGGCCTCCTGATCACGAGCAACGGAAAGGGCCGGCGGAAGCACTTCCGGACGAACAAGCTCCGGGATGTCGAGGATAACCTGGGCGGCCCGAGGGTGAAGGACGTCTTCGTCTACGACAAGAACGACCTCCTCTCGCTCGGGTTCAGGGAATTCCGGCTCCGCGAGTACGGCGTCAACTTCCACCGGATCGGGAAGGAGGACATGGAGGAGATCGCGACGTTCGCCAGTCAGGCGGGAGCCATCAACTTCAACGGCGACAACGACCAGTGCGGGGTCTGGCTGACGAATGAGGATCCGCACCACGTGGAAGGCCGTTCGCTCGGCGGCTCCACTCGCTTCTTCAACGACGACAAGCTCGAAAGCGGCGAGATCTTCGGTACCGCCGTTTATGTGAATTCGCGGGGCGCGAAAGAGCTGTTGAAAATCGGGCTCTACGCGGAAATCAAAGAGGCAGAAAACCAAGAGGACGAGCTCGTGAGCCGGATCGTTGCCCACGAGCTCGGGCACAAGCTCTCACTGGATCACCCGTTGGGCGATCGCCTCTTCGCCGCGGGAGAAAGACCTCGAACTCCGGACCTCGAGCACTTCTGGCTGCTGGAGAAGAGAGAAGGCAGCGTGTGGGTCTTCGACGTCCACGTCCCGGGGCAGCCTCACCTTGGAGACGAGCTCGAAGAGGCAACGAGAATCGACCACAACGTCCACAAAGGCTATGAGTATCCGACGCGTCGCGTCGACTCGCCGGACGGGAAGCTCAACCGCGCGGCAGAGTTCCCCGACGATCCCGGAGCGGGAATGCAGGCGAAGCTCTTCCCGAGCGGGGGGAAGAGCGACGTCACGGAAGCGGACATCCGGGTCGAACCGGACGAGGTGGACGAGATTGTGAGCGTGCTCGGGGCCTCCCGGAGGACCACCCCCTCCGGCCCCTCGCCGAGGAAGCGTCAGCCTCTTCGCGCCAGAGCCCGGGCCTGCTCCTCGAAGAAGGCTACCGGGGTCCCTCGGTCCACGGACAAGAGCAGCGGCGGGAGCTGGTTCTGGGCCGTTCCTCCAGCCTACAGCCTCCAGCCTGAAGCCTGTATTGCGGGTGAGTCCCGCATGGCGCAAAGCATGCTACTCTCCGTATGCGATGAATTCCCAGCACGACGAGACGCTGCGCACCTCCGTGCGTCTCATCGCCCGAACGTGTCCGCGGCTGGTAGCGCGCTGCTACTGGGCCGGCACGGCGGTGATCGCTCTGGAGGACCTCGGGCACAGGCAGTCGTTCGATCTGGACTTCCACACCCGAGCCGCGCTGGTGGACACGCGGCCACTGCTCGCGGAGCTCGAGCGCTCTACCGAGGGAGGGTTTGAAGTCGTTCAGGTTCCCGACGAGCTGGGCTCGGGCTTTGGCGGGCTCCTGGCCCTCCCCGGTGGCGAGAAGATCGCCATCCAGGTCCTCTCCAACTACGAGGACGTGCCGGAGGGCGACCTCGTCCCATCGACGACAGCTCCGCCGATCCAGCGCGTCACGCTTCGCCGCTACCTGGCCGACAAGATCCAGTGTGTCGTCGAGCGCGTCGAGGCGCGCGATCTTTTCGACATCGGGGCAGTGTTGGGGGCCCGACCCGATCTTTCGCTCGCCGCGCGGCGCTTCGTTGCCGATCAGGACGCCCTGCTCCTGGCCGAACGACTGACCGGCTGGTCGGAGGCTTCCATCGCCGAGGACCTCGGGGCCTATGCAGGTGTCGATCCTCGTCAGGCCGTGGTGACGCTGAAAATGCTTTTGAGCTGGCTCGCAGAGGACGCGCGAGGTGGAGGTTCCACGTGAAGAGGACGTATCGTTTCGCCTCGCCTCACGGGTCGGTCTCCTGTCTCTTGGAGAACGGGGAGGAGGTCTTGCTTCCCCTGTTTCAGGGAATCCTGAGGCACCCGCGGGCGGCAGAGCTTCCGGCGCTGCTCGCAGGTCACGCCGTGGCCCGCAAGTATACTCGCCTGGCCATCCAGTTTGCGGCGTGGCCAGTGCTGCGGCGCTTCCCGCGGCGCTGGCTCATCCAGTGCCTGCCCGGCGCGATCCTTTCCTCGGGCCGCCGCAGGGGCCTTGAGTTCCTGCTCGGGATATCCGCTGGAGATGCGAGCCCGTCCTGACGGGGCTCGTGTTCCTCTCATCCCGGAGGGACATGTCGCTGTCCATCACTCACCGCACGACTCGATCCATGCAGGGATCGTAGCGCCCGGGATTCACCGGGGGCGGGCGAAACTGCGGAAGCGGCGGTGGACGAGCGCGGACGCGAGGCGGCGTGCAAACCCCTCGCGCCCCGCGGGGGGGAAGCCGTACGGGTAGGAGTTCTTGAGGGGAGAAGAAAGCGACAGCCGCGCGATCTCGTCGAGCGCCGCCGTCCGGCGCTGGATCGGGGGGGAGAGAGCAACGGGTGACGCGCTCCTGACCGCCTTCAGGGACCTGCCGATCCACGCGCTCCAGGGGCCCTCGCCGCGGGCGTAGGTCGCAAGGACGGCAGAGAGGGCGGCGGGCTGGACCACGGGCGCGAAACGGATGCGCCGGCCGGCCAAAGGAATTCGCCAGGACCGGCGGCCAGCCAGCGAGGCCTGGTACGCCTCCTCGGGCCCGGCGACGGCGTCGGTGAAGAGGATCGCCTCATCCCGGTTCACGAAGCGCGCCTCGCCCCCGGGGTTTCCGGGGAGACCGGCGAAGAAGGTTGCGAGTCGCCAGGCCGCGTCGAAGCCGAGGCGCGCACCCTCCTGTATCAGGCTCGCGAGCTCGTCTGCAGCCGTGCCGGGATCTGCGTCGAACCAGCCGCCGCGGAGAGAATCGACCCGCGAGACGAAGTCGCCGCCAAAGGGCGCTCCCGTCGCGTTTTCGACGCACGACCAGGTGTACCGGAGCGTGTGGAGATGGCAGAGGAGCGTTCGGGCGGGGAGGGATCCGC
This sequence comes from Planctomycetota bacterium, assembly GCA_016209595.1. Classification (GTDB taxonomy): domain Bacteria; phylum Planctomycetota; class JACQVV01; order JACQVV01; family JACQVV01; genus JACQVV01. The sequence continues at coordinate 12,253 of JACQVV010000646.1, forward strand.
CGTCCTGGTGGTCGAGGAGCCGGTAGACCTTCTTGTGGAGGTAGTCGAAGGCGTAGAACGCGGCGAGGAGGCGCCGTTCCTCCGGGTCGGCGGGGGGAGGGACGGTGTCGACCGGTTTCTTCTCGAAGAGCGGGACGAGCGGCGAGAAGAGCGGGAAGACGTAGTGGATGTCCCGGAAGAGCCTGCGGGGATAGTGCGGGAAGGAATGGCTCGCGAGATAGGGTCCGGGGGGCGGGAGGTCGGCGGGCCGGATCGCGGGAGAGAGGTCCACCCCGTCGGCGAGGACCACCAGCAGGTCTATGTCGGAGTGCCCTGGATGGCGGACCTCGCCCGCGACGTAAGCCGCGACGACCCGGGAGTCCGCTTCGAGGATCCGGCGAGCGGCCGCCAGGCACGTCTCGTAGTCCTCGCGGGTGGCGGGGCGCGGAAGGTCGACTAATACTGGTCGCACACCTGCTCGTGCGACACGGGCGAGGACGCGAGCGCCCGCGTCAGAGCGTTCCACTTCCGCTCGACGACTCTCGGGAGGTGGTTGAAGCGGTTCGTGAAGGTGTTGCAGGAGCACCCCGGACACTGGAGGTTGAGCATGGCCCGGAGGGTCTTCCGGTGCTTCTCGGAGTCCAGGATCTCCTTGATCGTCTGCTCCCGGATGTTCCCGGTCGCGGGGAGCGGCCAGCAGGCGTAGAGGTGGCCGTACGGATCGACGTAGAGCTTGTGGAAGCCGACGGAGCAAGGGATCCGTTCCCCGAGGGGATCCTTGAAATACTCCATCGCGTAGGTCTTCCACTCGGGGGAGAGGTTTCCGAAGAGTCGCGGGTTCTCCCCCTTGAGGGCGAGCGCCTCGTCGATCACTTTCTCGAGCCGGGCGAGGTCCTTCACCCAGAGCCCCATCGTCTTCCCGTCGGCCCCCCGGAACTGATGGGTGGTGAAGTTGACGAGCCCCACGTTGATCGTGACGCCCAGGGGCGCGAGCTCGTTGGCCATCGGGACGAGGTGGTCCATGTTCGCGCTCATCATGGTGAAGCCGACGAAGAGGGCGAACGGGTGTTCCTTGCGCAGCTCTGCGGCGATCTTGATGGAGCGCAAGGTCCTGTCGTAAAAACCCTTGGCGCCCCGGATCCGGTCGTGGGATTCGCGAGTTCCCTCGACGGAGAACCCGAGCGTTCCAAGCCCGGCCTCCAGAAGGGACCGGCAGCGTTCCTCGGTCATGGTGAGGCCGTTCGAGGTCATCCCCGTGCGGAACCCCATCTCTCGCGTGGCGTAGGCCACGAGAAGGGCGAGGTCGCGCCGGAGCGTTGGCTCGCCCCCGGAGAAATAGAAGTTCTTCACGCCGAGGTCGCGAAGCTGCCGCATCGCGTCCTGGATCTCCTCCGTCGTCAGCTCTCCTCGGGAAACCTCCTTCCAGTCGGTGCAGGAGATGCAGAGAGAGTTGCAGTTCGCGGTGACCTTGAAACTCACGGCGTTCGGGGTCGGGTCGATGGCCCGGGCGAAGCCGGAGCTCCGCCTCGCGAGTTCCAGGCCCGCGAGCCATTTCGTCCGTTCGATCTTGTCCAGCACGCCGCGCATCGGGGTTCTCCGCTTGAGTGCAGCGGAAGGATTCTACCCGCTCTTTGCCCCGGAAGAAGGACGAACCAGTGGTCAGTGATCAGTGATCAGTGACCAGTCAAGGAAGAAAAGCTTTTTCCCTTCACTGACCACTGACCACTGGTCACTGGCCACTGGTCACTGGCCAGCAGGAGGTCATATACTTCTGCGGAGGAATGGTTGATGCACGCGACTGTACTCATCGGCTGCCGGGGATACGACCACGACCCGTGGGTCGGGCGCTTCTACCCAGCGGATCTGCCTCGGGAGCGCCGGCTGGAGTTCTACTCCGAGCGCTGCCGGACCGTCCTGATCCATGAAACCTACCACCGGCTCCCGATGCCCGAGGAGGTGAACTTCTGGCGGGATTCGACCCCCGAGTCCTTCCGGTTCTCGTTCGTGGCGCCGCGTACGCTCACGCTCGACACGCGCGCGCAAGACCCCCGGGGCGAGCTCGAACGCTTTCTCGATGTCGTCCGCCCCCTGGGGCCCCGTCTGGGGGTCGTGAACCACGTCGTACCTCGCGAGAAGAAGGTCCACGTCAGCCTCGTCGAGCGCTTCCTGGAAGAGGCGCCACGAGACGTTCACCACGCGGTCGAGTTCAACCGGAACGAGTGGTACACCGAGCGAACGCGCGAGGTCCTGGAGCGGTTCGACGCCGCCTGCGCGATCCACGACTGCCCCGATTGCACGGCGCCCTGGTGGATCACGGCCGACCACGTTCTCGTCCGCCGCTACGGCGCGCTCGGCAAGGGGACCGGCCGGTACACCTCCGACGAGATCCGGAGCCTCGCCGCGCGGGTCCGCGAGGATGTCCTGCCCGAGAGGACGGTCTTCATCTACTTCGAGAACGTCGAGAGGGGCCACGCGGCGGAGCACGTGGCGCTCCTCCGGGAGATTCTCTCGTCGTAGAGCCCGAGGACTATGTCGGCCGGGGCGGCGAGAAGCTCCGGTTCGCCCTGGACTCGTTCGGACTCGATGTGACCGGCTTCGCCGCCGCCGACCTGGGCTCGAACATCGGAGGCTTCGTGGACTGTCTCCTCCGGCGCGGCACCCGGAAGGTCTACTCGGTCGACACTTCCTACGGGACGCTCGCCTGGCGGCTGCGAAATGACGAGAGGGTCGTGGTGCTGGAGCGCACGAACGCGCTCCACGTCGAGCTCCCCGAGCCGGTCGATCTCGTCACGGTCGACGTCGGCTGGACGCCGCAGGCGCGGATCCTGCCCGCGGCCCGCCGGCTCCTGGCGCCCGGCGGGCGGATCCTCTCGCTCGTGAAACCCCAGTACGAGGCAGACCGGGAGGAGCTCGCGCACGGCTTCGTCCGACCCGACGCCCTGGAGCGCGTCCTCGACCGCGTCCGATCCGCGGTCCGCGACCTCGGCTTCCCGGAGACCCGCTGGATCGAGTGCCCCCTTGGCGGAGGGGAGAGGAACCGCGAGTTCTTCGTGCTGCTGTGATTCAACTTCACGTCCATGTCGCGACGGATCGGAAACGCGCGTACACTACCCAGGAAGGGAGGACTCGAGATGGCTCACACCGTGTTCACCGCGATCCTGGAACGGGAGGGGGGGGCGTTCGTCGCGCTATGCCCAGAGCTGGATGTAGCGAGTCAAGGAACGACGGTCGAAGAGGCGACCGCGAATCTCAAGGAAGCAGTCGAGCTCTTCCTGGAGTGCGCCGGTCCCGAGGAGGTTCACCGGCGGCTGCGAAGCGAAGTGTACGTCACCCGGTTCGAAGCCGCGCATGGGTAGGCTTCGCGTCCTGTCTGGCCGCGAGGTGTGTCGCATTCTCGAGAAGTTTGGCTTCGCCGATCTCCCGGCTCGGGGAGATGGGGGGATGGGGAAGCCGCTACCGGCCCGGAGCGGCCCGCGATACACTCTGCAACGTGATGCAGAACGCGCTTCGATCCGTAGTCTCCGCGGCGATCCTCGCGAGCGCCCCGGTGGTCTTCCGCGAGTGCTCGGAGAGAGCGGCCGCAGAGCCGGTGACGCTGGAGTCGCTCCTCGCCGAGATGACCGACCTCGACCGGCTCGCGCGCCCCCCGGAGCCGGGAACGAAGCTTGTCCAGTTCTCGAGCTACGACCGGGCGAGCAAGAGCTCCGCCGATCCCGCCGGTTGGTTCGCCAACGGCGATGCGGGGAACTACCTGCGCGTGGAGCGGATGGACGGGGAGGACTGGTCCGTCCTGGCCGATGCCGAGGGACCGGGGGCGATCGTCCGGATCTGGTCGGCCAACCCGGCCGGGACGGTCCGGATCTGGCTCGACGGGGCAAGGGAGCCTGCGATCGACGCGCCCTTCGCCGATCTCCTGACCGGGAAGGTCGAGCCGTTCGGGGAACCTCTTGCGGGCGAGAGGTCGCGAGGCTGCAATCTCTACTTCCCGATCCCGTTCGCCAGGCGCTGTCTTGTCGCCACGTCCATGGGCGGACAGTTTTTCCACGTCGATGTCCGGCGTTTCGCTCCGGGGACCGAGGTCGAGACGCTGACGAGGCCGGGGCTCGCCGCCGCGAGCGCCGCGATCCTCCAGGCGCGCGAGAGGCTACGAACGCTCCCGGGACGTCTCCTCGGCGAGTGGGAGGCGACGATCGACCTGGCCGAGGGCGGGTACACGACCTTCGAGGGCGCGGGAGTCGTCGAGGATATCGAGCTCACGCTTTCCGGCGCCGCCTCGGAGGAGGCCCTGCGGAACCACACGCTCAGCGTCTGGTGGGACGGCGAGCAAGAGCCCTCGGTCTGGGCGCCTCTGGGCGACTTCTTCGCCACGGCTCCGGGTCTCACTACGTACGGATCGCTTCCGGTGCGCGTCTCGGATGAAGGGCGCGTCGCGGTCTGCCGCTTCCCGATGCCGTTCGCGCGCTCGGCGCGGATCGAGGTCGTCCGGGAATCGAGCGAACCTCTCCAGGGGCGCCTGCGGATCACGGCCCGCCACGACAAGTCGGCCGCGGATCGCCTTCGCTTCCACGCCTGGTGGCGGGGGGCACCAAAGCTCCCGACCCGCCCGATGTGCGACTGGACGGTCCTCGCGGGGGAAGGAGAGGGCCGGCTGGTCGGGGTCGCGCTCTTCGTCGCCAACCCGGTCGCGGCGTGGTGGGGCGAGGGGGACGAGAAGGTCTTCGTGGACGGCGAGGCTTTCCCGTCGATCTTCGGGACAGGGACCGAAGACTACTTCGGCTATGCCTGGTGCGACCCCGCGCTTTTCGAGCACGCCTACCACGGCCAGTCGCGATGCGACGGTCCCGGCAATCGCGGCTACACCGCCGTCCGGCGGTTCCATATCCTCGACGACATTCCCTTCCACGAGAAGATCCGCTTCGACCTCGAGGTCTGGCACTGGGCCCAGGTCGAGATGGGCTATGCAACTCTTGCTTACTGGTACGCGCGCCCGGGCTTCCGGCATTCCTTCGAGCCCGCGACGGCCAAGGATCGGGCGATCCCGGAGATTCCCCCGATGCGCCGTGTCGAGGGGGCGCTGGAGGGGGAGATCCTCCGGGTGCTCGAAGCGACCTCGGGCAATGCTGGGCCGCAGGACATGGAAGCGTTCGGCGATGGCTGGAGCGGCGGTGCCCACCTCTGGTGGCGCGACGCGGGGCCCGGGGACCGCCTCCGCCTCGCCTTCGAGTCCGAGGGAGAAGGGAAGAAGATGCTCGTTCTCGCCCTCACTCGCGCCCCGGACTACGGGATCGTCCGCGTGGCCCTCGACGGGGAGGCGCTCGGGGACCCGATCGACCTCTACGCCCCGCGCGTCGAGCCGGCGGAGCCGATCGAACTCGAGGTTCGGCTTTCTCGGGGCACCCACGAGCTCGCGGTCACGATCGAAGGCTCGAACCCCGCCGCTTCGCCCAAGAACCATATGTTTGGACTGGACTACCTGCTCCTGCGTCCCCCTCCCTAGAAAAGGCCATGGCAAACGAACTCATCCGCTTCTCCTGCCCCTGCGGCAAGAGGCTCGCGGCGCCGCCCAAGCGCGCCGGCCAGACGACCTCCTGTCCGAAGTGCGGCTCTCCCGTCACGGTCCCGGCCGACGCGGGCCCGCCCCCGGAGCCTCCGATGTCGCTCGAGCCGGCCGGCCCCTGCTCGCACCCGCGCCTCGACGAGTTCTACCGCGTGCTCCTCTCTCGCTTCGCCCAACGGATGGACAAGCACGGCGTCGAGCAAGGGAACCCCACCGTGCGAATCCTCCTCCCGCTGTACCGGAGGCAGGAGGTGCGGCTCTCGGTGGGAAGGGACCGGAGGGGACGCGACGTGCTCGCCGTTCGGAGCGAGATCGGGACGCTCTCGATCTTGGAGGAGGCGCTCGCGGCGCTCAAGGTGAACCGCGGGCTGGGCAAGGCGAGGCTCTACCTCGACGACGGGAACGTCCTCTCGATCGAGTCGCTCCACCGCCTGGCGGAGCTCGACGCGGACGAGGTCGCCGGGGCGGTCGAGGAGATCGCCGCGCGCGCGGACGAGATCGAGGCGAAGCTCTTCGGGGTCGACGTGCGGTAGTTTTAAGTACTTAAAAAAATGCCGGCGCCCTCGTCCGACGATCCCGCCGCGCGGGAAACCGTCCCGGCCGGGGCGGCCCCCAGGCGGGAGAGCGACCCGGACCGCGAGACGATCCTGGACGAGCGCCGGGCCGTCCTGGGTTCGGAGATCCCCTCCTCGTTCGGCGACTACGAGGAGCTCGTCTCCATCGCGTCGGGTGGCATGGGGATCGTCTTCCGGGCCAGGAGCCGCTCGCTCGGACGGATGGTGGCCATCAAGGTGCTCAAAGGGTCGCCCGAGATGCCGGAAATCCTGCGCTCCCGGTTCCAGCAGGAGGCCCGAGCGGTCGCGCGGCTCTCGCATCCCGGCGTCGTGCGGATCCTGGAGGCTGGGCAAGTGAACGGGCTCCCGTTCCTGGCCATGGAGTTCGTGGAGGGAGCGAGCCTCCGCGAGTGCTGCCGCGGCGGCGGGCTCTCGCTGGAAGGGCGCCTCGAGATCTTCCGCCGGATCCTCGAGGCGGTGGTCTACATCCACGGGCAGGGCGTGATCCACCGGGATCTCAAGCCTGAGAACGTGCTCGTCGACGGGGCGTTCCAGCCGCGGCTCATGGACTTCGGACTGGCACGCATCGTGGGCCCCGACACGCGCATCACGCAGGCCGGGACGGCCTTCGGCACTCCCCTCTACATGTCGCCCGAGCAGATCGAGGGAGACCCGCAGGGAGTGGACCACCGGACCGACATCTACTCGCTGGGGGTCCTCCTCTACGAGCTCCTGACCGATCGGCCGCCCTACACGGCGAACACGATGTTCGGGATCTACAGCCAGATCTCCCGCTCGACGGTGGACCTTCCGAGCCGCATCTGCCCGGAGATCTCGCCCGAGATGGAAGCGGTCTGTCTCGGGGCTTTTGCTCGCAAGAGGGAGGATCGTCCCCAGACTGCCGGGGAGTTTCTGGCGGCGTTTGACGAAGCGGTTGCAGCGGCGGGCGGGACCTGGCGGAGGCGGTGGCTCGTTCTGGGCCAGGCGTGGCAGCGGAACCGCGCCCTCCGATTCTCCGCGATCGCGACGGGAGTGGTGCTCGGGCTCTCGGCCGTGACGGCGGTCGTCCTGGCGACTCTTCCGGAGCGGGACGGCCCGGAACAGGAAGGCCCGGTCCGCGAGGACGGCCCGCCCCGATCGGACCCAGAAGAGGCCGCGCGGGCCTTCGCCGGAGAGGCCCGCGCCCTCGCTCTCGCGGCCCTCGAGCGGGGCGAGTTCGAGCGGGCGGCTTCGGAGGCCCGAAGGGCTCTCGAAGCCCTTCCAGGCGACCCCCGCGCGGAGGAGCTCGCGGCCGCGGCCCGCTTCTTTCTCGAACTCGCCGCCGCCACGCGGTCCGCGGACGGGGGGCTCGTGGCGGACGCGGTCCGCCGCCTCGGGGAGGCGCCTCTCCCGCCCCGCGCCGCGGTGGCGTTCCTCGCGGCGCTCGAGAGCGTGGAGCGCGTCACCCCCCGGAACTCGTTCGCGGTCCTGGCCGGCGTCCCGGAGGCGGCAACCGCCCTCGGGTCGGCGGTCCTCGACCTCCTCCCGGAACCCGGCGCGGACGTCGCGGCGGTCGGCCGGTGGCTCATCCTTCTCAAGGCATGGCCGGTCTTGTCGCGACTTGTCGCCGGTCTCGTGGATCGGGAGGGAACGGACTTGGAGGCGCGGCTCTGGATGGTGGGAGAGCTCGCCGTGCTGGCGCCGCAGGGAGCGCTGGCTCGAGTGGTCGATGAAGTGCCGGCGGAAGGGCGAGAGGCTGTCCGCGCGAAGCTCCGCGGGGGCGTCGCGTGGTATCTCGATCTGGCGAAGCGGGGGGAGGAGAAGAAGCAATACGAGGAGGCGATCGGGTGCCTCGCCCGCGCGCTGCTCCTCGATCCCGAGAGCGTGCCGGCGCACGCAACGCTCGCGCGCTGCCTCGTTGCTCTTGCCAGGCGCGAGGAGGCGCTCGCGGTTTACGGAAAGCTCGTCCTTCTCGACCCTGCCCATGCCCACGAGCACACGAACGAGCGCGGGCTGCTCCTCCGGGACCTTGGGCGCCGGGAAGAGGCGGAGGCGGAGTACGCCGAATCGATCCGGTCGGCTCCCCGGGAGTTCATCCTCTGCTACGGGAACCGTGCCCTCGTCCGCTACGACCGGCACGCCTACGACGAAGCCCTCGCGGACCTCGACCACGGGATCGAGGTCGCGCCCAACGCCTTCCTCTACTGGCTCCGGGCCCTCGTCTACGCCCGACAGGGCCGCTGGGCCGAGGCAGAGGCCGACCTGGGCTCCGTCCAGGGGGGGAAGCACGATTCCTGCTACGCTCTGCACGGCCGGACGCTCCTGGAGCTCGCGCGAGGGAATCCCCCGGCCGCCCTCGCGGCGGCCCGGGAGCTCGTGGCACTGAAACACGACCACTGGCGCGACACGGTGGCCCACGGCCTCGCCCTCGTGGCCTCGGGGGACTTCGCCGCTGGAGGGAAGGAGCTCCGCTCGGTCGCCCAGGCGAAGATCCTCTACGACCGCGATCTGTACTACCGGGCCCTGGGACGCGTCGCGGAGGCCGAGGGGAACCGGGCCCTGGCCCGTTCTCTCTACGAGCGGGCGCGTGCCGACAACCCGGCTCTTCCCGGGATCGAGGAGGACCTCGCTCGAGTTCGGTAGCGCCGGCTCCCGGCTTGCTCTCCGTCCCTTCGCGCGCCGGGCTGGTTCTGCTATCCTTCTCCTCCCCTGGTGGGAGGAAACGGCCATGCCGGATGAACTCGAACAGAAGATCGCCCATCTCGACGGCACCTTCGAGGTCTCGATCGAGGACGAGTCGCTCTTCATGCAGCAATTCACCTCGTACCTCTCGGAGCATCTCGAGTCGGAGAGGAAGAAGGTCCGCATCGACCTTGCCCGTGTGCAAGCGCTTCCACGGCCGATGGCCGAGGCGCTGGAGACGGCGGCGCGCGTTGCGAAGGGCGTGGACAAGTCGTTCGAGGTCCTGGTCTCGCCCGAGCTCAAGAAGCGGCTCGAGGAGATGGGCGTCGCCGACCGGATCCCGCTCCAGGTCGCGCGGACGACCCCCGAGAGCGCCGCGGCTTTCCTGCTCAAGGACAACAAGCTCGTGGCGGTCTCCACGGACGAGGACCACGTGGTCGCGAAGTTCCCGGAGGAGTTCGAGCGCCTGCTCGCGCACCCGGGACCGGGGGTCGTCCTCGACCTCGGGGCGCTCGACGAAGTCTCGGTCTACTTCTGCAACCTGATCGCCGTCTCCGTCCTCCAGGCCCGGGAAGCGGGCAAGGAAGTGGTCGTGAAGGTGCGCCCGGAGCTCGAGAAGGCGTTCCGAGGCTCGGCGGGCGGGGCGCTCCTCAACCTCCTGATCGAGGGCGCGGCGGGACAGGCCGAAGTCTACCGGGAAATCCAGTCGGCGAAGGAGTCGATGGACGCCATCGGGATGAAACGGCTCCTGGCGGAGAGCAATGAGCGCGCGGAGCGGGACAAGGAGAAAGAGAAGGCGACCACCGGCAAGAAGCGCCGGGAGGTCGTTGAGCCGGGGTTCCGGATGGTCGGGTCGCTCATCAAGGAGCAGCCCCGCCCGAAGAAGGAGACGAAGAGAGAGGAACCGGAGCGCCGGGGCGCCTATCGGTTCAAGGTCGAGGGGGCCTACGTGGTCTGGAAGGACCGGCGGTATGGCGGAGGCGAGGGGGCCCAGACGCGGTCGATCGTGATCGACATGTCGAAGAAGGGCGCCCAGTTCTACTCGAACCGGCCGCTCGCGAACTCGACCGAGGTGGAGATCGCCCTCTGCGCTCCCGCGTTCCTCCAGACGCTCCGCCTCACAGGCAAAGTCATGCGTTGCGAGAAGGCGGACCACCAGGGCAAGGTTCTCTACCGGATCGGCCTCTCCTTCATCCAGGTTCCCGGCGGCGCGTTCCTCGAGCTCTCGAGGGTCGAACGGAAGACCGCGAAGATCGAGCGGCAGAGCCCTCCGTAGGCGCCGAACGCAGAACCCGGAACGAACAGCCTCCTCAGAACAACGGATAGATGAACGGCGCGAGGGGCGAGTTGCCGACGAAGATGAGGAACGTGAGCAGGATGAAGACGATGATGATTGGCGTCAGCCACCACTTCTTCTCGTTCTTGATGAAGAGCCAGAACTCGCCGAGGAGCGAGTGGCGCTTGCCGGGGAAGAGCGTGGGCTGGGGCTCCTTGGCAGCGGCCTCGGGGGCAGGAGCCGCGGGGCTCGGAGCGGTGGGGGTCGGAGCCTCGGGGGTCTGGTTCGCGCTCATCGCACTCTTCCTTTAACTGAAGGCTGACGTCTGAAGTCTAAAGCCCGGCTAGTCAAGCGGGAATTCCTCGAAGGCGCCGATCACCTGTTGGGCGGGGGGCATCTCCTTCTTGTCCAAATGGAACGAGTCTACCAGGAGGTGGTCCATGTCGGTGCGCATGAAGCACCGGAAGGCCTGCTCCGGGTCGAGGACGATCGGTTCGCCACGGATATTGAAGCTCGTGTTGAGGATGACCGCGCAGCCGGTCTGGCGCTCGAACTCCTCGATGAGGTCGTGGTAGAGCGCGTTCTGCTCCCCGGAGACCGTCTGGATACGGGCCGAGCGGTCCACGTGCGTGATGGCGGGGAGCGATGTGCGCCCCTCGCGGACCGGCGCGCAGAGCAGCATGAAGGGGCTCGGGACATCGAGTTCGAACCAGTCGTTCGCCCGCTCACTCGTGACCGTGGGCGCGAAGGGACGGAAGCCCTCACGGAGCTTGATCTTCTCGTTCACGAGGTCCTTCATGGTCGGCTGGCGCGGGTCGGCGAGGATCGAGCGGCTCCCGAGCGCCCGCGGCCCGAACTCCATCCGCCCCTGGAACCATCCGACGACATTTCCCTCGGCGATGAGGCGCGCGCACGTCGAGAGGAGTTCCGGGCGGTCGAGCTTCCTGTACGGGACGCCGATCCGCTTGAGGTACGTTTCGGCCTGCTCGGTCGAGTAGGCGGGACCGAGGTAGGCGTCGTTCATCACGTACTCGCGTGGGTTCTTGAGGAGCGAATGGTAGATGAAGGCCGCGACCCCCAGCGCACCCCCCGCGTCGCCCGCGGCCGGCTGAACGAAGAGATCCTTGAACGGCGTCTCCCGAATGATTCGGCCGTTCGCCACGCAGTTCAGGGCGACGCCCCCGGCCATGCACAGGCGCGTGAGACCGGTCTTCTCGTGGACATGGCGGGCCATGCCCAGGATCGCCTCCTCCGTCACCTTCTGCGCGCTCGCCGCCACGTCCATGTGGAACTGCGTAAGCGGCTCCCCCGGCTTCCTGCTCTTGGCGCCGAAGAGGCGCTCGAAGCGGGGGCCAATGGTGGTCGTCCCATATTGATAGGTGAAGTAGTCCATGTGGAGCTGGAACGACCCGTCCTCCTTGAGATCCAGGAGGTGCTCCAGGATCCGGTCAACGTATTTGGGCTCGCCGTACGGAGCAAGCCCCATGAGCTTGTACTCGCCGCTGTTGATCTTGAAGCCGCAGTAGTAGGTGAAGGCGCTGTAGAAGAGGCCGAGCGAGTGGGGGAAGCGCATCTCGGCCTGGATCTCTATGTCCGTCCCGCGACCGACGCCGTAGGTCGCGGTGGCCCACTCGCCGACGCCGTCGATCGAGATGATCGCCGCCTCCTCGAAGGGGCTCACCAGGAAGGCGCTCGCCGCGTGCGACTCGTGGTGGTCGGTGAAGAGGATCGGCTTCGTCTTCGGGTAGCCGAGCTTTTTCACGATGCGCCGTGGAACCCAGAGTTTCTCGTGCAACCAGACCGGGATCGCCCGCCAGAACGCCCGGAGCCCCCGCGGGAACGTCGAGATGGTCGTGGCGAGGATCCGCTCGAACTTGCGGATCGGTTTGTCGTAGAAGCCGATGCAGTCGAGGTCTTTCGCCTCGATCCCCCCGGCGGCGAGGCAGTATTCGATCGCCCGGGTAGGAAACGAGTCGTCGTGCTTCTTCCGCGTGAACCGCTCTTCGCTCACCGCCGCGACCGGCCGCCCATCGCGGTAGAGACACGCGGCGGAATCGTGGTAGTAGCAGGAGATGCCGAGAATCTGGGTCATGGCGCGAGGAGAAGGAGAACCGTGCCCCCGAAAGCCCCGGAGGGAGCCTCGGGGTCGAAGGATTCTACCGGGAACCGGGTCGCGCGCAAGCGCCGGCGTCCCTCACGGCCAGGACCAGGCCGCCGCGAGCGCGAGCGAGGCTGCGGCGAGGCGGAGCGAGACGGAAAGGAGTGCCTTCCGGAAGAACGCGCCGGCGAGGCCCGCGACTCCCTCGTCGAGTCCCCTTTCGATCGCCTTCTCCAGACGCGAGGAGAGGACGGGAAGGGCCCAGCGCAGAGCGGCACCCGCGGACGAGGCGAGCGCCCGGCCCATGAGCCGCCGCCCGAGGAAGCGGGCGAGCGAGGAGAGGAGCGCGCCGCCGGGCAGGGTCGCGTCCGCGAGCGTCAAGGCCCACCCCGTCGCGGCCTGGAGTCCGTGGACCGCCGTCGCCTTCCGGGCCGCATCGCGGATCTCCGTCACGTAGGGCCCGATCGACGTCCAGGCGGTCGCCGAGCGGCCGATCGACCAGGCATAGGCGAGCACGAGAAGGGCGAGCGAGAGGATCCGTGCCCAGCGCTCCCACCCCGCGGCCTCCTGGGGCAGGACCGGCGTGTGCGAGGCCGGGAGGAAGCGGAGCGCCCAGAAGACCAGAAGGAGCGCCGCCAGGACCGCCGCGCTCACGATGTAGTCCGTCCACAGCACGCGGGCCACGCGGCGCGCGAGGCCCGTCTTCTGCGCGTTGGCGAAGTCCGCGAGCCGGCGGAGGTCTTTCCGGCTCCGCCAGGCCACGCCGATCGCGAGGACCGCGGTCCCCAGCACGAAGGCCGCGAGATCCACGACCGCGAGGGCCGTGAGGAACGCCGGCAGGTCCAAGGCGCCTATCGCGGGGGTCGGGACAGCCAGGAGTCCCACCCGTACGCCAGGTAGTCGGGGTGGAAACGCTCGACGATCGCGCGGCAGAAGTTCGTGTAGGCCCGAATCGCGTCGGGGTCGTCGAAGTCCTTCCGCTCCCAGCCGTGGGGACGCTCCATGTTGGGGTTGTCGCCGCGGTACTTCGCCAGACCGTCGCGGGAGTCGGCGATCGGCGTCACCGCGAGGTAGACCCTGCGGTCGCCGGAGAGGTGCGAGGCGCGGAACTCCAGGTCCCGCTGCGCGCCCGGCGAGAGGCCTCCCTCTGGCGCTTCCGGCCAGGGCACGCCCTCGTCGAGGTGGTCGACGTCTAGCCCGAACCCCGAACCCCGAACCCCGAACCCCGGTCTTTCCATGGCTTGCCTCCCGCGCGTTCT
>JACQVV010000647.1 GCA_016209595.1 Planctomycetota bacterium
CGGTAGAACCGTTCGACCCTTCTCGGGATCACTCAGGACGTCTGCGACCACGTCTAGCGTCAAGTGGTCGTCCACGATCAGCGCGTAGAGACCGGCGTGAAGGAGGGCCCGGAGCTTCGGCGCTCGCGAGAAATGGACCACCTGCGCTCACGAGAAATGGACCACCCGAGGATCACGATTTCGGAGCGGGTGGTGTGGCGTGGCGGCGCGCGGGACGTTGTGCGTGAGGGACGGGGCCAGGTCAGGAGCAGGATGCGGCGCGCGCAGGAGGGAGCAGAGCGCGCGTGGGCTGAGCCTGGATCTGGTTGTTTCCCCGAGGAGCGAAGCCCGTGGATCTGGTTCTCGGGGGACGCGGGATGGCGACGAGCTTCGTCAGCGTTCGCGCCGGAGCCGGTCGACGACGTCGGCGATCCGGACCGGCTCACCGCCGCGAGGCGGAGCGCTCTTGGCGCGCAGGGGGAGAAGCTGCCAGACGCCGTCCGGGTGGCCGGGACGCCAGGGGCGCTGGGCGACGAGTTGGAGCTCCAGGAGGCGGGCGAGGGCGCGGTCGATGCGGTCGCGCGAGAGGCTGAGTGCTCTGCCCATGCGCTCGCGACCGTAGAAGGATGCACCCCGCCGGTCGGCGGCGAGGGCGAGGAGCGTCAGAAGCGCGGTGGCATCGGGGCCGAGTTGGGCGAGCCAGTCTTCTCTGAGCAGGCGGGCGTCGAGCCAGCCGAAGGGTTCTGTCGGCGAGCGAGTGAGAGCCGGGTGGGGAGGCTCGGGGCGAGGCATGGCGCCGACTCCGTGTCGAATGCTGGCGACTACCCGTGCTGCGGGTCCCGGAGCGAGGGACCGTCGATCTCGACCGTGTGGCAGCGGTGCCGCAAGCGCGAGAGGAGGGCCTCGACCATCGGTCGGTTGCCGAGGAAGCCGTGCCACTCGTCGTAGGCGAGGTTGGTGGTGATGATGGTCGGCTTCTTGGTGTAGCGCTCCTCCATCAGCTTGAAGAAGATGTTCGACTGCTCGGGGCGGATCGTCAGGTATCCCAGCTCGTCAATGCACAAAATATCAATCTTCGCGAGTCGCTTGACGAGGGTCCGGGTGGAGCGATCGGCCAGGGAGGCGTACATTTCGTCGAAGAGGTCCTGCGCCTTGACGAAGAGGGCGCGGTAGCCGTTCTGGAGCGCGTTGAGGAGGAGGCCGGTGGCGAGGCCGGTCTTGCCGACGCCGGTGGGTCCCACGAAGACGATGTTCTCGGCCTTCGGGACGAAGCCCAGGCCGGCGAATCCGCGGATCTGGCGCTGGTTGACGCCCTTCTGCAGGCGAAAGGGGAAGGACTCGACGGTCCACTGTTGAGGGAGCTGCGCGCGCTTGATGCGCCACTCGAGCGCCGTCTCCTGGCGGTGGTGCCACTGGGCCCTCATGAGCCGCAGGACGAGCTCCTCGTAGGAGATCTGCTTGTCCTCGGCCTTCGCGAGCTCGTCCTGGAGGATCTCCAGGATCCGCTTCAGGCCGAGGCACTTCAGTAGCTGCTCGAGCTCTTCATTCATCGGGGCCTCCGTTCGCGTCACCCGGGAGGAGGAAGTAGTCGCCGGCGATCCGCTTGAGGACCATGCGCTCCACCCGCTCGAGGTCGAAGAGGCCGTAGCGCTCGGCCTCGGCGAGCGCCTGTACGAGCGGAGCGCGGGGATAGTCGCGGACCAACGACAGGAGGCGTCGCAGCGCCAAGGTGGTCGAGCCCTGAGCGCGCTTCTTCAGTTGGGCGACGAAGCTGGCCAGCTCGGGGGCGAGCTCGAGGAGTGTCTTCTCTTCAGGGGCGAGCTCCTGCTCGCGCGGCTTCCGCCGCTGGCGGTGGCCGGGCAAGGTGACGCGCTTGCCCTCACGGTCCCAGACACGCTCGTGCGTGGCGACGACCCGCGGTCCCTCATAGACGTCGATCCGGTCCCGGGTCTCACGGACTTCGACCTGGCGCCCGACGGGCACCTCGAGGGGGACGGAGTAGAGATTCGTATGGACGGTGACGTAGCCCTCGACGCCCACGAGGCGGTGGTGGAGCTGGTAGACCTCGGGGGTCCACTCGGGCAGCTTGCGGAGCTGAGAGAGCTCTTCCAGGAAGAGCTTCCGCGGGCTGGCGTGCAGGTGCCGCTTGTGCCGGGCGTTGTCCCTGTCGCACCAGGCGACGGCCTGGCCGTTGAGGTCCTTCCAGTCGATAAAGGGCTTCCGCCCGGGCAGAAAGTTGTGCTCGACGTGGTGGAAGGGGCGCTCGACGCGGGCGGAGCGGTTCGCATCTCCCTTCTCGTGCGCCGCCCACTCGAAGCCGAGCTGCTCCCCGAAGGCCACCATCTCGGGGACGGGGATCATCGACGCCCCGGTCCCCTTCAGCACGACGACGTGCGTGTTGTCGATCATGCACCTGAGGCAGCTACCGCCGAAATATTGCAAGGCGTCGGCGAGGAATACCTTGCAATAAAAGCGATCGAAGTTCGGGTAGTACTGGACGAACTTCATCCGCGAGTAGCAGAAGACGAGGCTCGCGCACTGGGCGACCCGCGTCTTCCCGCCGATCACGACCCGGTGGGGAGACGTGTCGTGCTGCATCTCCTGGCCGGGCTCGAAGTGGTAGCGCCCGGCGCGCGGCTTGGGCTTCGTACCGATCTGGTGACGCCGGCAGAACGCGGTCAGCCCCTGGTAGGAGATCGCGCAGTCCTCCTTGGCGAGCTCCTCGTGGACGCGCACGAGGTTGCCCTCGCACGCGGCGAAGAGCTCGAGGATCCGCTCCCGGTGAGGCTCCGCCTTCTCGGCTCGATCGAGGCGGGGGACCTCGGGGCTCCCCGCCTCGATCACCCGCCGGACCGCGTCCCGCGAGACCTGGAGCGCACGCGCGATCTGCCGAATCGACTGGTTGCGCTCACGCAGCTTGAGGATCGCCACGCGGATGCTCTCGTCGAGCATTGCCACCTCCTTTGGCCTGCGACTCTCGAAGGACCTCGACGAGCCGGCGGATCTCGGTCTCTGCCAAGTGCAGCGCGGCAAACAGGCCCTCGTAGTCGAGCGCCGTGAGGACCTGAAGAACGCCCCCGCTCAGCCGCTGGCGGGCGCGGCGCGCGGTTGCGCTGATGACGGTCGCGTCCTTGAGAAGACCCTCCCGGGGACTGACCGCGTCCTTTGCCTCCTCGTCGAGGGCACGCCGTACGCGCAGGAATAGGAGCGGGTCGGCGAGCAGGCGCTCTCGGGTGGCGAGGTCGCCGTCGCGCCAGCCTGCGTAGAGCAGCCCCGCGTCCCGGCTCGACAGCGAGTGCTCGGCTATGGCGCGCGCCATACTTTCGCAGTCGTCGCGGCTGGCCCGCGCCAACGGCACCAGATACTTGGTCGCGGCGTGAGAGGCGATCCGGCCTTCACGGATCGACTCCTGGACGCTGTCGGGCAAGACCCGCACCAGCGCCAGCCTGCGGCTGACCCAGCTCTGACCGCGGTCGAAGTGCCGCGCGAGCTCCTCCTCGCTGAGGTCGAAGCGCCGCCGCAGCTCGCCGAGCAACCACGCTTGCTCGAGGCTCGTCTCGCCTCGAGACGCGCGCAAAGATCGTTGCAGGAGCAGCGCCTCGAGCTCCGTGAGGTCCCAGCGGATCGCCCCGATCGTGTCGCGTCGCAAGCGGCGCATCGCTCGAACGCGGACGAACCCGTCGATCACGACGTCGCGCGTGCGGTCCTCATCGCTCGACACCACGGCGATCGGGGTCCGCTGACCGACCTCGGCGATCGAGGCGACGAGCTTCTTCAGTCGCGCGGCGCTACGGACTCGGAGGCTCTCGTACCGCAGATCGAGTTGCTGAAGCTCGAGCTCCAACGCCATCGCTCCCTCGACGCGCTCGGCCCCAGCAGGGAGGAGCGCACGCTCAACAGCCGCTCGAACGCGACTCGTCAGAGCGCCAGCTTCGCGAGAGGCGCCGGCGAACGCGATGAAGGCCGACCCAGCCTTTCACCCAGGCGGCGCTCGCCCGCCCGTCCTTCGAGCCGAGCGACTCCGCCCCCCTCCGCCCGCCGGGAATGCAGTCCTACGGGCTTGCAACCGTCGCTTCAGGCGCCCCACCCGAGTCCCGCGCGACCGCCACTTGCGCTCCCGATCCAGCACCCGACGCACGGCGCGGGCGCACGAAGGGCCGCAGTACGACGCCCGTTGACCCGCCTGCTCCAAGGGAGCCTCGTAGCAGCCCGGCCGATCGCAGATCCGAGGCCTCGAAGGCCCCTCCACAGAAGCGTGACCAGAGGCCTCACTCGCCTCTGCCGGATCAACGGAGGCCGCCACCACCCCTCTCGGGCTCGGCTCCTTGGCCTCGACGCCGGCGCTCGCTGAACGCCGCGCCTTCTCCTCCGCCCGCTGCCTCTGCTTCCGCCGCTTCCCTTGCTGCCGCGACACCGCCCTACGACACGATTCGCAGTAGCGCTGGTTCGGGCTCCGTCTCTCGAACGGCTGCCCGCAATCGCCACCACCGCACGTCCGCACTCCGTAGCGGACCCGCGCCCGTGGCCCCGGCGTGGGCGAGACGGCCTTCCACTCCTCCCAGCGACGGAACGCCTCGGTACACGACTCCTCGCCGCAACGCCGCTGGTCCCAGCGCCCGGGCCGAAACGATCGCTCGCAGCCCTTCAGCAAGCACTCGCGACGGCCCAGTCGTCGCCTCAGCGACCGGCCGCTCCGTCTCGTAGAATCGCGCTCGCCCACGGGAGTGCTTTTCTCCCGCGAGGCACGGCTCGAGGAGGGCCCAATCCCTCCTCGAGCCACCTACCTCACTACTCCCTCCTACACCACAAGCGCCTCAACGTCAGGCCGCCGTACAGCCGAGAGCTCGGCGAACGCACCGTCGCCGTCGACCCCCGCGAACCTTTCCGCTTCTCCGCTGGCTGACGGCCGACGCACTGCAACCAACCCCAGCACCGACTCGGCCGCGGTGGCCCCGTTCTCGTGAGCACACCCCGGTCTTTTCTCGTGAGCGCTGAAGAGTCGCCCGAAGCGCGGACCGATGCCGGAGGATCTTTGGTCCGAGGCGGTCGCGATGGCGGAGCGACACGGGCTATGGCTCGTGTCACAGGTGCTGCATGTCAACTACGAGGGCCTGAAGGCGCGCCTCGGGCGTGCAGGCGGAGCTCGGCCGATTCCTGGGAAGGCGGCGGGCAAGAGCGACGTCGCCGCCAGTGGTCGAACGTTCGTCGAGCTCAAGGTGCCGGAGGCTTCCTCGTGGACTGACCTCACCG
>JACQVV010000649.1 GCA_016209595.1 Planctomycetota bacterium
GACTTCGACAGACCCGGAATCGTAGTCTCCTATCAAGAACGGTCAGGCACCCCGTGGCGGGTTCTCGCTTGACCGTGCGTTCCTCCGTTCGTATCGTTAGCAATTGGAAGGCATTCCCTGACGTTGGGGCAGCCAACCGCGGAACAAGGTCGCCATGACAGGCGGCCTCGCGACGGCCGTGGCGCTCCTGGCTGGACTCTTCGGTGCCGTCCTTGTCGCCGGCTGCGCCGGGGCGGGGAAGACCGACCGGGCCCGCGCGAGCGAGGCCGAGGATTGCTATGCCCAGGGTCGGGCCGCCTGGCAAGAGGCCGAGAGAAGCCCCTTCAACCCCGCAGCCCCCCAGGACTAATTCCGTCCCCACCTCGCCGCGCTCTCCTCGATGGGCCGGGCCCTCCAGGGCCACCCCAACCCTCCCGCCAACTGGGCGCCCGAGGTCGCCGCCTGGGCGCTCGATGCGCAGAGTAATGCCGAGATGTCCGGCCACTGGAGGATGGCCCAGGTCCTCGCCGAGAGCGCCGGGGCCTGGGGCACCGTGGACAAGGACGAGTTGAGGAGGCGGCTCGCCCGGGTCGAGGCGGCCCGGACGAACGCCGCGGAGCAGGGCAAGAAGACGCTCCGGCTCCTTCCGGTCGTCTCTACCGGGCCCCGGACGGCGGCGGAGTACACTTCTCGGGGAAACGCCCGGCGAGCCCAGGGCGACATCACCGGCGCGATTCAGGATCAGACCCGCGCCATCGAGATCGACCCGAACTTCGCCGGGGCCTACAGCAACCGGGGCAACGCCCGGTACTCCCAGGGCGACATCACCGGCGCGATCCAGGATTGCACCCGCGCCATCGAGCTCGACCCGAACTTCGCCATGGCCTATACCAACCGGGGCAACGCCCGACAAGTGCAGGGCGACATCACCGGCGCGATCCAGGATCAGACCCGTGCTATCGAGCTCGACCCGAACTTTGCCGCGGCCTACTACAACCGGGGAAACGCCCGGTACTCCCAGGGCGACATCGCCGGCACGATAGAGGACTACACCCGGGCCACCCAGCTCGACCCGAACCTCGCCGTGGCCTACAGCAACCGGGGCCTCGCCCGGGTAGCCCAGGGCGACCTCGATGGCGCGATCGACGACTACGATCGGGCGCTCGAGATCGATCGCGGTTTCTGGCCGGCCTGGGCAAACCGCGGCATCGCCCTGGCGCAACTGGCCCGCCGCGAGGAGGCGGCGCGGTCGTTCGAGCGGGCTCTCGCGGTCTGCCCTGCCGGGGCTCGGGCTCAGGTCGAAGCCTCGCGCCGGGAGTCCCTCGGCGAGTAGTTCGCGCGGGGGGCTCTTGCCTCCGTGCTCGAGAGCACGCGCAGGTGCTACGAAGATGATAGGGGCCTCCTTGAGGCCGTCATCGACGACGTGGAGGCCTCCGAGGACCTCCACCAGGTCCTCCTCGCTCACCCGCGCGGCGAGGGCCGTTCGGCCATGGCTGACACCCGACGACCAGTCACGTCTACTCCGACCGCTCGATCTTGTTCCAGCCGAGGGGGATGAGCCAGAGGAGCATGTACCGGTATTGCTCCCGGCGGTCGTCGACCTGTCGCCGGGCGAATCCGAAGAGGATCGACCACTCCGTCGGGACCTCGGGTTCGGGGAACGACCTCCAGTGGTACACCGGGCCGAGGTAGGTCGTCGTGGTCCCTCCCTTGCTCTCGTAGTAGGGAAGCATCCAGAGGAAGTTGATCTCAACGTCCTCGCCGGCCTCGCAGTAGTAGAACGGCCAGAAGTGGGTGGCGAACGACGGTTCGAGTTCCTTCGAGCGCCGGTAGTAGGCCGGAGGGCAAAGGATGAAGCCCGTCGCCTCCCCGTCCTCCTCCCATCCACCGCCGAGCGGCAGGATCATCCAACCGTCCGACCACTGGAAGTAGGTTGCCGCGTGGAGGCTCGTCGTCGCCCCCTCGCGGTTGGTCGAGACGTGGAAGAGCGGGGTGACCCACGTCATTCGCCGGCCCAGAACGTTCGCCCAGCTCACGGCGAAGGGGAGGACGACCCAATGGTCGTCGCCCTGGACGTACGGTCCGACGTGGAAGCTCGTCACGGTCCCCTTCTCGTCGGTCGAGGTGTGGAAGAGGGGCGTGATCCACGTGGCCCGTCCGCCCACGTCGTTCGTCCAGGCGCCGGAGATCGCCGGGAGGAGGAACCACCACCCGGGTCCCTGGAAGTAGGGACCGACGTGGAGGCTGGCCACATCGCCGTCCGGCCGGACCCTGGAGTGAAAGAGGGGGGTGATCCACGTCGTCCGTCCTGCCTTCGTCTCCCAGCTGCCGGCCAGCGGCAGGAATAGCCATCCGTCCGACCACTGGAAGTACGTCGCCAGGTGCAGGCTCTCGACCGACCCCGCCGCGTCGGTCGAGGAGTGGAAGAGGGGCGTCACCCAGGTCGTGGTGCCCCTCGCGTCGTTCTCCCAGGCGGCGCCCACCGGCACGAAGACCCATCCGTCCGACCACTGGAAGTACGTCGCCAGGTGCAGGCTCTCGACCGAGCCTTCTCGATCGGTCGACGAGTGGAAGATCGGGACCACGAGCGCCGTCCATCCGCCGTCGTCGTTCTTCCAGCCGTAGGCGATCGGGAAAAAGGTCCAGAAGTCGGACCGCCGGACGAACGGGCCGATGTGATAGGTGACCCACCCGCCCTCGGCATCGGTCGCCACGTGGAAGAGCGGCGTGACCCAGGTGAGCTGCCCCGTGGGGCGTTCAGGGGGCCAGGGCTGGGTCCAGAAGAGCGGAGGAGCGGGGATCGTGCCGATCCCGGGATCCGAGGAGTCCGATCGGGTCCCGGAGCCGGAGCAGCCCGCCAGCACGAGGGCGAGGCCGGCGAGGATCGTTGCGCGCCAGCCGGTCATCGCGCGTCCCCCGTCGGGTCGTTCCGCTCCCGCCGCCGGGCGACGCGTTCGCGGAGGAGCGCGGCCTCGTCGAGTCTTCCGGTCCGCTCGCAGGCGGTCGCCAGCTCGGCCAGGCAGACACCGACGGCCGGATGGTCGGGACCGAGATCCTTCTCCCAGATCGCCAGCGCGCGCCGGAAGAGCGCCTCGGCTCTCTCGAGCCGGCCCCGGGACATCTCAATCCCCGCGAGGTTCTGGACGCAGGCCGCTACGTCGAGGTGGCTCGCGCCGAGCGCGGCCTCGAACACGGCGACGGCGCGCTCGAGGAGCGCAGCGGCCAGGTCCCACTCGCGTGCCGAGGCGTAGGCGCGGGCCACGGCGTCGAGACGGACGGCGAGCTCGACCGAGCCGGGTCCGTGGACCCTCTCCCACAGGGCGAGCGCCCGGTCGAGCAGCCGGTCCGCCTCCCCCCGGCGCCCCCGCGCCAGGTCGACGGAGCCGGCGTCGAAGAGCCGGAGAGCCAGCTCCGGACGTTCGGGGCCCCGTTCCTCTGTCATGGCCACCGCCCGGCCGAGCGATTCCGCAGCGTCGTCGAAACGCTTCTCCGAGGCCTGGACTCGACCCAACTGGTGGAGCGTGGCGGCGGTCGCTGGGTGGCCGGAGCCCAGGGACTCCTCGGCCAGCGCCAGGGCGTCCTTCAGGACCGATTCGGCCTCCACCGCGCGTTCGCTCGAGGCGTAGAGGGCGGCCAGGTGGTGAAAACTGGTAACGATCCGCTCCTCGTTTCCGTCCTCTGCCTCAGCGGATTCGACGGCCGCCAGGAAGTCCCTCTCCGCCTCGGCTGTCCGGCCCGCCTGCGCCGCCGCATTGCCCGCCCGCATGTACGCGTCCCAGGGATCGGTGCGGCGCTCCCCGTCCTCGGCCGTGGAGAGCTGGGCCCGTGACGACGAGCATCCGAGGACCAGGGCGATCAGCCCAGGACCCACCGCAAGCGAGCAGAACATCCTCATCTTTGAACCTCCTCATCATCGTTCCCAGAGGTGCGCGGGGAGAAAGACACTTCGAAACCGCGAGCGCGTGGATTATTCCGCTTGGGACAGGCGAAATGCAAGGACGTATCGGAACTTCCGGGTGTCCTACTGTCCGCGAAGATAGGAAACGAAGATACGAGACGAAGATAGGAAACATGACCGTCCAGGCTCTTGGGGTCAAGCCACGTTTCTCACGAGGGTGAGGTGGGTGACAGAACCGCCAACGTCCGACAACGCCCAAAGTGTCGCGCGCGAGCGCCCGGAACCTCTCACACGCACACGCCACACGCAGACCGGTGGATCATCAGGCGGTGGCCCATGAGACGCGAGGGGGGGAGATGGGCGGGATGTCGGAGGAGAGGCCCACGCACTCCAGGAACTTCCGTACCGTCTCGCCCTCGGTCAAGAAGGCGAGGACCTCGCGCGTTCCCCCGCATCGATCGCACACGAGAACCTCGTAGGCGTAGACGCGCTTCAAGAGTTCCGCCCAGGGGATCCAGCCCGGTCGCGAACCTTTCTCTTCCAGCCGGGCCGGGGCCGGGTGGGACTCGGGCGAGGCCGCCCCGTCGTGGCCAGAACCTCCCGGCACGACCCGTTTCCTCCATCTGGAGTTTGGCGCCCGCACGCCGTGTGATGTGGAGTCCCCGATTATGTAGAGCCCAACGGAATCGAATCGTAGATATTTGTGGCATCGGGGCTTGCGTGCGAATCGAGGGGGCTTGCGCTCCCCATAATCCTGCGGTGAGCTCGGGGGAGTCATGACACCATCTCCCCTTGGAGAACCCAGATGCCCCGACGTTCACCGCTCCTTCCCTGGTCAGAGGAAAGGGCCTGGGAGGGTGCCCACCGTCTCATCGAGCTCGCGCCTCCCCGCCTGCGATCGATCCTCTCCTCGTTCTTGAATTGGCTTCGGACCATCAGGGCAATGCAGCCCGAGTCGGTCCGGGCCCGCGTTCGTCCAGCGAGGGACTTTCTCCTCTGGATCACGCACCGGCGGGCCCCGACGGAATCTCTCGGTTCCCTTACGCCCGACAGAGTCGAGCGATTCTTCGCACAGTACGGCCACAAACTCGCTCTTGCTTCCCTTCGAAGCGTGCGATCCTCCGTTCGAAGCTTCCTCGAATTCACGGCCGATCATGGCCTGACCCAGCGTCGCCTGGTCGAAGCCATCCCGACGGTCAGAACCTATCGTCTGGCAGAGACGGTTCGAGGGATCGGGGGCGAGGAGATCCGGCTGCTCCTCGATTCGGTCGACGACGACATCCCCAGCGGGACTCGTGACCGTGCGGTCCTGTTGGTCCTGGCGACCTACGGAATCCGGCGAGGGCAGATCACTTCTCTCCGACTCGGGGACATCGCGTGGCGCGATGGTCAGATTCGATTCCGGGGCCACAAGGACGGCAAGACGGTAACCCAGGTTCTCGTGGGGGTTGTCGCGAGCGCTCTGGCTCGCTACATCCGCGAGGTTCGTCCGGCCGTCGACCACGACCGAGTCTTTACTCGTCTGAGAAGGCCGTATCTCCCGCTGGGGCCGGCTGCAGTCGGCCGTCTCGTTGGGAGGCGGGTGGAGAGCGCCCAAATCGAACCCGGTCGCTCCGGACCGCACGTCTTTCGGCACGCCTTCGCGACGCGCCTGCTGAGATCGGGGAGGTCCTTGAAGGAGGAGGCGGACCATCTTGGGCACCGGCACCTCGCCTCGGCATCCATCTACGCGAAGGTGGACCAGCCGTCGTTGCGCGAAGTCGCGATCGGCTGGCCGGAGGTGCTGCGATGAGGTCTGGCGGATACTCCAGTTGCCTGGCGGACTGGTTCGAGCGATTTGTCGGCTGGAGATGTGCGGGGAGTGGCGATTTATCGAGTCAGGCAGCCCGTCTGCATAGGTTCGACCGGTTTCTTGCTGGGAGCGTCGCCGATCCATCCGAGGTCGACGGCGCATCGCTCGGGAAATGCCTCGCGTCCGTCGCCCACCTGGCACCGAGTACCAAGACCCACCTGATCCGCGTCGTGTGGCAAGCGCTGCGCTACGCCGCCTGTCGGGGCGCGCCGCTTCCGCCGCTGCCTGAGCAGCCGCGCTTCCCGCGCCGGTCGATCGTTCGGCCACACATTTTCTCCGCGGAAGAGATCGAGCGTCTGCTCCTCGCGGCACTCGAACTCGGTCCCTCGGGTTCCCTGCGGCCCCAGACCTTCTCGACGCTGTTCGCTCTTCTGATAACCACCGGAATCCGAATCGGCGAAGCCCTGGCGATGGACATCTGCGATATCGACCTCGAAGGCGGATCGCTGAACATACGAAAGGGGAAATTCGGCAAGTCGCGAATCGTCCCCCTGCACCCAACAACGGTCGAGGCTCTGCGCGCCTATCCGACACGTCGGCTGGCGGCTCACGGGAGAGATGCGCGATCCGCCCCATTCTTCTCATCCCTATGCAGAACGCGTCTCGCCCACCGGACGGTTCATGATACGTATCGAGAGCTGATCGAAAGGGCGCGCATTGGCACTCCGGGTGGCGGTCTCCCCGGGATCCACGATCTGCGCCACAGCTTCGCCGTTCGCCGACTCCTGGACTGGTATCGTCGCGGGATCGACGTCAACGAACGTCTCGCGGCGCTTTCCACCTACCTCGGACACGTCGTACATCATCTGCACGCTGATCTACCTCCGGCCCACCCAAGAGACCCTTCAAGAGGCCGCCAAGCGCTTCCAACGGAGGTGTCCGCTGCCGATTCCGACGGAGAGGAGCCGTGATCGATGAGCCCCGTTCGCACCCTGTCCGCGCTGATCCAGGCCTTCTTTCAGCAGTACCTCATCGGGGAACGGGGCTTGAGCCGAAACACCATCCTGTCGTATCGGGACGCCGTTCGCCTCCTGCTGGTCTCCGTCTCTTCTGCAGCCAGGCGTTCTCCGGATCGCATCGAGGTCGAAGACATCGATGCGCAAAAAGTCCGGGACTTCCTCGAGTGGTTGGAGGGCGAGAAAGACTGTTCCACAAGCACTCGCAACCAGAGGTTCGCCGCGATCAAGGCCCTGTTTCGGTACATCGCCTCGGTGGCCCCTGAACACCTCGATCGTTGCCGGCAGATTCGCGCGATCGCCAACAGGCGAGTCGAGCATCGTCCGCCCGAGTATCTGGAGTCTGGCGACCTCCAGGCACTCCTCGGAGCCATCGACGCATCGACGCTACGGGGAGCACGCGACCGGGCCCTGCTGGCCCTCATGGTCAACACCGGCGCTCGTGTGCAGGAGGTAGTCGATCTGGACCTGTCCTACGTCATCCTGGGGTCCTCACCGAAGGTCCGATTGCACGGCAAGGGCAACAAGATTCGCGACTGTCCGCTCTGGGATCAAACGCGGGCGCTCCTGGAAGCTTGGCTGCGTTTCCGTGGGAATCCGCCGACTCCAGACTCGCCGCTCTTCCCGAACGCGCGTGGCCGGCGGCTGTCTCGATGGGGAATCACCTACATTCTGCAGAAATGGGTCGAGGTGTCCGGAATCACGCTGCCGAATGCGCGGGCGAAACGGATTTCCCCGCACACAATTCGCCACACGACGGCCATGGAACTCCTCAGGGCCGGCGTCGACATCACGGTCATCTCCGCGTGGCTCGGCCATGCTGACCTCTCGACCACGCACACCTATGTGGAGATCTATCTACGCATGAAACAGACCGCCCACGAAGGCACTACCGCCAACTTCCTGCCGTCTTCGATCCCCACCCGGTATCCGAAGCCCTCGCTGATTTCCTGGCTCGAGTGGGTCGGTCGCGCCCCGAATCATGTGAAGTCCTCCGAACCTGGAGGTCGACCCAGCGCACCCCTGAGCATGCGATCCGCGAGGTGCGCAACATAATCCCGATCTCCACATTACACGGCGTGCTCGCCCCCAACGCCAGGTGGTGCTCCCTCGTGATTCCTGCCCCTGCCCAGGCCCGTGGACCGCGTCCGGGAACGGCCAAGGCCCCGAGGACCATGGGAACCCGCTGGATCCCATGGGCGCAGCTTCTGAAGCGCGTGTTCGCCATCGACGTTCTGCGATGTGACGCGTGCGGGGGTCGCCGAGAAGTGATCGCGTTTCTGACCGAACCGAATGCCGTGCGCGCGTTCCTCGAGTGCGTCGGACTCCCCGCCGAGGCACCTCCTCTCGCCCCGGCGCGTCAGATC
>JACQVV010000653.1 GCA_016209595.1 Planctomycetota bacterium
CGTCGCCCCAGCGCCGCAGGAAGAGGTCTACCGGGAGCTCGTGCGGCTTCTCTTCGTCGAGGGGGGCCGGACGCTGGGAGAGGCCGTGACCGATGCCGAACTCCTGGCCTGGACAGGCGGCTGGGCTGACGAGGACGTCCTGCGGGCCTGGGTGCTCCTGGGAGATCCGGCGTCGCGGCTCAGGTAGGAGCCCGGAGGCGGCGGCGACCTGGGAAACCTACGCTTCCGCGGGGGGGCAGGTTCCTCTTTCCCCGTCGATCGACGAGGAGGTGGGGTCGCTCCTTCTGTTTCGCCTGTAGGGCAAGACACAGCCGATCCAGGGCTGGCACGCGGAAGCCCAAGGCCGTGGCCCGGGCCCCGCCCGATCAAGACTCGAGCCGGTACTCCCAGGGGATGAGGACGATTCCCAGTTCCCGTGCCTTGGGTTCCGCGCGGCGAGCGCACCGCGAGGAGAACATCACGGCGTGGACGTGCTCTCCGGTGCTCGCGGCGATCTTCGCGACCGTCCCCTTGAAGTCCTCCACCTCGCGGATGTCGATCGAGTTCTTCGCCTCGCAGAGGACCAGGAACTTCTCCTCGCCCCGCCTGCCTTCACCGGCCAGATCGATTTCGAACTCCTGTCCGTCCACCTTGAAGAAGTCCCTGCGAAGCTCTGAGACGAGTTCGATTCCCTCCTCCCGCGCGAGATAGAAGGGGACGACCTCCATTGCGATTTCCTCGATCGACTGGCCGAAGAGGTTCGTGAGCTTGCCGATCTCCGTGCGCATCGTCCTCTCGAGCCCACCGATCCGCTGATCGATCCCATCCATCCGCGCCTCCGAGCGGGCGAACCCCAGCCGCATCGCCTCCGCGAGCCGCTGGACCGAGTCCTCGGTGCGCTTCTGTGCCTGGGCCAAATCGTCGACTCTCGCCTCGGTTCGCGCCTGGGCCTGGGCCAGTTCGCGCACGCTCTTCTGGAGCGCGATCTGGCCCTCCTGGAGCCGGGACTGCCCGTCGCAGAGCCGGGCCACCGCCTCGCGCATGTCGCGCTCGAACTCGGCGTGGCCGAGCTGCATCTCTCGCTGGCCGTCCGCGAGCTCGTCGAGCCTCTTCTCGGTCCTCGCCTGCGCCTCTTCGAGTTCTCTCGATGCTCGCATGTCGTTCCCCCTTCTTCCCTCTCTCCTAGGGTCCCAGAACGCGATCCCGGGTGTCGCGGAAGTATAACCGGCCCGTCCCGCGCCCGGCGACAACCCGGGTGACAGCACACCCGGAATTCTGGGTTTTCCGCCCGCCTAGAGGTCCGGAAGATTTTCTTGGATTCCGTCTTGCCACGAACGCACAAAGCGTCTAGACTATGTGCGTGGAGGAAGGGGATGCTCGTGTCAAGATCTGCTCACGCCGGGGGGCCTCAAGGCCAGCTCGTGGCCCCCGACGCACCCCAAAAAAAGCGAGAAAAAGGTTCTTGACAAGGATGCACCGAACCGTTGAAATCACCATGGTCATCCAGGGGGACCGGGGTGAACTGCGATGAGTGACACGCGACGATCGACGACTGCGGCGACCGACGAGTTGAAGAACGGCCGCGGGTGGCGAAGGAGTTGCGCGTGATATCGATGCGCAAGGTGGCTGCCGGATTCGTCCTCGGCGCGGCAGTTCTCGCCCTGTTCGCCGCCTACCTCGCCCTCCCCGGCTCTCCTCCCGAGCAAAACGCGCCCGGACCGGAAGGCGCCGCGGAGCCTGATGCGCCCTCGGCGGCAACTATGGCTGAGCCGGGAGCGCTTGCCTCAGAACCCGGACCGCCGGCCCTACAGGACGAGGTAGTTGCCACATCAGATGGTTCTCTCCCCCCACCGCCGGAACAGATCGTTCAGCCGGCCGATAGGCGCGACGATTCGATTCTCATGCGGCGCTGCGAGGCCCTCTGTCAACCCGATTCCTGGGCCGCCCGCCTTGAGGAGGCCGAGAGAAGGCTCCCTCCACTCGCAGACCTGGTGGCGCGGCGAGAGGTGCGCGACGTCGCCGTGGCTGCGGGCCTGGACTGGCTCGCGGATCACCCGCCCCGCCTCGCCGAGTTCAACGAGTTTCTCGAAGAGATGTTTCTTCTCGCCCTGGTCGCGCACAATCTGCGCGGGGAGGAGGCGGGCCAGCGCGCTCTCGGGCTCGCGAGGTCCCGCCTCGATCTCGTCCGGGCCGAGGGCGTACCGGCCAGCCACCAGGGCTTCGCGTACCTTGATCTCTACATCGAAGCGGTAGCCTCGTACATCGGCGACCACCCCGGAGGGACCTCGGCCAGGGAGGAGTTCGTCTCCGAGGCCAGCCGGAGCTCGTTTTCCCTGAAGGCGACCCTTCTTGCGGCCGCTTTGTGGCCGTTCCTCTCGCCCGACCAAGCCGAGCGCATCCGCGCGGCGTGGCGGCGGGACGTGGCAGAGGGGAGGCTGGGGATCTCGGGCAACCTCCCTTCCCTGGACGCTCCCTTGGCATGGTACGAGCCTGGCCACGAGGTCGCAGTCCTGTACGCCTACGGGGAGGACCCCGTGGGCGTCCTGCCCAGCGCCGTGGCCGAGAGGCTCGAGGCCGGTTTCCGCCGCGCGACGCTTGCCTTTCTTCGCA
The DNA here is from genome assembly GCA_016209595.1 of Planctomycetota bacterium. Taxonomy (GTDB): domain Bacteria; phylum Planctomycetota; class JACQVV01; order JACQVV01; family JACQVV01; genus JACQVV01. The sequence continues at coordinate 2,590 of JACQVV010000653.1, forward strand.
CCGATATGGTCGACGTCCTTTCCGAGGTCCTGTCCTCCTACCGGGTCCTCGCTGGGGCCGGGGACGAGTTCTTCGAGCGCGGGGCCCAGTACTTGGCGGGCCTGGCGAACGAAGACGGCTCCTTCGGGCCGAGCCCGGATCTCCCGGGGGGGAGGAGCGATCCCTTCCGGCACGCGACGCTGTCCGTGCTCTGGACCCTATCCATCGCAGGGCGGGACCACAACCGCTCGGGAGACAGGCGATGAGGCGGGGCGGCGGCGGCGCTCTCCTGGCGCTCTTCCTTTTCGTCTCGGGCGCCACCGCGCTCGTCTACGAGGTGGTGTGGATGCGCATCCTCGTGACCCACCTCGGGTCCACGGCCTACGCTGTAGCCGCGATCCTGGCCGGCTTCATGGCCGGGATGGGCGCGGGCTACGAGCTCTTCGGCCGGCTCGCCGACCGGCTGAGGCAGCGGGGCTCTGCCGTCTCGCTCTACGGGCTCCTAGAGATCGGGATCGGCCTCTACGCGCTCCTCTTCCCGTTCCTCGCCCGCTGGGTCGTCGGCACCCCGATGGGGCTCGGCCTGCGTCTCGCAGCGGGCCTCGCCCTGGTCTTTCTCCCCACCGTGGCGATGGGAGGAACCCTGCCCCTCCTCGCCGCGGCGCGGGCCGCAGCACGACCGGCCGCGGCCGGAAGCGTTGCCGGCAGTCTCTACGGCGCCAACACGGTGGGCGCGGCGGTGGGCGTCCTGGCGGGCGCGTTCCTTCTTCTGCCGGGGATGGGCGCCTGGGGCGCCCTTTTCCTCTGTGCCGGCGCGGGTGTCGCCGTTGGGTCTGCCGCGCTCGCCGCCGGACGGCGCTGGGAGCGCCTGGCTCCGGCCGAGGAAGGTCCAGCCCGAACGAGGCCGGAGCCGGGAGGCGCGGCACCGCGGCAGACGACCCACCTCTACCTCGTGTGCTTCCTCACGGGCCTCGTCGCCCTGGCCTTCGAGGTCCTCTGGACGCGGATGCTGGTGATGGCGATCGGCGGCACGGTCCATGCCTTCGCGATCATCCTCGCCGTGGTCCTGGCCGGCACGGGGGCTGGCGGTCTGGTCGCGGGACGGTGGGCGCCCGCGCTCGGCAGTGAAGGGGTCTTGGGGATCCTCCTCGCGGCGCTGGCCGCGGCTCTCGGAGCGTCGGCCCTCACCCTGGGGAAGGCGAACGCCATCTTCGTCGGCCTGGCCGGCGGGTTCTCCTCGTACGGCGACATCCTCTGGAGCCAGCTCGCCCTCTCCCTCCTCGTCATGTTCCTCCCCGCTGTCTTTTTCGGGATGGTTCCGCCGCTCGCCGCGGGGATGGTCGCATCCCGCACCGCGCGGGTCGGGCGCGGGGTGGGGAAGCTCTTTGCCGTCAATGCCGCGGGCGCGGTTGCCGGCGGCCTAGTGGCCACCTTCGCCCTCGTTCCGGGGGTGGGGATCCGTCACTCTGTGCTCCTCCTGTCGCTCGCGGTCGGTGTCGCGGGGGCGGCCCTCCTCGTGCGCGTGCGCCCGCTCGCGCTCGATTTCGCCCGCGGCGCCCTTCTCCTGGGGCTCGCCGCACCTCCCCTCTTCTTCTTCGCGGCCGGCCCCTGGGACCCGCGCCAGGTGGCTTTCGGCGCCGGCTACCGCCCTGAGTTCCTCGCCGACCCCGACCAGCTGGCTCGATTCGACGAGATCGTGGCCGCCCCCAAGCTCCGCTTCTACCGGGACGGTGTCACGGCAACGGTCTCCGTGGTCGAGTACGGCGGTGTTTCCTACCTGGCCGTGGGTGGCAAGGGGATGGCCTCGGACGGCGAGGAGGCGCGCGATCACTACCTCCTCGCCCACCTGCCGCTTCTCGTCCACCCGGCGCCGCGCCGTGTGCTCTCGATCGGCCTGGGGATGGGGGCTACCCTGGAGGCCACTCTGGCGCACGACGTTGAAAGCGTCACCGTGGTCGAGATCGAGCCGGCCGTGGTCGAAGCCTGCCGCACCGCCTTCAGCCATGTGGGCGGCAAGGCCCTGGGCGACCCAAGAGTCGAGCTCGTCCTGGATGACGCCCGCCACTACCTCGTCGCGAACCCCGAGGCTTACGACGTCGTGGTCTGCCAGCCCTTCCACCCCTGGGTGTCCGGCGCCAACAACCTGTACACGGTCGAGTTCCTGGAACTGGTGCGCGACCGCCTCGAGGAGGGGGGGGTTTTCTGCCTGGGCTTCATCCATCCGGGAGTGGCGACCTCCGATGTCCGCACCATGGTCCGGACCTTCCGCCAGGTCTTCCCGGCCGCGAGCGTCTGGAAGCCCCGGGAGGGGGGCGACCTCTACATGGTTGGCGTCATGGGAGAATACTTTGCCATCGACGGGCCAGGCTTCCTGGCGCGGAGCGCGGCCCCGAAGGTGGCCGCCCATCTCGAGGAAAGGGCCGGCATCGCCTCGGGCCATGCCCTCCTCGCGAACCTGCTCTTCGGCCCGGCCGGGGCCGAATCGTTCGGCGCCGGGGGGCCGGTCAACCGCGACATGGATCCCGTGCTCGAGTTTGAGACGGCGAGGTCGCTCTTTTCGGTCAAGGCTCCGCGCGAAGCCCTCCCCTTCCTACTGGCCGCCAAGGAGCCGGCCGCCCGCCATGTCCTCGGGCTCTCCCCCGAGGAGGCCGAGGCGCTCCTACGCCACGAGCGGGTCGAGGGGCTCATCGACCGGCTGGGGCAGATGGACGGCCCTGAGGCGGAGGTCGAGGAGGAGGTTTACGAGCAAGCCTGGCGGCTCGCGCCGGACGACCCCTGGCTCCAGCTCCGCCTGGCCAAGGTTCTCGGCCGGCGCGCGAACCGGCAGCTGGCCGCGGGCGACGTCGATCTGGCGAAGGCCACCTTCGAGAAAGCCATCGAGGCGCGCCCAGACTTTCGGCCGGTCCACTTCCAGCTGGGCTCGCTGCTCTACCAGCAGGGCCAGGTCGAGGCCGCCATGCCCCATCTCGAGGCCTCCGGGGTCCACGAGGATTTCGCTCCGGCCCTGCTCTGGCGCGGCCGGCATTACGCCTCGCTCGGCCAGTTCGACCGCGCCCGGCACGTGCTCGCCGAATACATCCGCCTGCGTCCCGGGGATCCCCTGGGCCACAACGCCCTGGGGATCGTCCTCGCCGAGCTTGGAGCCCCGGCAGAGGCCGAGCGCGCCTTCCAGGCCGCGCTCTCCGCCGACCCGCGCTTCCACGAGGCCCTCACAAACCTCGGCCACCTCTACCTTCGCGAGGGCCGCCGCTCCGACGCCATGAGCGCCTTCCACCGCTCGCTCGCCCTCTATCCCGACCAGCCGGCCGTGCGGAAGCTGGTGGCGCCATGAAGAAGCATGCCGCATTCCTCGTGCTCCTCGCCCTTGGGCTGTCGGGGAGCCCGGCGGCCGGGCAGGCGACGATCTACAGCCAAAATTTCGATACCGACAACGGCGGCTACACCACCGGCGACCCGGACACGGGGAACGCGAACGGGGCGACCGCGCCCTGGCAGTGGGGCGTGCCCACGACGGGACCGGGGGGCGACCGCACAGGCGGCCAGGAGCTCTGGGCCACGAACCTCACCGGGAACTACACCAGCTTGGCCGACCAGTACGTCGCGTCGCCTACCATCAGTCTGGGCGGCTACCAGAACACGAGCCTCTCCGTCTGGGCCTGGTACAACTTCGAGACCTTCACGGTTCACGGCTTATCGTACTACGATGGCGCACTCTTCGAGGCCTACAACGGGACGAGCTGGGCCCTCATCACGCCCACCGTCGGGTACGACGGACCGATCTCGGCCTCCGGCAGTTATGTCAACACCCAGAACGGCTTCGAAGACTCGACCGGGAACAATGGGATTTGGCGACAGCTCACCTTCGATCTCTCGGCAGCGGGCTACGACAACAATGCGAACTTTCGACTCCGCTGCGTCATGGGCTCGGACAGCTCGGGTGTGGATACCGGCATTTACTTCGACGACGTCGTCATCACGGGGAACGTCATCCCGCCGCGAAATCTCGACTCGATCACGATCACACAGGCATCGACCGACCCCGTCGAGAAGCCGAGTGCCAACAACCAGATCCTTCGTGTCCAGTTCGTGGTCTCGAACAGCCTGGGCACGATCACGCTCAACTCGATAACCATAGGAAACGTCGGAACCGAGGCCGGCGCCAACGTCAGTCCCGTAAAGGTCTGGTTCACGACCACGTCGACCTTCTCGACGACCGAGCAGCTGGGAGCCAACGGGACCTTCTCGGGGGGGAGCGTGACCATCACCCCACTCTCGGCAAAGCAGCTCCCCACCGGCACTTCGTACCTGTGGGTTTCACTCGACGTCGCAGCCGGCGCGACCCTCGACAACACCGCCGATGCCTCGATCACCGCTCTCGCCGCCTCGGCCGCGGGCGGGGCCAACAACCCGCAACCTACGATCGACGCCCAGGTTCCCGCGAATGGCAACCCCGCCGGTAGCCGCCGGATCAACCAGCCGCTCAAGAAGTGGAACGGCGGTGGATGGAACCTCCGACCGGTGAATGGGACAGACCCTTCGGCGCCGAGTAGTGTCGTGGCGATCCGCCTCGACAACACGACGTCCCCTACGGGGGCAACCGTGTGGGGCGAGGCTCTTGGGTCACTGTTCGCCCAGAAGCGTAACTCCATTCGCATCTTTCGGAACAAGTCTGGTAGTTGGAGCGAACTGGGCCGCGACCTGATCAGTTTCAACTCGTTGCGGTGCATTCTGAACTTCCGACTTCCAGCCGATCATGTCGGCGGTGATCTCTATTACTTGGCTACGGGCGGTCAGTTCATGGCTACGCCTCCAGCTGCCAGTCCGAGCACGCTCACCTGGACCGTGATCGACGACTTCGAGGACAACAATCTTGCGGTCGCCCCGGCGTGGACCGTGAGCGCGGAAACCACCTCGGCAAATGACGTCACGATGGCCGACGGCAGCATCTATGCGATGAAGATCGCAGACACTAGCGCCAGTTCAATTCGCTACGGGTATACCGCTTGGGCCAGTCCGACGGGCGCTATTGTTGAGTGCTATGCCCGCGCTTCGGTCGACTCGCAGTGCTTCATATACGGGGCTGATGCCGCTACGCAATTCACATGGGAGGTTGGAGTCGGAGAAACCGACGGTTCGTGGTCGGCGAATACGTGGTATCTGTATCGCGCTGTCACGAACGAGACCGCAAACATCGTCGACGCCTATGCAAATGACCGAATCGTGATCACCTCAAAGGCATACTTGGATCCAGACGCGACAGCAAACATCGCGTTCAGCACGAACCCTCCGGCGGCGACGCCTACTGGATACATTGACTACATCCGTTACGCCTCCTACGCACTCGCCGCGACGCACACGCTTGGCGCACTGACCGCTGGGGATAGTTTCTGGAACACGCCTGCGAACTGGGACCCGCTTGGAGTCCCCACGGCCTCAAACGACGTCCTGATCAGCGGCTCGTCGTTCAACTACCAGCCGACGTTTGCCGGAGGCGGGTCCACTCGTTCGGTCACGATCGCGCCGGGTAATACGCTGACGGTCGCGTCGTCGACGCTGACGCTGGCGGGGTACATCGACGTGAACGGAACACTCACGCAGACGGGGGGAGAGGTGCGCTTTGCGAGCACCGCGAACGCCTGGATTTCCGCGCTGTCGGGAGCCGTGACGTTCGGGAACCTGACGATCGACCCTGGGGCGTTCACCGTGAGCACCGGCACCACGCTCTTGACGATCACCGGGACGCTGAATCTCGCTTCCGGAACGCTCAGCCTGGGGACGAACATACTCACGCTGCAGGGAGGCCTCACACGCACCTCGGGCGTCCTGGCGGCGACGCTCTACACGATCCAGCCGACAGGATCGGCGAACCAGGCGTGGGCCCTGGGGGCGTTCACCATCAACAACCTGACGCTGAACAAGTCCGCTGGAACCGTGACTCTCACCGGAAACCTCACGATCACGAACCGGCTCACCCTGGCAGCGACAAACGCGGGGAACCTGGACCTCGGGAGTGGCACTCACGCCCTGAATGGAACGAACGATTCCGCGGCGGAGGGAACGGGGTCGTTCGTCGTGAACGGAGGTCGGCTGGATGTCAGCACCTCGACGGTCACGACCCAGGCCAGACTGAACGTCGGCGCGTCAGGGACGGTGCGGATGGACGGGGGAGGGACGCTCCAGCTCCCCGCGAGCGGCGCGAACGTTTTGGGCGTCTTCAAAGCGTCGGTGACGACCGCGGGGCGTCCCACGGTGACCCGGATCCCCGCCGGGAGTCGTTACTCGTTCGTGTGCCAGGACAACGCGACGGTCGAACTCTACGGCCTCAATTTCGACTACCCGGACACCTCTGGACTCCAGGTCCTGGACGTGGACGGGAGCGGGTTCGTTCGCGTGGACGACGTGAAGTTCACGAACGGGGACACGGCTGCCGGGTCGTCCTATCTCAACTGCTCGGGTCTCAACTCGGGAGTCTATACGCTCCGGCTGAACTCGTTCGATGGGGCATGCCCGATCACGGTGCGGCTCCGGGGAGGCAACACCAACGGCACTCCGAACCCGCTCGCGCCGGCGTCGACGGCCCAGATCCGGATGGAAAACTCGACCGGCCTCCGGGGTGACAACGACGCTTCGACGGGGGGCGGGATCGCGGAGGACTTCGACGGGGATCCGGACGGCGACACGCACATCACGTGGGTGTTCTTCCGGCAATGGACTGGTTCCGTGAACTCTATCTGGAGTTTGGGGGGGAACTGGCAGGGCGGGACCGCGCCGGCGAACAGCGGAGACGGCGAGGACGTGCTGATCCTCCCCGGAACCTACTCGCCGATCCTGGACCAGAACTGGATCGTGCGCAGTTTCTCGATCGCTACTGGCGCCTCCTTCAGTCTGGGATCCTCTACGCTGACAATCACGGGCGACAACTTCCAGGCTTTCGGGGGGAACTTCGACCCTTCGACAGGGACCGTGGCTTTGTCGGGGACGACCACGCAGCTCATCAATATCGGCACGAACCCCCTGTGGAACCTCATCATCTACAAGCCCTCCGGGACGGCCAATCTCGCGACAAACCTGCGGATCCGGAACGCCCTCAGGATCATAGATGGGACCTTCGACCTGAAGGGATACGCTCTGATCGTGGGGGCGGACGGCGGGACGGGGCTCGTCTACGTGAACGACGAGCGCGCCTCGGGGAACACCACGACCGCGGTGCTCGGCGAGGTCGTGGGCGAGGAGGCGATGCCGCCGGGGGGTCCAACGCCGAAGGACTCGGACGGGAGCATCATCGGAGCGACGACGTCGTCGATGACGATCCTCTCCGACGTCCGGGTCCGCGGGGACGGGACCGACCGCGGGCTCATCTCGCTCAGCGGCAGCGCGGTCTGGACCGAGAGCGGAAGCGTCAATCCAGCGGGGTCCAGCAACGTCGCCGGGCGGATCTATCTTGCCGGGAGCGCGCGCCTGGTCATGGGAGACGGGGCGGGTACGGACGTCCTGTCAATCCCCGCGGGCGGAATCCTCGAGATGAACGGAGGCTCGCGCCTGGAGATGCGGACGACCGGGACGGCGGCCCAGGCTTCTATCGCGGGTTCCTTCAAGACGACGACGTCGGGTTCGACAAAGCCCACCATCACCTCGGCGAACGGGACGAACGGCTTCGTCTTCACCGTGAGCGGGACCGTCGACATTTCAGGGCTCAAGTTCTCGTACGGCGACTCGAATGGCCTGAACGTAGCGAGTACATCGGCGACCCTCACAAATCTGAACTTCGTGGACTTCTCAAATAAGGCGGCAGTTGGGGCGTACCACCTGCGGATCGTGCGGAGCGTCGCTGTTGTGTCCAGCGTGGTCCTGCAGGGACACACGTTCGACGCGGCCAGCAACTTCAATGTGCGCCTCGAAAACGCGGGGGCGGCGGTTTTCACGGCCTACATGAGTAATGCGACGGGGTCCGGGAGTGGCAGCGGATACGAGAGCCAGCAGAATGCGAATTCGCAGATCGAGTGGGTGGAGAACAAGACCTGGGTGGGGAACTGGCAGTATCGCCGGCCGGTGACGATCACGAACGCCGATGGCGCGAATCCACTCGTCGCAGGTGCGACGGTAGAGGTCGAGTTCGACCATGCGGCACTCATTGGCCTGGGCAAGTCGCTGGGGAGCGGGAACGATGTGCGGGTGGTCTACTGGAATGGGAGCACGGGTCAGGAGCTGGACCGACTCCTGATCAAACTCAAGAACAACGACTCATGGGGCAATGCGGCGACCCGCATCGCTTTCAAGACTGTGGCGGCGATCGCTGCGGGCGGAAACTCGGACCTCGCGGGTCCGACTCCAACGTACTTCATCTACTATGGAAACGCCTTAGCCGGAGCGCCGCCGGCGAACTCGATCAACGCGGGTGTGGCATTCTTTGACGGCTTCGAGAGCGGCAATCTCACTGCTGCCAATTGGACGACAGACGACATCGTTACGAGCGCGTCCTCAGCGGCCGGTGACCCGTTCGATAGCAGCGGATACGGCGCGAAAATGGCGACGTTCGGAACCGTTATCCCTCGGAATTTGACACGAACGCTTATTAGTACCGTGGGCTTCGTAAATGTCTACGCGATCTATGCGTGGCAGTCTGTGAGTGCGACGGGTCCAGCCGATCCCTTGTCGTTCCAGGCCGATACGGGAGCCGGTTTCGCGACGGTCGGCGCGAATGCCACAAATACCTACGCTCAGGTCGCTCCACGGGCGATCGCGGGCGGAGCGGGATTGGCCGCTTTGGGCGTTCGCTTCCTCCACGACTGGAATCAGAATGGGGACTATGCCCGTGTGGATTCGGTCAGACTGTACACGAACCAGAATGGCGCGCTAAATACGTTCAGTGTGGGCGCGGAGGAAAGCCAAACCGGCAAGTGGGCCGATCCGTTCAACTGGAGCCCACCGGGCGTCCCCGGCGCCAACAGCGCGGTCGTGATTGACGAGGCCGCGGTGAACTACCAGTACGCCCCGAACCAGAACACGGGATCGAGCCAGACAATCCTGGGCCTCACGATCGGCGATGTGACGTCGGGTGGGCTCACGCTCACGAACGCGCTCGTCGTGACCCGGGACGTGAGTGTGGATACGAACGGAGCCCAAACCGCCCTCACGCTGAATGCGAACCTGACCGTGGGCGGGGACTGGGTCCACACCGAGGGGAACCTTGCAGGCGCCTCGACCGTTCTCTTCGACCGGGGCGCCGGGGTTGACCAAAAGATGCGCGGAACGGCAAGCCTGCTGACCTTCCCCGCGGCCGTGACCACGAGCTCCGCCAATCCGGTAAAGGTGACCGTGGAGATCCCTGTCACCATCACTGGTGCGACGACGATTGCCTCCGGTCACGAGATCGAGATCGCGGCGGGGAAGACCCTCCGATGCCTTGGGGCCGTGAGTGTCACCGGCACGCTCGACATCGAGGCCGGGGCGACGCTCTCGCTCTCCGCGAACACCGTTACGGTGAACTCCGCCGGGACGCTGGAGGCGGTGGGGACCTCGTCCTCGCGAGCATCGATTTACGACACGGTGGGAGGCGGCGGGTTCGCGGTCAACGTGAACGAGGGCGCCACGGTCAACATGGACTGGTTCGAGCTCGCCGAGCCGGGAACGAACGGCCTGAAGCTCGGGGCGGCCGGCGCGGGCAGCGTGACGATCACGGCCCTTTCGAACGGCTGGTTCCACAAGCCGGCCGCTTCAGGGGTTCTGCTGAACACAAGCCAGCTCAACGGCTGGCTCGGCGCGTTCGCCGGCACCATCTCGGGGTGTAGGTTCGAGCTGGACGGAGGCGGCGCCACCCCCGCGGCGGTCCAGGGCGGCACGGAGGCCGCGCTCCATCCGGTGATCACGATGGCGACCTACGTCGGGGACCTCGCGACCGACGAGCTCACCGGGGTGAACACCGATGTGAATAACCTCATCAACTGGGGGGCCGTCACGGTCCCCCAGATCGTGGATGACGCGAGCTCCCCCGTGGCGGCGGACGCCTCCGGGGGCGGGCTGGGGATCCAGGTGGGGGACACCGTCAAGGTCAAGTTCGGCGCGAGCACGAATGCGCCGGCCATCACGACGGCGAACATTGCCACGGCCCTGGTCATCGACAACGACTCGAACGGGGTCATGGACGGCGGAAAGACCTGGGGGACGATCCAGTCGGCGACGTGGAGCACCACGACGGTCGCGAACGACACGCTGACGATCGCGCTCGGGACGGGGGCTGCGATCGTTGTGGGGGATCTCATCCGGGCTCCCGCCGCGAGCATCATTAAAGACGTTACCGTGCAGAGTTCGGCGACGAATTCGGCGACGCCGTCCGACCTCAAGGGCTCGTTCGGGGCGAACACCCCGCGGCTCATCAGCGCGGTGGCCTACGAAGACACGCCAGGACCCGGCGGAGGGGAGCCGGGACCAGGGGCGGGGGACTATGTCGTCCTCCGCTGGGACAAGGCGACCAACGGCGCGGCTTCCGGGCTCACGGCGGCGAATATCGACTCGATCCTGGTGCTGGACGGTGCTGCGCGATCGTGGGGGACGGTGACGTCGGTCGTCTGGAGCACGACCTCCTTCGCGAACGACACGCTGACCGTGACCCTCTCGGCCGCGGCGGCGAGCCCGGTGCGGATCGGTTCGTCGATCGTCATCGCCACCGGGACGATCAAGGACGACACTTCGACAAACAACGCGGTCGGGTCGCCTCCCACGATCGGCGGCACGTTCGGTCCGCCGCAGGTGACCCTGGCGATCGGCTATGACGATGCTGGGACGGACAAGCTCGATATCCGCTTCGATAACCCGACGAACCAGTTCGACATCACGACCTTCTCCACGCAGCTCCCGCTAGCCGGCGGAACGTGGGGGACGATCGGTGCGGGCGCGGATACATGGGTGTCCTCGACCCTGCTCCGTATCACGCTTCCGGGCGACCACACGATCGCCCCGGGGACAACGACGCTCCTGATCGAAGACTCGCCGGCGACCATCCGCGACAGCACCGGGGCCTACAGCGCGCGGCCGAGGGCGGGGGTCGACGCCGCGGCCGCCATCACGGGCGATTTCACGATGCCGCGGCGGCCGGTGCTAGTTTCCGCCGTGGCCGAGGACACCTCGGGCGGGGGCGGTGGCATCCAGAGCGGCGACCGGCTCGTCTTCACGTACGATCTCGACTGCGACACGGCCGATCCGACGATCGCGAACATCGACACGACGATCCCGATCGCCGTCAACGACTTCGGTGCGATCACGAGTGCCTCATGGCCGGTCGGGACCGTCCTCGTCGTGGTGTTCAATACGGGAGCGACGCTCGTTGTCGGGGACGCCGTGGCGTTCAATGCGGGTGGCGCCGGCATGCAAGCGGCCGTGATCGAGACGACCGGTGGTGCCGACGCCACGCCGAATGGCGTCGCGATCACCGGAACGTTTGGCACGAGCGTCACCAGCACCACTTGGAACGGGTCGGCGAGCAGCGTGTGGGGCACCCCCGGCAACTGGAGCGCTGGCGTGCCGGGGATCAACACGTCGGTCACCATCCCGGACGTCGCCACCGATCCGATCATCAGCTCCCCCGTGACCATCCGGAACCTGACGATCCAGACGGGTGGCTACCTGACCGTCAATTCGTCGCTCACGATCACGACCCTGCTCCAGATCGACTCCGGGGGAACGCTCAAGCTGGGGTCGGGTGGGACGCTGATCCTTCAGCGGGTGGGAACGGGATTCCCGCCGGAGCAGCACATCGTGGCGGGGGTGCTGGAGCTCGTCTCCGGAACTGCTGCCTTGGGCGTGACGACCGTCAAGCTCGGGGACTTCCAGCAGCTCGTGATCGACAGCGGCGGCACGCTCAAGACGACCGCGGGGACCGAGGGGTACAGCTTCGGTAGCAACCGCTATGTGCTCTTCACCCGCAACGGAGCGTCGGGCGGGTACAGCGTGTACTGTCGCGACGGTTCGGTCGTGGACATCCAGTTCGTGAAGATCCTGTACCTCTACGGAAGAAGCACCGCGGGCCGAAATGAGTTCACGGAGGCGACTGTCGAGAGCGCCTTCGCTGTCTCGGCGAACAAGGCGAACATCACCCGGTTCGCCGTGCTCTGGTTCGACCAGTGCGTCGATCCAGCGGGTCCGAACGCCCGGTTCCCGCGCTACCTCTACTTCCTCGAGGAGACCAACGACGCCAAGGACTGGAACGGGATGGCGGGTCTTGGCTACCTCGACAGGCTACGGTTCGAGAACGGCGGCGGCCTGGCGAGCCAGTCGAACATCGAGAAGCGCTGCCCCGCCGGGGGGACCAACACGACGATCTACCCGCGCAACAACAAGGACAACATCCCCCCCGTAGGCGCCCCCGAAGACGACGACATGGACGGGGGCCGGGGGGCGGGCGATACCGGCGTCGAGGACATCACCTTCTATGAGAACCCCACCGCTGTAATGCTCGCCGATCTCGTCGCCCGCGGGTACGACGGAGCGGTCGTGGTCGAGTGGCGGACGGCCCAGGAGTTCTCGAACCTCGGTTTCAACGTCTACCGCAGCCGCTTCCCCGACCGAGACTTCTATCAGGTGAACCAGGGGCTGATCCTCGGGATGGGCGACTCGGCCGTTGGCGGACGGTACTACCTGCGCGACGGGACGGTGACGAACGGGGTTCGCTATTACTACATGCTCGAGGACGTGGACATCCGGGGGACTCGGACGCTCCACGGCCCGGTCGACGCCTTGCCGGAGGCGGGTGCGGGCACGCCCGCGCTCGTGGACTCGGAGTTCGTGAACCGCGACGTGGTCGACGAGACGCCAGGTACGGTCGTCCTGCGCGGGCTGGACGAGCCGCCTGACGAGACCGGGAGCGGCACGCCGAGCTGGAGTGAGAGGCTCCTCGGGATTGACCTTGCCGCGGCGGGGATCCGGCTCATTTCCTACGACGAGACGGGCGCGGTGATCGAGATCCTGCCGCCGGAGGCCCGGCTCACCCCGGAAATGTGGGAGGGGAGGCTGCAGACCCGGATCTCGATGGCGGGCTACTCGGCGACGCGGGTCGTGGGGATGCCGGAGGTGCCGACGAAGGGAATCCTGCTCGTCACGCCCGAGATCGAGCGTGCGGGGGTGAGAATCCTCGAGGTGGACAGCCGGAGTCTTACGGGGATGGATCTGGTGCGGACCCGGCCGCCAGGGCTCCCCGGAGGGTTCACGCGTTCCGGCGGGTCGGGAGGCGGGACCTCAGGAGGGACGCGCTCCAGGCCTCGGTCTCTCACCGTGATGGAGATGATTGCCGAGGCTCGCGAAGAGCTCATGGGGAGGATCCTGGCTGCGCGCGAGGAGCTTGCCGAGGCTCGGAAGAAGGGACGCGACGCGCTCGCGAATAGGGGAAGACCGCGGCAGGGTGGAGCCCTCGCGCCGGGCGGCGCGGGCGGGGGC
>JACQVV010000654.1 GCA_016209595.1 Planctomycetota bacterium
GGTCCGGGGTCGCGCGCGCGTCGTCCCGGTCCTGGTCCGGGGTCGCGCGCGCGCGCTCCAGGCGCTGGTCCAGGCGCTCCTCGAGGAGCTCGTCGATCCTGTCCGTGTCGACTTCCCCGGTCTCGAGGACCGCGACGTAGTCCTCCAGATAGGCGGCCAGCGCCGGGTCGCTCTCCGTAGGAGCGAGCTTCCGCAGCACGTCCAGGCTCTCGTGGCGTCCGGCCCGGACGATCGATTCGACGGCGGCCGCGCGCACGTCCGCGTCGGCCTCCGAGCGATAGGAGGTCTCCAGGAGCCCGAGCACCTCCTGCCGGTCCTGGGCCCTGGCGCGCCCCAGGACCTCCGCGGCCACGAACCGGACATCGGCCGCCGGGTCCGCGAGGAACGTGCCGACCTCGCCGACCGCCGAGGAGTCGAGGTAGTAGGGATCGACCACCGCGAGGGCCTCGGCACGGATCTCGGGCGCGTTGCCCGACGATCGGGCGATCTCCAGGCCGGCCCGGGCGACTTCCCCCGCGCCCTCGGGGTGCGCGTCGACGTATTCGAGGAGCGCGCCGAGCGCGGCGAAGCGCGCGTCTTCGTCGGAGTCGCGGCGGGCGAGGTCGAGAAGCGTCGCGCGGATCGTGCCGTCCGGGTCGGCGAGGAGGCCGAGAGCCCCAATCGCCGACGCTCGCTTCGCGGGATCGGGGTCGGTCCGCGCGAGATCGAGCCAGGCGGCGAGCGCGGCCGCGTCTCCGTCCAGGACGTCCTCGGCTTCCTGGAGAGCCGCGAAGAGCGCGTCCACCACGTCGGGGTCGCTCTCGGCGCGGATCCGATCGAGGATCTCGGCCGGCGTCACCGTTCCCTCGTAGAGAAGGTCGGCGATCCGATCGGTCATGCGGCCCAGGCGCCCGAAATCCTCCTCGGTCGGCTCGTCCGGCGTTTCCGACCCGGGGTCCCACTCGGGGCCATCGGAGTCGCCTCGGGAATCGACGGATCCCGTGTCGGTCGCGGGGGACGCGCGGCGAGCACCGTCGCCGGAGGCCCGCGGGTCCTCACGTTCGCCCTGGCCGAAGGACCCAGAAGCGTCCGTCATGCTCGTGGGGGCTGCCGGATCCGCGTCCTCCCACTCCGGGGCGCTGGGCGAGTCCTGAGAAGGGCTCGCGAGGATCCAGATAAGGATGGCCGACGGCAGGACCAGAAAGGCGGGCAGGAGTCGCTTCGACCTCATGGCGGGGTTCCTCGTCGAGATGGGTTGCCCACCGCTTACGCAACAGACGGACCATTCGGCAATCCCCGCCGGAAGGCCGGTTCGCGCCCGGCCGGCACCCCGCGACCGGCGACCGGAACGCCGCCCTCGGACGCGAGGCGGCGGTCGGACCGCCGGTCTCTCTGCAGCGGGTGACGGGACTCCCCGTCCCAGCGGCCGCCGTGCGATCGGCCCTCCCCTTGCTCAGGATCCTGTCGCCGCAATGCCCCTGCTAGAGAAGGAGGAGACGCCGTGTCACGCACGCCCGCCCTGCCCATCCTGATCGTGCTCGCCGCACTCGCGGCCGCGGGTCCCGCCGCCGAGGCGGACGCCAGGAAGCCGAGAGTCAATGACAAGGTGTGGAGCCCCAACTACACGGCGTCCCGCTCGCGCCGGATCCGGTATGTCGTCATCCACACGGTCCAGGGGAGTTACGCCGGGGCCATGAGCTGGTTCAAGAACCGCTCCTCGCGTGTGAGCGCCCACTACGTCGTGAGCTTCAAGGGCCGCCTCGGCCAATGCGTGAAGGACAAGAACATCGCCTGGCACGCGGGGAACTGGAGCTACAACGTGGCCTCGATCGGCATCGAGCACGAGGGCTACGTTTCACGCCGGAACAACTACACCACGCCCATGCTCCGGAAATCGGCTGCCCTCACCCGGTTTCTCTGCGACAAGTACCGGATCCCGATCGACCGCCGGCACATCATCAGCCACAAGCAGGTCCCGGGCTCGACGCACACCGACCCGGGTCCGTACTTCCCGTGGCGGCGCTACATCCGGATGGTGAAGCAGGCGGGCGGACCCAGGACCCGGCCCGTCTCGACGCGCGCCGTCGTCTTCAAGGGGTTCGGCTGGGTGAGAAAGAAGCCCGCCCAGGGCGGAGCGAAGCTCGGCAAGGCTCCGAAAGGACAGCGCTTCGTCCGCACGCACCGCCGGGGCAACTGGCTCCGCGTCTGGTACGACGGGCGCGCCGGTTGGATCCGCGAGAAGAGCGTGCGCACGCTCTCGCGAGTCCCCCTGGTCCTCGTCCGCGCGAAGCACCAGCCCCGGCTCGCCCCCGAACCGGGGGCCGAGCGATGGAAGCGTTTCCTCGCGAAGGGGCAGCTCTACGCGCGCGACGCGCGGGAGAACGCGCCGGGCTGGTTCCGCATCTGGCTCGGCCCCCGCCAAGCGTGGGTCAAGCGCGACAAGGTCCGGACGCTCGTTCGCTGAATCGGCCCCCTTTCCGCGGGCGCGAATTCGAGTCCCCTAGAGGACGGCAATCGCCGGACTCCGGCGAATCGGAGTCAGGAACTCTCCCGGTCGGAGCAAGAGCCCACCGGTCCGCCGGTTGTCGAGCTCTGGATCGAGGTGAGCGCCATCGGAATGGGCCTCGGCCCTCGCACGGGTCGTTTCGAGCGCGGTCTCGAGGTCGACCCGGATCCGTTCGAACTCGGCGTTCGAGACGTCGGCCGGACAGAACGTCGGTCCCTCGAAGAGGATCGTGATCCGGCTGAACGGGAGGGGGATGATCGTCCGATCCCAGGTCGGCGCGCGCAGGTTCGGCCGGCAGCTGACGTGGACCCGATAGAGGGGCGTCCCCGTCGCGCGTGCGATCGCCAGCGCTCCGGGCTTCATCACGTGACACGGTCCCCGCGAACCGTCGACCGTGATCCCGTACGACACGTCGCGGTAGGTCCGCATGTGGTCGATCAGCTCGCGCAGGATTCCCGTCCGGCGGCCTTTCTTGCTCGATCCGCCCCGGAGGACGACGAAGTTGCAACGCTCGAGCATGTTCGTGATGAGCTGGCCGAAGTCGCTTTTCGAGGCGAGCGTGCTGCCCGAGAGCTCGCGGAAGGCGTAGGCGACGAAGAAGACCGTCTCGTGCCAGAGTACCTGGACGATGCCGCCGTGGCGGCGCCGCGTCTCTACCATCCCGGCCACTCCGAACATCTCCACTTTGCTGGTCCGCCAGACCAGGTTCATGTAGAAGATGTAGAGGATGGGGACGACGGCCGACACGAACGAGGAGAGCGGCCTCGTGAACGTCTTCCGGATGCGGCGGGCGAGGCTGCGCCGCTTCCGAGGTTCGTTCACACACACATTCTACTCGGACTCCTGGAGAGCGGCCAGACCCTCGCCTACCTCAGGCGGGCAGGATGTTCGCCGATCGAGGTCAGAGCCCGTACGTCTCGGCGTAGGCGAGGAGCGCCTGCTCGAAGACCGAGATGGGCGGCCGGACGAGGCCGGCCCCCACCTGTCCGACGCCCGCGTCGCGGTGGGCGA
>JACQVV010000069.1 GCA_016209595.1 Planctomycetota bacterium
CCGCCGTCCGGTGCCTCCGGACCCATTTCGCCAGGACCTGCCATGGCGAATACTCGACCGCGCCGAGCGTCCGGCCGTCGCGGTATGCCTCGATGTCCGCTCGCAGAAGGGCGGCGGACGCGTAGCGGTTCTCGGGTCTCCTGGCCATCGCCTTGAGCACGACCGCTTCGATCTCGGCCGGGATCTCCCAGGGAGCCTGGCTTCTCGCGGCGGGAGCCTTGAACCGTCCCCTCGACACGTCCTCGAGGATCTGGATCAGGTCTCCCGCCATCTCGAACGGGCGAGCGAGAGCGACCATTTCGTAGAGCACGGCGCCCAGACTGTAGACATCGCTCCGCTCGTCGAGCCGGTGGACCTGCCCGCGAGCCTGCTCGGGAGGCATGTAGACCGGCGTCCCCATGATCGACCCTGCCGCGGTGCGGTCCGGGCGCTCCGCTCGCAGATCGTGGTCGGTCGCCGGGACGCGCCCGGCCTCCTCCCGGCCGAGGACCTTCGCGAGCCCCCAGTCCATGATCTGGACCTCGCCGAACTCGCCGACCATGACGTTCGCCGGCTTGAGGTCGCGATGGATCACTCCCCGGTCGTGAGCGTATGCGAGGGCCTGACAGATCGCGGTGAAGACATCGAGGACACGGGCGAGCATCTTCTGCGGGGAGTCCCGGACCTCGTCGATCCGTCCCACTCCCGAGGGCTCGCCGCGACGGATCGAATCGAGCACCGCGTCGAGACCCTTGCCCCGCACCCGCTTCAGCACGAGGTACGGCTGCCGGTCCTCGGCCGAGAGGCCGAGCTCGTAGACCGGGACGATGTTGGGGTGTTCGAGCTGCCCCGTCACCTGCGCCTCGAAGACGAAGCGCTCGAGGTCCTCGCGCGCCACGGCGTCCCGGATTGTCTTGACGGCCACCTCGCGCCGGAGGTCCCGATCGACCGCGAGCCACACGTCGCCCATCCCGCCCTGACCGAGTCTCCTCTGAAGCTCGTACTTGCCGGTCGAGACAGGACCGGACTCCTCTCGCGTCCCCGGGAGGTCGACCGGAGCGAGCCCAGGCACGACCGAGGAGACCGGAGTCTGCGTGTCCAGGCACGAGAGCGTCCGTGTCGCGAGCCCCGCGGTCGTCTCTCCGCGGGGCCCATCCGGAGGGGGACGGGCCCCAGGCAGCGCGGTCCCTATGGCACGGGCCTCCTCGACAGTGAGGAGCCCGCGACGGACGAGCGCGCGCGCGGGATCGACCGACTGTCCGCCGCGCTCGATCGACTCGAACCAGGTCGCGGCCGAGGCGTACGCCTTCTCGTCGATTAGCCCACGCCGGACCGCCTCGGCGAGGAACGCACGCCACTCGCTCGCCATCGCTTCACTCCTCGCGGAGGGTGAGTCCGCGGATTCGCAGTTCGCGGAATCCGCCCATGCCGATCCCCCAGGGCGCCCGGAGGACGTCTCCTGGTTCGAGGGTCGTCTGCATGACGTCGCTCGAGTCGAGGATCACCATGAGCTTCCGTGTCCCCTCGTCCCATGCGACCTCGAAGCGGTGCCAGCGGTCGCCACCGAGAGGACCCGAGTCCAGCTCGGTGGGCCCCTTCAAGTCCCACGACTTTTCGGGAGCGCGGCGCGCGAAACCAATGTGGGCCCGCCGTTCGCCGTCCTCGGGAAGCAGGAGAAGCGCGTTCGAATCGAAGCCGGAGGCCAGGTCGGCGGCGAAGAAGAGGAAGATCACGACCTGCTGGGACGCCTCGAACCTGTACTGGAACTCGAACGCGATCCGGAACCTGGGGCCGAGCTCGATCTTTTTCGGCTTGGTCTCGAAGCTGCTCATCATGTGGCTGCCGCTATCGCGGAGGACGATGTTGCCGTCCACGAGCCCGGAACCCGGCCCGGTGTTGACCATCTGCCACTCGTCCAGGTTGTCGAGGAGTCGGCGCGGCGGGCGATCGCGTGGGGCGACCGGTCCGTCCTCGATCGGTCGCTCGCCTTCCGGCCGGTCTTCAAGCGGGAGAGGCGCCTCGGACTCCGGACCCGCTGCCCGCGTCTTCGCCCCTGCATCCAGGCCCTTCGGCTCCGGCGGGGACCCCGCGGCCGCGTCCCGGTCGGGCCCCGAAACGCTCGCGATCGTGACGATGGCCGCGATGATGGGCACGGCTGCCCCGAGGGTGATGCCGGCGATCAGGACCGTCTTCGAGCGGCCGGGCCGCGCGCCGCGCCCGTGCCTCCCGGTCGTGGGCGGCCGGACGGCCGGCGCGCGATCGGTCTTGCCCCGGCGGCGTTCGGCGCGCGCCAGTTGTTCCCCGGCCTGGGGAGCGGATCGTTCGGCGCGTGCGGGTTCCCTTGCCTCCGGGACCGTCTGCCCCGACGATCGCGTTGGAGGGCGCCGCAAGGGGACGGGCAGCGGCGGAGGCAGCTCCTGGGTCGAGGTCAACTCCGCCTCGGGCAGGAAGCCCCGGCGCACGAGGATCTCGGCCAGACCGAACCGTAGCCCTCGCTCGGCCGCCCAGCCCATGAAGCTCCGCACCGCATCGAGGCCCTCGGCGGAGAGCGCCCCCGATCGAAGGACGCGCTCCTGGGCCCGGCGATCGCGGTCGGGGTCGGGCTCCGGCAGATCGGGCATGGGACTCCCCCCCGCGGCCTTCCAGATCGAACGGCAGGCCGCTTCCTCGACGAGGCCCTTCTTGACGACGACTTGCGGAAGCGCGATCGAGAGGCCCGCGGCGGTGAGCTCGCGAACGAGATCGCGGCAATCTTTCAGGTCCGCGACCGAGAGAAGCCCGGCAGCGACAAGCCGCTTGCCAAATACCTCCTCCACGTTCCTTCCCTCCCTTCTTCCTCGATCGGAGGCTAGATCTCCATCTCCTTCGAGATCCGTTCCACCGCGCGCGCGAGCCGCATCCGCAAGGCATCGGCGCGTTCTCCGAGCTCGGCGGCGAGCTCGTTCCACGGCCGCCCAAGGGCCCGCTGGTCGGCGAGATAGCGCTCCTCCTCCGAGAGACGCTTCCGGAACTCCTCGAAGAGCTCCCGGCCGGCGACCATGCGGCTGGGGGAGGGCTCCGGGGCGGGCGGGTCGATCCGGACCGACTCGCCGGCGTCGAGCGGGCGTTCCCTCCCGCGGTCGCGCCGGAGCGCCTTCTGCTTTCGGGCGACGTCGATCAGCCGGTTCTTCGCCATCGTGACGAGGAGCTTCACGAGGTCCTCGGGCTTGGCAAGGTCGAACTCGCCCGCCGCGGCGCCCACGAAGAACCTCGCCAGGACCGACTGCGCGACGTCCACGGAGTCGAACTGGCCGCGGAGGCGCTTGCTTTGAAGGCCGGAGCGCACGGCGTCCCGCACCTCGAACTCGTAGCGGCGGACGAGCTCCTCCGCCGCCCTTTCGTCGCCAGCGCGGACGCGGCGAATGAGGCCCTCGAAGTCGGGTAGAGAGCTCATGACCGGCCAGCATACCACCCGCGCCCGCTTGCGCCTCGGGCGGAGAGCGCGATAGATTCGCGTGGAAAGGAGTTCCGGTGTTCGGACGAAAGCGCTCGCTCGGCGGCCCGGTCGCGATCTTCGTGATCGTGCTCGCGCTCACGGTCACGCTGACCGTTCTGTGGAACGTGGTCCTCGTCCACGACTACAGCCGGATCCGCGACCTCGCCCAGGAGTCGGAGAAGGCTGGGGAGGCGTTCCACTGGACCTTCATCGCCGTGGGGAGCAGCCTCTTCGTGGCGATCCTCGTTCTCACCTCGATCTTCGGAGCGCGCCTGTTCTCGGAGATTCGGCTCTCCCGCCTCCAGGACAACTTCCTGGCGAGCATCTCGCACGAACTCAACTCGCCGCTCCAGTCGATCCAGCTCTACGTTCAGACCCTCCTTCGCCCAGGCGTCGGGGAGGCGGACCGGCAGCGGTTCCTGGCGATCATCCTGGAGGACGTGGCGCGCCTGGGGTCGCTCATCGGCAACGTCCTTCGTGCGGCCCAGATCGACCAGCGGCGCCTGGCCCTGGTCAGGGAGCGGATCGCGCTCCGCGACTTCCTGCGGGCCTTCGTCGACCGGACCGCGGCGGCCTTCGCTCGCGCCGGGACGGGGGAGGGGGCCGAGGGGGAAGATGGGGCCGAAGCGGGGAAGGGGGAGAGGAAGGGGCGGAAAACAGGCCGGATCGCTCTCGCCCCGGGACCGGAAGTCTGGGTCGAGGCCGATCGATTGCTCCTCCGGCAGATGCTCGATAACCTCGTCTCCAACTCTGTGAAGTACGCGAAGGACGCGGGAGTTTCGATCGAGGTCTCCCTTTCCGGCCCGCGGGGGAACCGGATGGTCCTGGCCGTGAAGGACGATGGCGTCGGGATCCCCAGGAGTGAGCTCCGGCGGGTCTTCGAGCGCTTCTACCGGGTCGAGAACACGGACCCGGACCGCTCGCGCAGCGGGACCGGCCTGGGGCTCGCCATCGTGCGATCACTCGCCGAGAGCCACGGCTGGCAGGTCTCCGCGTCCTCGGCCGGGCCCGGGACCGGGACGGCGATCGAGTTCGAGATCCCGGAGTTCGAGCTCGTCGGGCCGGGCGTGGATACGGAGTCTGGAGAGGAGGGGGCTCGATGATCCGGATCCTGCTCGTCGAAGACGAGAAGCACCTCGCCGAGGGTCTCGCCTTCAACCTGCGGAACGTTGGCTACGACGTCAAAATCGCCGGAACGGCCCCGCAGGCGATCCGGTTCCTCGACGAGGAGGGGAGGTCGTTCGACCTGGTGATCCTCGACGTGATGCTCCCGGGAGGCGACGGCCTCGACGTCGCACGCCGCGTCCGCCGCACCGGGAACCTCATGCCGATCCTCTTCTTGACCGCGCGTACGCTTACCGAGGACGTGATCGCCGGCCTCGACGCGGGCGGGGACGAGTACCTCACCAAGCCCTACGACCTCGAGGAGCTCCTGGCTCGCCTCCGCGTGCTCCTTCGCCGCCAGGCCTGGTCGCGAGCCGAGGCGAGCGGGCAGGGGGGACGGATCCTGGAGTTCGGCGATTGCCGGGTCGACTTCCAGACCTTCCGCGCCCTCACGGCGAACGGGGAGGAGGTCCAGCTCGGCCGGCTGGAAGCGATGCTCCTCCGTGCGCTCGCCGCCGAGGAAGGGAACGCTCTCTCCAGGGCTCGGCTCCTGGAGGAGGTCTGGGGGGCGCCCGGGGACCTCACCACCCGGACCGTGGACAACTTCATCCTCCGGCTCCGGCGCTACTTCGAGGCCGACCCTTCCCAGCCGAAGCACATCCAAACGGTGCGGGGCGTGGGATACCGTTTCGTCCGGTAGCCCATCACCGATTGTCACGGGAATTTGACGGTGACTTGACGGCGCCCCAGTCGCGGCTCGCGCTACCTTTCTCTTGACGCGAATACTCGAGAAAGGAGCTCTCATGGCATCCACCACACTGGAGGCTGTCCCGGAGGTCCGCACGAGGGGAAGGATCGACTGGGTCACGTCGATTCCCTTCGTCGGAGTTCACGCAGCCTGTCTCCTCGCCCTCTACACGGGCGTCGGATGGACCGAGGTCGGCCTCTGCTTGGGGCTCTACTTCGTGCGGATGTTCGCGCTCACCGCGGGCTACCACCGCTACTTCGCCCACAAGACCTTCCAGACGAGCCGCGCCTTCCAGTTCGTCCTGGCGCTCCTGGGGACCTGCGCGCTCCAGAAGGGGGTCCTCTGGTGGTCGGCGCACCACCGTGTCCACCACGCCAACTCCGATCAGGAGGGAGACGTCCACTCGCCGACCCGCGAAGGATTCCTGTGGTCCCACGTGGGATGGATCCTCGCACACGACTACGACGCGACCAACCTCCGGATGGTCCCCGACTTCGCGCGCTACCCGGAACTCCGGTGTCTCAATCGCTGGTATCACGTCCCCTTCGTCCTCCTCTGCGTCCTCCTCTTCTTCACCGGCGGCCTCTCCTGGCTCGTCTGGGGAGCCTTCGCCAGCACGGTCCTCCTCTGGCACGCGACCTTCTGCATCAACTCGCTCGCCCATGTCCTCGGCCGGCGCCGCTTCCCGACGACCGACACCAGCCGGAACAACTGGTTCCTTGCCCTTCTCACCGGCGGTGAGGGGTGGCACAACAACCACCATCACTACCCGAACTCCGCCAACCAGGGCTTCTACTGGTGGGAGATCGACACGACCTACTACGTCCTCCGGCTCCTCGCCGTCTTCCGGATCGTGTGGGACGTGAGGAAGCCCCCGGCCCGCATCCTCGAGGAGGGCCGCCGGGGGGCCTGAGCGGTCTTCCACAGGGTCGGGTATCAGCCATCCGAGCGCCGGCCATCGTGCCGCTGTTCCTCGAGGAGCCCGAGAGCTCGCGAGCCCGCAAGTACTACCAAGGCGACCCATCGCCTTGCGCCTCGTCCGCACGCATCGGCTCCGGACGGGAGACGCGCTGCAGCTCGCGGCCGCCCACGTCGGCTCGGCCCAACGTCCGGCGACCCTCGAGCTCGTCTGCCTCGACGCCCGCCTTGCCCTCGCCGCCGAGCGCGAGGGGTTCCCGGTGATCGGCCGCGCTCCCTGAGCCGGCAGCGCGCGCCGGTGCTGGCGTTCCGCGAAGCGACACGGATATCCGACCCGAGGGTACGAGCTACAAGATGTCTCGGCACCGGGAATCTCGTTCGCCGGACTCGAACAACGGGACGAGACGCGCGCCCCGGGGCCGGTCCGGCCAGGAGTCGAAGCGGGCAGCGTACTCGGCCCGGGCCGCCTGGACCAGAGAAGAGCGAGGTTGGCCGCCTCGTCGAAGAA
>JACQVV010000655.1 GCA_016209595.1 Planctomycetota bacterium
GAACCAGAAGACGACGAAGTAGAGGACGACCAGGACGATGATCGAGAAAAAGCTCGACCCCCCCCCGCCCACCGCCAGAACGATCCAGCCGGACATCGGGAACACCCCGCGCGGGGGTGGTTAAATGGCGTAGTATAGGGACGCCCCTTCAGGCGAGCAAGGAGAGAAATCCAGAGCACGGGGGGAGGGGGCCGCTGGCACGCAGAAGGCAGAACTGAGACAGCATGCCCGCCGTTGTTTTCACTTCTGACTTCCGACTTCTGACTTCTGAGTTGCGAAAAGGAGAGAAATCCCGTGAGGATCGTGGCCGCCATGTCGGGCGGCGTCGACTCGAGCGTCGCCGCGGCCATCCTCGCCGCCGAGGGACACGAGGTGATCGGCCTCTTCATGCGACTCGGCCACCAGCCGGTGTCCGGGGTCGAGAGGAGTCGGGGCTGCTGCAGCGCCCGGGACGCCGACGACGCGCGCCGGGTGGCCGGAATCCTCGGCATCCCCTTCTACAGCCTGAACTTCGAGGAGGAGTTCGGGAGGATCGTGGACGACTTCGCCGGCGAGTACGCCCGCGCACGGACTCCTAACCCCTGCGTCCGGTGCAACCAGTGGCTCAAGTTCGGGCGGCTCCTCGAGACCGCTCGCGAGCTCGGCGCCGAGGCCGTCGCCACGGGGCATTACGTCCGGCGGGTCGACCGCGAAGGGTCGCTCGCCCTGGCCCGCGCCCGCGACCTTTCCAAGGACCAGTCGTACTACCTTTTCGCACTCGGGCCGGGCGAGATCGCCGCCGCGCGCTTCCCCGTCGGGGATCTGGAGAAAAGCAAGGTGCGCGAGGTCGCTCGGGAGCACGGCTTCCCCAACGCGGACAAGCCGGAAAGTCAGGACATCTGCTTCGTACCGGACGGCGACTATCGCCCGGTCGTCCAGGCGGTCCGGCCCGACTCGTTCCGGCCTGGCGAGATCCGCGACACCTCCGGCCGCCTCCTCGGGACCCACTCCGGTGTCGCGGCCTTCACGATCGGCCAGCGCCGGGGAGTGGGCGTCGCCGCGGGCCACCCACTCTACGTCGTCGAGCTCGACGCCGAGACGAACACCGTGGTGGTGGGAACCCGCGACGAGCTCGCGCGCGGCGGCCTCCTCGCGGCCGGCGTGCTCTGGACGACAGGCCAGGT
Source organism: Planctomycetota bacterium (assembly GCA_016209595.1). Lineage (GTDB taxonomy): Bacteria > Planctomycetota > JACQVV01 > JACQVV01 > JACQVV01 > JACQVV01. The sequence continues at coordinate 1,164 of JACQVV010000655.1, forward strand.
CCCCGCGCCGGGCACCGAGCTACGCTGCGCCGCGCAGGTCCGGTACAACCACCGTCCCGGCGATTGCACCGTCCGCATGGACGCGAGCGGCGGCGCCGAGGTCCTCTTCGACCGCCCGGAATCCGCGGTGACCCCCGGCCAGGCGGTCGTCTTCTACGAAGGGGACGTCGTGCTCGGAGGCGGCTGGATCGACTCTGCGCTCCCCGTCGCGGTTCGGTCCAGATAGCGACTCGCCGCTTCCGCCGCCCCGAGCGAAAGGACGACCAGTCCAATCGCGGCCCAGAGAACCGCCTGTCCCGATCCGATCGCGATCACGGCAGCCGCGAGAACGAGCGCGATCGGGAGGATGTGGCGAAGGCCTGGCAGCAGGCCGGGACCAGGTTTCTCCGGCTCGGTTCTTGCCGGACCTCGCAGGACACCAATCTTCCGGAGCGCGACGCAAAGCGGATCCATCACGAACACGAGCGCGAAGAGGGACCCGCTCGCCCCCAGGAACAGCGCCTCCCCCGCGTCGCGGAGGCCGTCCCGGGCGAGAAAATGGAGCGCCAGCCCCGCGGCAATCGCGGGCGCATGGGACACGACCGCCGCGACAAGCGCCATGAGGAAGCCAATGGGCTGAGCCACGTCGATCCCCTTCCCCCGCCGGCAGACGGCCCGGATCCGGTCGAGGAGGAGCGCGCTCGCGTGGAGGTTCAGTCCCACCGCGAGCAAGACGCCAGCGACCGACGCGGCCGAGAGCGCCGCCCCGGCCTTTGCCGCTCCTCCTGCGAGGCCGGTGAGCGTGGTCGCGAGGCTCGCGAGCGCCGGCAGGCCGGGTACGCGGTACGCAACGAGGAGTGCGATCGCGACCACGAGAAGCGCTGCCCCTCCGACGTACGGTCCCGAGGTCAGGGTGCCAAGCTGGATGACAGGTTCGATCCGGTCCTGTGAGACGAGCTTCGGGCGGACCGAAAGCCGTCCCGACCGGAGGACAGTGACGATCCTCAGGGCGAGATCCCTGGAGAGTCCGGTGATCTCGCCCTGGCCGGGGAGCTTCTCGTCGATCACGGGGTCGCTCACCTCGACGTCGTCGTAGAGGATCGCGAGGGGCTCGCCGACGTGCATCCCGGTGAACCTCGCGAAGTCGGACTTGTACTCCTCCCGGAACTCGAAGGTCGGCCGGAGGTCCGGGATCCGGTTGAGGCCGACCTCATCGAGTTGACCGCCTTCGAAGACCGGAAACCGGATCTTGTTCCCGTCCTCGTCCTTCTCCCAGAGGACGATCAGGCGCCACGGCGGCCGGCCCCGGTCGGGCTTCTCGACCGCGTACCACTGGTATCCACGCCTCCTTTCGCCATGGTGCGCGCCTTTGCTCGCGAGGGAGATCTCGTACTGATGGCGCGCCATGTCGTCCCTGGCCTTGCTCGAGAGGCCCTCGAAAACCCGCCACTCGGCGTCTTCCTCGGAGTAGTCGATCGGCGTTCCCTTGTCACCTGTCCGCCTCCCTGCCACCAGACGGAATTCGAGCTTCCCGAGGCTCCTGAGGAGCGCGTCTACCTCCCGCGCTTCCTTTTCGTCCCGCACCGGAACGCGGACGCGAATTCTCCGGTTGTCCAGGGCCTCCACCGACGGATTCCAGGCGATCTCGCTCGTCTCGATCCGCTCGCGGAAGACCTTGCAGCACTGGGCGACGTCCTCGGCGCGCCCCCTCTCCCCCGTGACCGGGTCGATCGGCAGCTCGTAGACGAGCTCCGTTCCCCCTTCGAAGTCGATGCCGGCGCGAAAAGTGCCGGTCCAGACGAACCGACACGCCAGCGCGAGAACCCCGCCGGCGAAGAGAAGTCGAAGTCCGACCGTCGCGACGTAGAGCCCACCGAAACGTTCCCTCGCCACCTGTCACTTCCTCGCGGGAGTGTCCTTCATCATGAAGTTGATGATGTCGCCCGGGTCGAGGTCGTAGGCGCAGAGCGCGCCCGTCTTCGTGTTCCTGACCGTGATGTCGGAGGCCGTCGCGTCGCGCGCCTTCTCCCCGAGGAGCGTCGTGTCGGGGACCGGCCAGGTGACTCGCCCGTCCCGGTGGAACGTGATCTTGCCCGGGTGGTTGAGGAAGACGAGCTCGGGCGGCACCTCGTAGCGTTCCACGACTTCGTCGCCATCCTTCGCCTCGAGCCGCAGTTCCTTCGCCGCCTCGTCGAACACGAGATGGAAC
>JACQVV010000656.1 GCA_016209595.1 Planctomycetota bacterium
AGGCCGGTCCGCTGCATCGGCTTGTTGGGCCGCCGCCTTCTCGTAGAGGAATTCGGGAGCCAGGTCCGCCCCAGAAGGCCAGGTCAGCGTGTTCAGTTCGCGGTCAAGCTGGAACTGTAGGAAGACTTCCGGATCCTTCAGGGGCTCGAAGACCTCTCCCCAGAGTTCATCCTTCATGTCCACTTCTCCTTCAGTCCCGTCCGCGAACCTCAGGCGGATGGTGTGTCCGGTGACGTACTCGGCTGATTCGAGCAAAGGAATCATGACGGCTACTCCAACGGGTCGATGCGGCGTAGGGCCCGGCGTTCCCGCGCCAGGCTCCAGTCTTCGAGGAGCTCGGCCTGGTGGGCACTGTACCATTCCAGCACCAGGCTGAGGGCGCGTCTCGGGAACCTCCCCTCGACGACGCCATCGGCGATTCGCACGGTGATCTCGAAAGTACCGTACTTCGCGTGGAAGTGCGGCGGCGAGTGATCGTTGTAGTACATCGCGATCACGATTCCGAGGAATCTTGAGATCTCAGGCATTCATTCTCTTCGTCGGCCCAACGTTGCCCATCGGCCGCCGCCGGAGCCGGTCGGCTGCATGGGGAGGTTGGAGCGCTCGGCCCCAGAGCGCACGGCTCAGAGGTGCGGCATGATGTCATCCCGACCGACCTTCGCGTCGCGGAGGATCTTGGACAGGAGTCCACGGCCGATCGTCTTGCCTGCGTGTGTGGCCACGACAGTGACTCGTTCGTCGGGATGCCGCGGGTGTAGTGGTCGCTTCCTCGGACACGTATCTGCTCTAACCCCACGCGAGTCAGGGCAGCGATGAGCTCCCTGCCCGTAACGCTGGGAAGCCGGGTCATGCGGGAAGTCGAACGCGCTGAACACCTATGAACTCCAGTCCTTCTGTGGGCGCGCCTTCCATCTCCAGGCACAGCTCGATCGCTTCGCGAGCGCGAACCATCAGCTCGTCCAGGGATCTGGCCTGCGTGTGGCAACCTCGCAGTGCTGGAACCGACGCGACGTAGTACCCGTCCTCGTCACGCTCCACTACGACGTCGAATTCTCTCATGGCGCCTGCATCTTACTACAGGTTCAGCCTCGGCGCCCTGAGGCCTTGGCGATCCCCCGGTCCCCGGTGTCCGACACCTCGGTTTCCGGTGTATCCTGTGGGCAGCACCCGATTCTGGCAGCAAGAGAGGTGCGCGCCATGCCTTCGCCCTTCCCCGGTATGGACCCCAGGCTCGAGGGATACGAGTGGGAGTCGTTCCACGCCCCGCTTCTCACGAATCTCGCAGACGCGCTCGTTCCCCAGGTCCGCCCCCGTTACACCGTGCGATCGGTGCGGAGGGTCTACCTGGAGCACGTCCCCGTCGATCTCACGCTTCCCATCCCCGAGGAGCGCCGTGAAACGTACCTCGTACTTCGCGAGCGGGAGACCCTCGAGGTCGTGACGGTGATCGAGGTTCTCTCGCCGACGAACAAGCGCCACGGGAGCGACGGACAGAAGGAGTACATGAAGAAGAGAGAGGAGGTCCTCCGGAGCGCGAGCCACCTGGTGGAGATCGACCTCCTGCGCGGCGGCGAGCGACTGCCCACGCTGGAACCGCTCCCCGCCGGGGACTACCACGCCTTCGTCTCGCGCGCCAAGCGGCGCCCGCGGGTCCAGGTCTACTCCTGGACGCTGAAGGACCGGCTCCCGGTCGTTCCCATTCCGCTGGCCGGAAAAGACCCCGACGTGCAGATCGATCTCGCGGTGGTCTTCGACTCGCGCTACGAACGCGCCGGCTACGACTACTCGCTCGACCCCCGGGCCCCGATCGACCCGCCGCTCTCGCCCGAGGAGGCCGCGTGGGCGCGGGAGATTCTCGGGGGCTAGCAGCCTGAAGAGCGAACTCCTGGAGGCGCGAGTTCGCCGCCGACGCCCTCTTTTGCGACCGGTGCGGCGGCAGTTAGAGATGCGCTCGTGAGGGACCCGGGCTCGACCGGAGAGAACCTCCAGGGGCGAGCCTCGCTATTGGACGATCTGCGCCCTCCGTGCCGCGCGTCTGCCCTCGAAACACCTCGACGCGTTGTGTGTCATGGTATCATCGTGCAAAATTGGAGCCAATGGGGCGTGTCGGGGGCACTTGCGGGTCCGGGGCACCGCGCCATGCGCGGTTGCTCAGGCTGTCGAACGTCCGAGAAGAGAACCTATGTTGCCGACCGGCGCGAGAGGACTTCAAGATGACCGAGAAGAGGAAGGCGGCCACGCGGAAGAACCCGACCAGGAAGGCGGGCGAGGCGAAAGGAAGCTCCCGGCGCTCCAAACGTCCGTCCGTGCGGGCCTCGACTCGGCGCACGGATCCCAAGCCAGCCCCGGAGACGTTCACGTGTCCGCATTGCGGCCAGCAATTCTCGCCGGCTCGACCCGCCACCAGGAAAGCGCCGCCTCCTGAGTCGTTCCCGAAGCCGATCCCGGACCTGTTCCTGTGGCAGCGCCAGACGGGCAGGCAACCTGGCGACATCCGGCTCCTCACGCCCTACGAGGGACATCGCATGGCGCTCGACTGGTGGCACGGCGACGAGATCGGGGCCAGCCGGACGACCGCGTTCGCGAGCACCTCGGACGGCTCGTTGTTCGCCTTGTGGCGCCACGACGACCGCCCCCTGGATCGCGCGCCGGTCGTCTACCTTGATTGCGACGTCAGCGGGAGCCGGATCGTCGCGGGGAACGTTCGCGATTTCCTCGCGCTCCTGGCCGTCGGCTGGGACGAGGACTTCAACCCTGTCTGGCACGCCTCCTTCTCGGACGCGAAAAAGCAAGACGCCGTGGCCGAAGACCTCCGCGCCTTCCTCCGATCCGTCCGCATCGCGCCGGCGTCGGACCCGGACGCCCTGGTCGGCGCGGCCCACCTGGGCCATCCCGACTTGCTAGCCTGGCTGCAAGCCATGCGGAAGTAGCGCGCCCCCGAGACCGCGGTCCCGGGATCGGGGTATCCGACGCTTCGACCGCCGCTTCCTCGGCGGAAGAGGCTCACCGTCACATCCATCGCGTTGACAGGTTCTTCGCCCCGGAATCTTCCGAATGTCTGTCCTCGTCCCCTACCCCTTCGACCGGCTCGTGGCCCGGATGTTCCGCGAGCTCCGCGAGCGCGAGGCGATCTTCGACCTCCCCGCGCGGAAGTTCTTCCGGGGCGAGGCAGGACGGGATCTCTCCGTCCGGTTCCATGGGAAGTCGGCTTCGACGGGACTGGGGCCCGCCGCCGGCCCCCACACGCAGCTCGCGCAGAACATCGTCCTCTCGTTTCTCGGGGGGGGCCGGATCTTCGAGCTCAAGACGGTCCAGGTGCGGGACGACCTCGCGATTCCGCGCCCCTGCATCGACATGCGCACGGTGGGCTACAACATCGAGTGGTCGCAGGAGCTTCGGGTGCCGGAGTCCCTGGAGGAGTACGTGAAGGCCTCGATGCTGATCGAGATCCTCGTGGCGAGCGGCGAGCTCGGGCCCGCGCCGGGCGAAGACCGGACGATCTTCGACCTCTCGGTGGGCTACGACCTCGCTGGCGTCCAGAGCGAGAAGGTGCGGGCCTTTCTCGCGGGGATGATGGACGCGAGGGCCGTCGTGGAAATCCTCCGCCGGCAGATCCCGCCCGAACTCGCACGATTCCGCGACCTCGACTTCCGGACGCGCATCTCGGACACGCTGACGCTCTCCACCTTCCACGGTTGCCCTCCGGACGAGATCGAGCGGATCATCGACTGGCTCTTTCGCGCCTACGGGCTCTCCTCTGTGGTGAAGCTCAACCCGACGCTCCTGGGGAAAGACGAGGCGCGGCGGCTCTTCCATGACGTCCTGGGCTACGAGGACACGATCCCGGACGAGGCCTTCGACCGCGACACCCGCTGGGACCAGGCGGTCGATCTCTCCGGCCGGCTCGCCGAGACCGCCCGGTCGCTCGGGCTCGGCTTCGGCGTGAAGTTCTCGAATACGCTTGTCGTTCAGAACCGCGGGGATTTCCTTCCGGGCACGGAGAAGACCTCGTATCTCTCCGGCCCGCCGCTCCACGTCCTGGCGGTCCAGCTCGTGGCGCGCTTCCGGGAAGCGTTCGGGGACGAGATCCCGATCTCGTTTTCCGCTGGAATCGACCGGACGAACTTCCCCGACGCGGTTTCGCTCGGGCTCGTTCCGGTGACGGCGTGCAGCGACCTCCTGCGAACGGGAGGATACGGCCGGATGCACGCGTACCTCGCGGAGCTCTCGAAGAGAATGGAGGCCGCCGGCGCGCGCACGGTGGACGAGTTCGTCCTTCTGGGGCAGGGGGAGGCGGAACGGGCGCTCGAACGGATCGCCGGGGAGGACGCCGCCGTAGCGGGAGCCTGCCGGCGGGCGCTCTCGACCGGGGCCGACCTGGCCTCCGCCGCGGGGCCCGAATTCCTCGCGCGCTGGCTCGCCGAAGCGCGCCTCCAGAACACGCGGATCTACGCGGAGCGCGTCACCCGCGAGGAGCGCTACCGGCGGGACGCCAACACGAAGCAGCCGCCCAAGGTGGGTACGAAGCTCTCGCTCTTCGATTGCATCACCTGCGACAAGTGCGTGCCGGTCTGTCCCAACGACGCGAACTTCACCTATCTCATGCCCCGATCCACGATCCCCGTCGTGAAGATGCGGCCCCATGCGGGCGGGGTGTGGGAACGCGAGGAGGGGCCGCCCCTGGCTCTCCTCAGGCGCCACCAGATCGGGAACTACGCCGACTTCTGCAACGACTGCGGGAACTGCGATGTCTTCTGCCCGGAGGACGGCGGCCCCTACGCGATCAAGCCGCGCTTCTTCGGCAGCCGCGAGGCGTGGGAGCGCGCGCGGCCGACCGACGGCTTCCATCTCGCGCGCGAGGGCGGACGGGATCTCGTCCTGGGCCGCTTCCAGGGGCGCGAGTACCGTCTCGCGATCCGGGGGGACCACGCCGAGTTTTCCGGCGACGGGTTCGATGTCCGTTGCGACGCGCGCGACCCGGCGGCCTCGATCGAGGGCCGGGCCGAGAGCGAGGTGGACCTCACCTATTTCCACATCCTGAACGCGCTGAGGGAGGCGCTGTTCGCCGAGGGCCAGGTGAATTACATCAACGCCTGACCCTGGTAGACTCTCGCCCTTTCGAGATCCTCTTCATGCCAAGAGCCGAATCCTCCCAGCCCCTCGCCGTGGTCGCGATCGGCGGCAACTCGATCACCCGCCAGGGGCAGGTGGGCACGATCCCCGAGCAGTACGCGAACGCCCGGGACACCTCCCGCCATGTGGCCCAGATGATCGAGATGGGCTGGCGCGTCGTGCTCACGCACGGGAACGGCCCGCAGATCGGGAGCATCCTCCTCAGGGTCGAGATGGCGCTCCCTCACGTCTACCCGCTCACTCTCGACATCTGCGACTCCGACTCGCAGGGCGGTATGGGCTACATGCTCCAGCAAGTCCTGGGGAACGAGCTCAGGACGCGCGGGATTCGGCGTACCGTGGCGACGGTCGTGACCCAGGTCGTGGTCTCGCGCGACGATCCGGCTTTCAAGAACCCCACGAAGCCCGTGGGCCGCTTCTACACGGCCGAGGAAGCAGCGGCGAAGTCGCGCGAGACCGGCTGGACCATGGCCGAGGACGCGGGGCGGGGCTGGCGGCGGGTTGTGCCGAGCCCGAAACCTCTTTCGATCGTCGAGATCGACGCCATCCGCGACCTCGTGCAGGCCGGGACGATCACGGTCGCGGCGGGGGGAGGGGGCATCCCGGTCGTGCGAGAGGGCGTGGAGCTCTCGGGCGTCGAGGCCGTGGTCGACAAGGACCGCACTTCCGCTCTGCTTGCGATCGGGCTCCCGGCAGACCTCTTCCTCATATCCACGGGCGTTGACCGGGTCGCCCTCGACCACGGGAAGCCGACCGCGCGGCCGATCGACCGGATGACCGTCGAGGAGGCCCGGCGGCACCTCGCCGAGGGGCAGTTCCCGCCCGGGAGCATGGGCCCCAAGATCGAGGCCGCCTGCGACTTCATCGAGGCGGGCGGGAGGGAAGTGATCATCACGCTACCCGAGAAGATCCCCGAGGCTTTGGAGAACAGGGCGGGCACGCACATCACGGCTTCGCCCGCCGACCGCAAGGAGAAACGATCATGACCGATACCGCGGATCTGTCGCCGGAGATACTCCGGGGCCTCCTGGGCCGGAGCCTTCTCTCCACCGAGGACTACTCCACGCGCGAGATCAGAGCGCTCCTGGGCGTCGCGGACACGCTCGAGGCCCTCGACCGCGCCGGGAGGCCGACCCCGCTCCTCCCGAACGAGCTCGCCTACGCTCTCTTCTTCGACAGCTCGACCCGCACGAAGTCGGCCTGGGCCGGGGCCGCGGCGCGGCTGGGCATGCACCCGGTCGTGGTGGACGGCTCGTCGACCCAGGTCTCCCACGGCGAGACCGCGAGAGAGACCGGGGCCATGCTCGGCATGAACGCTCACGCGCTCGGCGTTCGCCACGACCTCATCCTCGGCGAGGGGAACCGCTTCATGCGCGAGGTGGAGCGCGGCATCCGCGACTACCTCGCCGCGACGGACGACCCGCGCGCGGTGCCGGTCGTGAATCTCCAGTGCGACATCGACCATCCGACGCAGACGCTGGCCGACCTCCTCTGGCTCCGCGAGACCTTCCCGGACGGGCTCGCGGGGAAGCGAATCGCCGTGTCCTGGGCCTACTCCCCGAGCTACGCCAAGCCCCTCTCGGTCCCGCAGGGCCTCGCCATGCTCCTTCCGCGGTTCGGGGCGAAGGTCACGCTCGCGCATCCCGAGGGCTACCGTCTCATGGACTCCACACTCGATGCGGCCCGAAAGAACGCAGAGGCGGGGGGAGGATCGTTCCGGATCGCGGCCTCGATGGACGACGCCTTCCGCGACGCGGACGCCGTGTACCCGAAGAGCTGGGGGCCGTATGACCTCATGCTGGAGCGGGTCGAGGCGAACCGCGCCCGCGACGCCAAGGCGATGAAGGAGATCGAGCAGCGCGCGCTCGAACGGAACGCCCGGCACAAGGACTGGATCTGCGACGAGCGGCGGATGGCGCTCACGGCCGGCGGGAAGGCCCTCTACATGCACTGCCTCCCGGCCGATATCGGCGCCGAGGTCTCGGCCGGCGTCATGGAGCGTGCGGCGGTTGACGTCGCCCGCGAGGCCAACAAGAAGGTCTACGCCATCATGGCGCTCCTTGCTGTCGCGAAGGTCCCCGATCTCGCCGGGCGGCTCGCCCGGCTGTAAGCCACGGAAGTCTGGAGAACTCCATGCCCTCCCTCGAAACCCGCGTTCGCGAGCTCGCGGTACAGTACCGCCCGCTCGCAACGTCGATCCTGAAAGAGGCGGTTCGCATCCCAGCCGATCACGTCGACCGGCCGGCAGAACGGGGCGGCGACCCGCTATGCGGCACGTCTAACCACGAGGGGCCGCGACTGGAGTACCTTCGACGGATGGTCGTCGAGGCGGGCGCGGTGCGGAGCGCCTCGGACGTCTCGTTCGACGACTTCGGGAACCTCGTGTGGGTCGTCCTGGACCCCACGGACGGCGTGCAGGCCCGCGAGAAGAAGGTCGTCTACCTCGACGGCCACTGCGACACGGTCCGGGCGCTCCGGGCCCAGTGGCTGGAAAAGACCGGGGGCGGAATCGACGCGTACGACGGGCTCGTCGATCCCAAGCGCGTGGACCGAACCTTCCTCAAGCACGAACTCGGCTACCTTCCCCCGGACTCGGAGTGGGACCATCTCCTTTTCGGTCGCGGTTCGGCCGACCAGCTCGGGGGCGTGGTCGCCGAGATCGTCGCGACGAAGATTCTCCTTGAGCTCGCGCCTCAGGGCGCGCTCCGCGGCGCGATCGTCCGCGCCTACGCGACGGCGGCGGAGGAGGACAACGATGGTGGCGGGCCGCTCCACGTGACCCGGAAGGTCCTCCCCGGCGCGCCGCCCGAGCTGGTGCCGGACGTTGTGATCCTCACGGAAGGGACCGGAGACTCCACGAAGGGCGCGCTCGGCATCTACCGCGGCCAGCGCGGCCGGATGCAGATCGAGGTCGTCGTGACGGGGCGCTCCTGCCACGGCTCGATGCCGTGGGAGGGGAAGAACCCGCTGGAGTTCGGGGGCGCGATCCTCGCCGAGGCCGCCCGGGCCTACGATCGGCGCGAGGGCTTTCTCGAGCACCCGTTCCTGGGGCCCGGGACCCGGACGGCCTCCTGGGCGACGCTCGAAAGCCCGAGCGACTGCGCGGTGCCCGAGCGGTTCGTCTTCCGCTTCGACCGGCGGCTCACGGTCGGCGAGACGCCCGAGAAAGCCGTAGCTGACATCGAGACCCTCGCAAGCGTCCGGGCCGCCCGCGCGGCCGGTCTTTCCGTCGAGATCTCGGTGCCGCTCTACGACCAGCCGACCTGGAGGGGATACGTCCCCGGGAACCCGCAGATCTACATGGGATGGGAGACTCCCGAGAGCCACCACGCGATCCGCGCGGCCGCCCTGGCCTACCAGCGAGCGATTTCGCCGCACGTTCCGGCGGGAACCACGGGCGGCGCGCCGAGGCGCGAGCCTCGCGTGGCGCGGTGGATCTTCTCGACGGACGGCGTCGGCTTCCCGGTGCCGGTCGGCGACACGTCGATCGCGGTCCCCGAGAAGAAGGGCTGGGTCGTGTCGGGCGCGGTGAAGCACCCCGCCATGTTCGGCCTGGGGCCCGGGATCGAGCAGAACACACACAAGATCGGCGAGTGCGTGGACCTCCGGGAGCTCGAGCACGCGATCGCCTTCCTCGCGCTCTTCCCGAGCGTCTTCGCCTCGCGGGGAGGAGGTCGATGACACGGCTCGGCCTGGAAACGGAGATCCTCGATTCGCGCGTCCTGGAGAGGACGGCCGCGCGCTTCCGGGAGGCCGGAGTCGTGCTCCCGACCTTCGCGGAGATCCAGGACCCCGCCGGCATCCCGCCCCGGATCGCCGCGCGTCTCTCCCAGATCGATCCGGACGCGCCCCATCCTCTGAATCTCTTCCGCGTGCACTGGATGAACGGCGCGGACAGGAGGACGGCCGCCTCGGTCCCCGAGCACCTCGTCCTTCCCGAGGCCTTGACCGGCGTTCCCGCGAAGATCGTCGTGCTTCTGGGGAATCGGTTCCCCATGATCCGGGCCCACAAGGTGCTCGCCGCGTACGGCTGTCTCGTGCCGAGGCTCGTCACGGGCCAGTTCGATCCCACGGTCCATCGCGCGATCTGGCCCTCGACCGGGAACTACTGCCGGGGAGGGGTCGCGATCTCGCGCATCCTGGGCTGTCGCGGGGTCGCGGTGCTGCCCGAAAGGATGAGCGAGGAGCGGTTCCAGTGGCTCGAAAGATGGGTCGCGGATCCCTCCGACATCATCCGGACTCCCGGATGCGAGTCGAACGTGAAGGAGATCTACGACAAATGCGGGGAGCTCGACCGCGATCCCGCGAACGTGATCTTCAACCAGTTCTGCGAGTTCGGGAATTACCTCGTCCACTACACCGCGACCGGACGCGCGCTGGAGAAGGCGTTCGAGGCGCTCGCGGCTCGCGAGCGCGGCCTCACGCTAGCCGCCTTCGTCTCCGCGACCGGCTCGGCCGGGACCCTCGCCGCCGGCGACTACCTCAAGGAGCGTCACGGGTCGCGCACGGTCGCGGTCGAGGCCCTCGAATGCCCCACGCTCTCCGAGAACGGCTTCGGCGATCACAACATCCAGGGAATCGGCGATAAGCACGTCCCGTACATCCATAACGTCATGGCCACGGACTTCGTGGTGGCGCTCTCCGACGCCTCGACCGACTCGCTGGGCGTTCTCTTCGATTCCGAAACCGGACGCGCCTACCTCCGCGATCGGCGCGGCATCCGGCCGGAGCTCGCGAGCGCCCTCACATCGCTCGGCCTCTCCTCGATCGCCAATGTCCTCGCGGCGGCGAAGACCGCGAAATACCTCGGTCTCGGCGAAAAGGACGTCCTGGTGACCGTCGCGACCGACGGCGGCGAGATGTACGGGAGCGAGCGGGCCAAGGCGCTCGCGAAGCACTTCCCCCGCGGGTTCGATGCCATCGCCGCGGCCGAGACCTTCGGCCGACACGCCTTGGGCGCGGGGACCGACCACGTGTTCGAGCTGGGGACTCGCGAGAGGAACCGGATCTTCAACCTCGGCTACTTCACCTGGGTGGAGCAGCAGGACGTGCCGCTCGACGAATTCGAGGCCCGAAGGCGGCAGGGGTTCTGGAAGGATCTCCGCTCGCTCGTCCCGGCCTGGGACGAGCGGATCAGGGAACTCAACGCGCGAACCGGAGTTGCCGAGAAGCTGTGACCCGTCCGACCTCGCTCTGTTGCACCGGATGCGGGTGGGTCCCGCCGCCTACCGAGCTCGTGCCGTTCCGCTGCGCCGCCGCGCGTCCTGGCGATGACATCGACCACGTCCTGGGCCGGGTCCTCGACCCATCGCGTCTCGCCTTCCCGGACCGCGAGGAGCCCAACCCGTTCCTCGCCTACCGCGAGCTCCTCCACTCGCACGGCGTGGCGCTCGCGGGAGGGCTCTCCGACGAGGCGTACGTCGAGATGGTCCGCGAGCTCGACAACGCCGTGGCGGAAGTGGATGGCCGGGGTTTCACGGTGACGCCCTTCAGGCGCGAGCCCTCGCTCTGGGCCGCCCTCGGGCTCTCCGACAAGGGCGGCGTCTGGGTGAAGGACGAGACCGGAAACGTCTCCGGCTCGCACAAGGCGCGCCACCTGTTCGGCGTCCTGGTGTGGCTCGAGGTCGCGAAGCGAGCCGGTCTCGCCGATCCGTCGCGGCCCCGCGAGCTGGCGATCGCGAGTTGCGGAAACGCCGCGCTGGCCGCGGCCGTCGTCGCGGCAGCGGGCGGGCGGGGGC
>JACQVV010000648.1 GCA_016209595.1 Planctomycetota bacterium
GGATATCCGAGGCGCGCTTACGGAGCGCCTGATGGAGCACCGAGTTCACGAGCTTGATGATCGGCGCCTGCTGGGCGACATCGAGGAGATCGGCGGTGCCCTCGAGGTCCTCGGCGAGACTCTCGAGGTCGCCCTCGAACTCGAGCCCCTCCAGGACGTCCCCCATCTCCCGGTCCTTCTCGTAGGCCTTGTTGATGAGGGCCTGGATCTCCTTTCCCGGGGCGAGTACCGGCTCGGTGTCGCAGCCGACCCAGGTGGCGACATCGTCCAGGGGGTGGAGGTCCAGGATCGAGCTCGTGGCCACGAGGAGCGATCCGTTCTCCTGCCCGATCGCCACGAGGTTGAAGTTCCTCGCGAACCCGATCGGGACCTTTTCCAGGAAGACCTCGGGGACCCGGAACCCGTCGAGGCTTTCGTAGTACGAGTAGCCGAACTGCCGGGAGAGGATCCCGAGAAGCCGCTTCTCGGAGACGATCTGCTTCTCGACGATCGCCCGGTCCGAGGTGACCGAGAGCTCCTCTTCGAGCTTCCGGCACTCGCCGATCTGCTCCTCGCTAATCAGACCCTCGTCCAGGAGCAGGCTATAGATATCCGCCGCCACTTACGAGCCCTCCACGGCACCTCTCCGGGGAGTCAGACCCCGGAGAGGTGCCGCGCCCCGGCTACCTCTTCTCGGTCGGGCTCCGGTACTCGAGCATGTACAGGGAGTCGAGGCGCCCGCGCTCCCGGTACATCTCCTGTTCGGTCCTATATCTTACGAAATTCGGGTCCACCTGTCGAAGGTCCCCGCCGAGGTTCTCCAGCTCGACCTTGTCATCGTAGGAGATCTTGTGGAGGTCTTTAAAGTCCCGTTCTTTCAGGATGTGCGGGGTCACGAAGATGTAGATCTGCGTCTCTTCGATCGAGACCTCCGTGCTCTTGAAGAGGTAGCCCACGACCGGGATGTCCCCGAGGATGGGGATCTTGAGGACGGTCTCGCGGTAGTTGTTGGCGCGAAGTCCCCCGATCACGACCGTCTGGTGGTCCGGGATCGTGATCGAGGTCGTGATTTCCCGCGTGGTCTTCGGCGGCGGGACCGACGGGCTCGTCTGGGCGGCGGTGAAGACCTCGAGCTTCTGCTCGATGTCGAGTCGCAGGTAGTTCGCCGAGCTGATGTGCGGCGTGATCTTGAGCTCCGTCCCGGCGGCCTCGAACTGGTCGAACGACTGCTGCACGACGCCGGTCGTGGTCACGAACTGGGTAATCGGGAAGGCCTCCGACACCTTGAGCGAGGCCTGCTGGTTGTCGTTGGTGAGGAGCCTCGGCATCGAGAGGACCCGGAGGTCGCGCTCCACCTTGAGGACGCGGAGCAGCGCCGGGATCCGGAAGATGTTGTCGCGGAAGAGCCCGGTGTCGAGGCCGGTCGATCCGGGCGTCGGAAGCCGGCCGACCGGGATGCCCGGGTTCTGGGCGGTGATCGGCCGGCCGTCCTTGTCCACGAGCTGCGAGAGGCCGAAGGTCGTCGCCGCGAAGCCGCGAGTCGAGTCCTCTGCCGGGTCGTCGATCGTGGCGAGCTCGACTCCCAGCGTGAGGATGTCCTCGGGGGAGAGCTCGACGATCGCCACCTCGATCAATACTTGAGGCAGCAGCCGGTCGAGGGCCTCGATGATCCGTTCGAGCTCCGCCCACTCGGCCGGAGAGGCCGCGACGATGAGCGAGTTCGTGTTCGTGTCGGCGACCACCGAGGGCTTGGTCTCCTCCTCCTCGGTCGGACCGGTCGTGCCGGTGATCGTCCCGCCGCCTGGCCCCCGTTCCACCGTGATCACGCCGGTCCGCTCCTGAGACCTCACCGTGGCCGAGAGGGGCTCGGCGAGCTCATTCAGGACCTTCGCGACCTCGTCCGCCTTGGCGTGCTTCAGGGGGACCACGTGGATCCGGCCCGCTGGCCCCTTCATGGGCACGTCGATCTCGCGGACGATCTGCGCGATTTCGTCCAGGCGCTCCGGGGAGGACTGGACGAGGAGCTTCTGGGTGCGCTCGAAGGCGACCATCGCGACCGAGGTCGGCCTCTGTCCGAGCGTGACGCCCGGCTGCGCCGCCTGCGCCTGCTGCTGGGCCGTCAGGAGCTCGGTGAGCTTCGTCTTGACTTCCTCGGCGCTCGCGAAGCTCAAGTCGAACACCCGGTAGGAGAGCTGCTCCGTCGGGATGTCCATGAGCTTCACGACCTCGAGCAGCATCTTCACCATCGGGGCGTAGTCGCTGATGAGAAGCGTGTTCGAGCTCTCGATCCCGACGATGTTCCCGACGTTGGGGTGCGTCACGCGCGCGAGTTTGAGCGCCCCTTGTACCTCCTTCGCGCTCGCGTATTTCAGGGGGACGACGAAGGTCACGTACCGATAGCCCTCGACGCCGGCGAGACCCTCCTCGTTCTTGTACAAGGTCGGAGGCTCCCAGCGCCCCTGCGTGTCGCGCAGGACCCGATAGATCTTCCAGTCCGGCCCCGTCCCTTCCTCGATCAGGAGGAACCCGTTGAACTGGAGGACGAGCCGCACGACGTCCATCAAGTTCTTCTTGGGGATATCCACGGTCGAGAACAGGTTGATCTGGACCTGGCGGACTTCCGGCTTGTAAAGGAACCGGACGCTCTCGATTCCCTTGAGCTCGTTCGTGACCGCCTCGAGGAAGTCCTCGAGTGGCATGTCGCGGAAGTTGATGGGCATCATCGGCCCACCACCCTGCGCCACCGCCGGCGCGGAGAAGGCAGCCAGGCCGAGGAGGGCGAAGAGGGCCAGAACCGCGTTCTTCTTCATCCGTCGTTCCCCCGAGAGGAAGCGCGTAGGCTAGCAGCGGCCCAGGGGGTTGTCAATCGCCGCTTTCCGCCTCTCCCGCGAGCCGTTCGCGCCAGCGCAACGCCGTGTAGTAGGGGAAGTTCCGGCCCCAGCTCGCGCTTTCGGCACGGGCAAACTCTTCCACCGCGCTGGACAGATCGCCAGAAAGGACCCGAGAAAGCCCCACGACGAACTCCACGTTGTTCTCGAGGCGCGGACGTCCGATGACACGGGCCTGGTCACGGAACTCCTCGTGGTCCGCCGAATCGACTCTTTCCTTTAATAGAAGGGCGATCGCCGCCGCCGGGTAGGGATCGGCCTCGGGATCCCCGTCC
This sequence comes from Planctomycetota bacterium, assembly GCA_016209595.1. Classification (GTDB taxonomy): domain Bacteria; phylum Planctomycetota; class JACQVV01; order JACQVV01; family JACQVV01; genus JACQVV01. Next base: position 3,143 of record JACQVV010000648.1, read on the forward strand.
CCCCAGGCCGCGAGCGCGTCGGACCAGACCTGGCGAGCCTCGCCTGCCTTCCCGGCCTCGACGAGCGCCACGCCTCTCCACAGCGCCAGGTGGACGCTCCGCTCGGCGTCGCCCCCGAGGGCGCTCGCAGCGGCGGGGGCAGCCTCCTCAGCCCGGACGAGGTCTCCCTCCTCAAGGAGCGTGAGCCAGGCCTCGAGTCGCGCGGTGGCGGCGGTCTCGTCGAGCCGGCCGGAACGGCGCGACGCCCCCTCGAACCGCGCCAGCGCCTCGTCGAAGTCGCCCGCCTCGCGCTCGACGACCCCGCGGGCGAGGTCGGTCCAGGCCTCGCCGAGAGGCTCGCCGGCCACGACCCTCCGGGCTTCCTCTACCGCGCGGCGGGCCTCGTCGTACCGGCCCCCGCGATCCGTGGCCAGGAGCTCGTAGACGAGCGCGATCCGCAGGGGCACGGAATCAGGCGAGCGTGCCGTCGCCTCTTCCAGTCGTCGGATCGCGCCCTCCCGGTCGCCCAACGCGGCCAGGGCGTCCGCCTCGAGCTCCGCGGCGTACGGATCTTCGCCGCCCGCCCGTCGTGCCCGCTCGGCCGACTCCCGCCAGCGGCCGAGCTTCCCGAGCGCCCTGGCGGATTCCAGAATCGCCGGTACATGGCCCGGCTCCAGAGCGAGCGCACAGTCGTATTCGGCCAGAGCCTCGGCGGGATCGGGGAGGACCCGCGCCAGCAAGTAGTGGTCGTCCGCCCCGGGCGTCTCTTTTTCCGCCAGACGCGCTCGATACTCCTCCACAAGGGCGGCCCGCTCCCCCGCCTGGATCCTCCTTTCCTGGTAGACCCCCTCCGCTCGGAGATCCACCCAGTCGTCGTTCGCGCCCCCGGGTCGGACGAACGCCAGAGCGACGAGCGCGGCCACGAAGAGAGGTGACAAGACGAGGAGCAGTCCCAAGAGCCCCTGGAAGACTCCGCGGAAAGTCCCGGGCCCCACGAGGGTCGAGATCCCGTGCCGGACCGCCTTTCCAGAGCGCCAGGCCCCGGGGAAGCCCCACCAGCCGCCCCATGCGGTCGCGAGGAGGTCGGACTGGATCGCCCGCGCTTGGCACCCGGGACAGGCGAAGTCGAGACCGGCCCGCTCGCGGCAGAGGTGGGCGAACCCTGTTACTCGCCGCCGCTCGTATCGAACGGCGCCTTTCTTCGGACAATGAAGGCACTGCCCGGCGGCGAGCCGGCCCGCGAGCTCGGCCGCCGCGATCTCCTCGGGCCCACGGAGGAGCCGATCCACGATCTCCGGGAAGCTCTCGATCCCTCCTCGCCTCCCGTCCGGACCGAGAACCGGGCGGCCGAGGTCGAGCGAGCCCCGCCGGACGAGATCCACCACGCGCTCAACCGGCAGGAGCTCGCCCCCTGGATCGGTGCGGTAGCCCGTCGGACGTTCGGCCATTGGACGGGGATTATAGCCCTTGCGTATACTCGCGCCCCAGGATGAGAACCCGCGTGGACTCCGTCACACCGACCTTCCCGAAGCACCTTCCCCCCGCGGCGGCGCCGCATGTGGATGAACCACCCGCGGGCGTGCCCTGCTTCCGCGCGCTCGTCCCGCCGCCTGAACCGGCAGGCCAGGACGGCACTCTTCTTGCCGCGAGCCACCACGCCCGCGCTGCTGCCCGCTTCGCGCGGATGGAGGGGAAAACCGCCGCCCTCCTCGACCGGTATCCCGAAGGGGCCGAGGCCCGCGAGATCGCGGCGCTCGCCTTCACCACGCTCCACCGGAACCGGTTGCTGCGCCGCGTCGACACCCTCTTCTTCCGCTGCCCGCGGTGCCGAAAGGTTCCCGGCGATGAGGCCGCCCACGCCACGGTACGGGCCCGCCGCTGGACGGTGAAATATGCCGTGTCCGGCGAGCCGGCGAGGTTCTTCTCCGTGCCGACGAGCTCGCCCGAAACGATCTTCGCGGACGTCGCTCTCGCCGCCTCCTCGGACCACGCCCGCGCGGGCGAGCTCTCCGAGCGCGCCTGCGACCTTCCGCTCGCCGGCCGGAAGATCGCGGTCCTCGCCGGAGAGGACGACTTCGTGGGGACGCCGGGCGGCGTTCGCCGCGTGACCCCGGCCGAGGAAGCCGACTCGCTCGCGCTCGCCCGAAGCCACAAGATCGACCCCGTTCTTCTCTTTGACGAGAAGGGCCTTCTCGGTCCTGCGTCGCCCGCCCCCTTCCGCGGGCTGACCCGCGACGCGGCGCGCGAGGCGGTGCTCGCCGCGCTGGAAAAGGAAGGACTTCTGGAGGGCGTCGAGGAGGTGGAACGACCGGCGGCGCTCTGCCCCGACTGCCGCGAGGTCCTCGATCCTGTCCTCTCCGGCGCGTGGCGCGTGCAGGACGCCGAGGCGGGACGCGAGGTCGCGGCCTGGATCCGCGATGGCAAGATCGAGATCCGGCCGCTCCACGAGGCCGCCAACCTCGCCCGATCCCTGGAAGGCCTCTCCGGCTGGGCCATCTCGACGGAGAGCGAGGAGGGGCCGCGCGTACCGGCCTGGAGGTGCGGCGACTGCGGCGTCCTCAGCGCGGCCGCGAGCCTCCCCACGCGCTGCCCCCGTTGCGAGGGGGAGCGGCTCTCCCGCGACCGCCTCGTCCTCTCCGACGAGTTCACCTCGCTCGCGCTTGCCGCCGCCGCCTCGGGTTGGATCGACGCGTCCGAGGGTCCGGCGCGGCCCCCGGGTCTCGACCTCCTCGCCGTCCCTCAGTCCCGGTGGGCGGATTGGCTCGCGCGCTTCCTCGTTCTGGGTTCGCGGCTGGTCGGAGGCATCCCGGTTAGCAGCGTGCTCGTTCTATCGCCGGCCCGGGGAGGCGCGACGCCGCCCGACCCGCACGAGGACGTCGAGTCGCTCGCCGCGGCGCTCTCCGGCACGGCGGGGGTGCCGCGCGCGCCCGGCCCCCCCGCACGCGCCGCCGCCCGCCGGATGCTCGACAAGCTCTGGAATCTCGGCCGTTTCGCGGCCGAGCGCGGCAGCCTCCTCCCCGGAGCGGATAGTTCTTTTTTCAATCCGAAATCCGAAATCCGAAATCCGCAATGGGAGGACCGATGGATCCTCGGGGCCGCGGAATCCGCGCTTCGCGAGGCCGGCGAGGCGTACCGCGACGGGAGGCCGGGCGACGCGGCGCGCGCCGCCGCACGCTTCATCCGGCGGGAGATCGGCGCCGTCTACCTCCCGATCCTCCGCCTGCGCGCTCGGACCGGCCTCGCCGGCGCGGCCTCACCCGATGTTCACATGGCCGCCGTCGACGCCGCCACCCGGATGTTCTACCCCCTCGCTCCCGGGACGGTCCGCGAGCTTCGCGAGCGCCTGGGCTCCCCGCGCCCGTCCTCGCCGACCTGGCCGGCGTGCGAGGGTCGCTTCCAGGACCCGCGAGTCGCTCGGCAGGGTTCCACCCTCGCCGGAGTCCCCGCGGCGGCGAGGCGCATCCTCGCCCGCGGAAGGCGTCCCGCCGGTCCTTACTCGCTCGTCGTCTGGACGTTCGACGAATCGACGAAGGAGGAGCTGCTGGAGCTTCCCGAGCTCCTCGCCGCCCTCTCCGGCGCCGCCTTTGCGGCCGTCGAGGCCACGACCTCGGCACGGCCGGACTGGATCGCCGAAACCGCGGGCGATCTTCTCGTCCACGCGGTCTTCTCGGGCGAGAGCGACCGCGGCGCCGATCGGGCCGCGCTCCAGGCCCGGCAGGGCGCTCTCCGTCGATTCCTCCAGGGAGCGCGGAGCCGGCTGTCCAGCCCCGAGTTCCACTCGAGGGCGAGCCCGGAGGTCGTGGAGCGGACCCGGCGCTCCACGCGAGTCCGCCTTCGCCTCCTTTCGGCGATCGAGGGAGCTCTCGGCTCCATCCAGGGCGACCTCGGTACGCCGGCCCGGTAGAATCGGCCCATGCGAGTCATCGTCGAACCGCGCCGGACCTACAGGCTCATCAACCACGGCCCCACCACGCTGATTTCATCGGCGGCCGGCGGGAAGAGGAACGTCATGGCCGCGTCCTGGGTCGTGGCCCTGGATTTCGACCCCCCCAAGCTCGCGGCCGTGATCGGCGGCGACACGTACACCAAGGAGCTCGTGGACGCCTCCCGGGAGTTCGTCGTCTCGCTCCCCACCGTGGCGATGGTGGATCTCACCTACGCCGTGGGCAACGTCTCCGGGCGCAAGGTCGACAAGTTCGAGCGTTTCGGGATTCGCACCGCCCCCGCGTCCAAGGTCTCCGCGCCGCTCATCGAGGGCTGCGTCGCCTGGCTCGAGTGCAAGGCTACCCCTGAGCCCCGGATGGAGGAGGAGTATGGCCTCTACGCGGCCGAGGTCGTCGCCGCCTGGGCCGACGACGAGGTCTTCTCCGACGGGTTGTGGCGCTTCCCCGACGACACCCGCCGCACGATCCACCACCTGTCGAAGGGGATCTTCTTCGCCACGGGAGAGCGGGTCGAAGCGCGCGAGACCCCGGCCTAGCAGGCTGGAGCTTCCCCCACCAGCGAGGAGAGGATCTCGTCCCGCTCCGCGGCCGGTTCGGGGCTGTAGCTCCCGACCTGCACCTCGACCTCGGACGCGAAAGCCTGGCGGAGCCGGGTCGCTCGCGTGTAGAGGTCGCCGGGAGTGATCCCGAGCTCCTTCGCCAGCGCCGCGCCGGCCGGCCGGCGATCGGTGAAGACCCACTCGGCGAGGAGCCGCAGCGAAAGGACGTCCCCGGCGGCGCGGAGCCGTGCCTCCAGTGACGCGCGGCTCCGCGCCTGGACCTGGCGGATCCACTCCTCTTCGAACGCCTTCTGGGGGTCATCCCCCGGCCGGGTCGCGAGGATCGCGTCGCCCTCCTCGGTCGAGTGGATCGGGAAGGCCCGGCCGTCCGGCCGCGCCCGGTCGTGCCGCTTCGCCTTCTTGCGCAGGTTCGAGAGGCAGGCGAGGAGGAACGTCCGGAGTTTCCCCCGCGAGGGGTCGTAGTGCGCGAGGATCCGTCCCTCGAGTCCCTGGAGGAAGAAGTCCTGGAGAAGGTCGAGCGCCTCCTCCCGCGTGCTGCCGGAGCGACGGAGAAAGGCGTAGAGGGGCGGCCAGTAACCCCTGAAAAACGTCCCCCAGGCCTCGCGGTACTCGGGGGCCAGCGGCTTTGCAACGAGCGCGACGAGGGAGGGGCGGGTGCCGGGAAAGGCCCGCGCGCCGGAGTCGGAGAGGGAGTCCATGTTCGTCCGGTCAACAGTCTGCGCCCCCGGAATCGGCGCGGCAAGGGCGCGAGGCTCGACCTGTAAGAGACGGGCGTGCCGCGGCTAGATCCCTGCGGACCGGATGCCACCCCGCCACCCGTGGGCGGCGTCCCATTTCCGGCCGTTTCCCAGGAGGGATCCCATGACGACTCCCAGCCGTCTCGTCGCGCTCGCCGCTTGCCTTGGTCTCGCCGCGCTTCCTCTTTCTCACGCCGATTCGACGTTCACGACGACGGGGTTCGTCCCGCTCCCCGACCTCGGGCCGGGGCTCTACCAGGGCCATCCCGGCGGCCTATATCCCGGCGGGACGAGCGTCCGTCCCGCGGACCACCTGGCGGCCGGGCTCGCCGCGGTCCAGGGGATCCGCCCGATCGACCGCTACGGCAACGACGACCCCGTCCGGGGCCGGATCGTCCTTCTCTCGGTCGGCCTGTCGAACACGAACACGGAGTTCCTCGGACCCTACACCGATCCGGCATGGCAGGATCAGGCCTTCCGCAATCGAGCCAGGGAGCTCGCCGCCCGGAATCCAGCCGTCCAGGTCGTCAACGGCGCCGAGGGCGGGGCCACCGCCGCCGCGTGGGCGGATCCGGCGCATCGGATCTGGACTCTCCTGTCAGGGAACCTGATGGCCGCCGCGGTGACCGACGTGCAGGTGCAGGTCGTCTGGATGAAGCTCGCGGAGTCGCAGCCCTATCGCTCGGGCGCGTTTCCCGCCCACGCGCAGGCCCTCCAGGCCTCGCTCGAACAGGTCGCGCGGAACCTCCGCGCAAGGTTTCCCAACCTCGCCGTGATCTACTGCTCGAGCCGGACCCGCGCATGGACGACCGGGCAGCCGGGCGACGGGGCGCTCCCGAACATGAACCCCGAGCCCTACGCCTACGAATCGGGTTTCGCCGTCCGGTGGATGATCGAGGACCAGATGCTCGGCCGTGGAGATCTCAACTTCGATCCGGCCCTCGGTCCGGTCGTCGCCCCGTGGCTCACCTGGGGCCCCTACCTCTGGGCCGACGGGACGAACCCGCGATCCGACGGGCTCGTGTGGGAGTTCGCCGACGTGCGCGGCGACGATTACACGCACCCCTCGATGTCCGGGACCCGCAAGGTCGCCGACCAGCTCCTCGCCTTCTTCCAGACCGACCCGACCGCGACCTGGTTCCTCCGACCGGAGGCCGCTCCCTTCGAGGTCTCGGCCTCGGCCGACGTCTACTCCGGCGTCGCGCCGCTCTCGGTCCAGTTCTCCTCGGAGGGCGCGGCGTCTTACGCCTGGAACTTCGACGACGGGACGAGCTCGCTCCTCCAGAACCCGGCGAAGACGTTCCGCGTCCCCGGCGCCTACCGGGTCCGGATGACCGCGGCCGACGCGTCCGGAAGCTCTGTCACGCGGGAGCTCCGAGTCCAGGTCGGCAGTTCGGGGTCGTCGCTCGTCGCGCGCCGTCTCGCCGTGGGATACAACCACGCGCTCGTCCTGGCTAGCGACGGGATCGCGCTTGCCTCGGGACGCAACGGTCTCCTCCAGCTCGGCCTTCCGGGTGCGGACCGGCCCTCCTTCGCGCCCGTTCCGGGCGTGGCGGAAGTCCGAGCCGTGGTCGCCGGCGGATACCACTCGCTCGCGATCCGCCAGGACGGGGCGCTCGTCGCCTGGGGCTCGAACGCGAGCGGACAGCTCGGGATCGGGTCCTTCTCCACGGCAAGCTCGCCCGTCGCGGTCGCGCTCGACCCCTTCGTCTCCGGCGCCGCCGCCGGCTGGGGCCACTCGCTCGCCTGGAGCGAGGACGGGAGCCTATGGGCCTGGGGCGACAACCGCGCCGGGCAGCTCGGAGACGGAAGTCTCTCGAACCGGGCCCTCCCCGTGCCGGTCGCGCTTCCCGCGGCCGTGGTCCACGCCGCGGCAGGTGGCGGCCACTCCCTCGCGGTGCTCTCCGACGGCTCGGTCTGGGCGTGGGGGATGAACACCTACGGACAGCTCGGTGACGGCACGCTCGCGTGCCGGTACGTTCCCGTCCAGCTCCTCGGGCTCCCCGCGGCGGTCCAGGTCGCCGCGGGCCAGTCCCACTCGCTCGCGCTCGCGGCCGACGGGACGGTCTGGGCCTGGGGCCGAAACCTCGGCGGCCGGCTCGGCGACGGCACGACGGCCGACCGCGCGATGCCGGTGCCGGTGGCCGGTCTCGCGGGCGCCGTGAGCGTCTCGGCGGGCCTGAACTTCTCGGCCGCGCTGCTCTCCGACGGGACGCTCTACGCCTGGGGGCGGAACTCCAGCGGCCAGCTCGGCGACTCGACGACGGCCGATCGCCTCTCGCCCGTCCAGGTTCCCGTCGCGGGGGTGGTCGAGATCGCGGCAGGGAACGAGACTCTCTTCCTCGCCGCGGCCGACGGGACCGTCCTCGTCCAGGGATCGAACGCGTCGGGTCAGGCCGGTCTCGGGTCGCTCGGGGGAATCCTCTCCCCGGCCCAGGCGAACGGCCTCGACCTCGATCCCTGAGGCCGACTCGCCGCCGGCCCGTGACACCCCCGTGACACGAGGATGCTCTCCTGCCCCGAACTTGAGGAGGAGGGGCAGGCCATGCGACGAGCCGTTCTCGCCATCGCGATTCTCTCGGTCGCCGGGTGCTCGGCGACCGAGGAACCCGACACGGAAGCCATCGGCGCGGCGATCGGCGCGTTCGGGACGCCCGCGGGGACACCCGGGGGCGTCCCTGGCCACGCGACCTGGGTCTACGACCTCGAGCGACTCCGCCGCGCGGGTCTCGACGGCGGGGAGGTCGGGTGGGTCGCCGCAAACCTTTTCGCCCCGGGAACCTGGGAGGGCGAGGGGACGATGCGGATCGAGCGCGGGAAGCTCGTCGTCTCGCACCGAAGAGAAATCGTGGACGGAGTGCGGGACTTCGTGGAACTCCTCGAAACCCGAGCGACCGGTCGCGCGCGGGTGGAGGTGGTGGCGCTCGAGGTCGAACTCGGCACGGGGTTCCCGGAGGAGTCGCTCGACGCCTGGCTCTCCGAGGGCCGGGGGTCCGTCGTCGAACGGTTCCGCATGGGTCTCGCTCCGGGCCGATGGGACGAGCTCCGCTCCGTGCGCTCCCGATCGACCGTGGCGGGCTACGACCGCGAGGAGGGAGCGCTTCGCGCCCGGCTCTCGCCCCTCACCGACGGCGTCGTCGCAGAGGCTGCGATCTGGCCCTGGTCGCAGGACGAGGCCGTCTTCCATCTCCTTATTACCCTACGCGGGGACAGCGCGCCGCCGCGCGAGGCGACCCTCCCCGGTTCCGCGCTCTCGGTCGAGCTCCCGCGCCGGCGGACGCTCCAGTTCCGGGGGCAGTCTGTTCTCGCGCGCGGGCGCTGGCAGGTCCTGGCCGCCGGATCCGGCCCCGAGCCGGGCCGCGGCCTTCTCGTCGCAGCCAAGGGGGACTGGCCCGCGCCCTCGATCGGCCCCGAGAACCCGCGAGGGCTCCCGGAAGGGTTCGAGCTCCATGCGTTCCCCGTCGCGCTCCCCTCTCGCCAGGCGGACGAAGGCGAGGACCGGATCTCGCTCCCGTCCGGCGAGACCGACGGATCGCTCGAGGACCGCTGGGAGGCCGTCGCTTTCGCGGAGCAGGGCGCGGTCCGCTCGGCGGTCCAGAACCAGATCGGGGTCGTGGGGAAGGGGCTGCCCCACCTCGTCCGCGACAACGAGCTGCTTCAGCAGATCGGGATTGACATGCGCGGGCTGGGCCTGGCGCCGGTTCGGGACATCGCGTCTGTTCGCGCCGCGGACTCCCTTCCTTTCTCTCCTCCCCGCGTCGAGGCCCTCTTCGAGGAGGTCCGCCAGGCCCCCTGGCCGCCCGGATCGGCGGTCGGAATCGGGCTCGACCGGATCTTCACGGTCCAGACGCCCGAGGTTCTCTCGCGCCTCTCGGCCCTCGTGGGCAGCGTCCACGCCTGGCGCAACCAGCCCTTCGTCGTCCGGCTCGATCGTGCGGTCCTCCCTCCCGCGGTCGCCGACAAGGTCCCTCGCCAGGGCCTGGTCGAGGACGGCGCGCTCCAGGCGCGGATCGATTCCTGCCGCATCGGGCCGCCGGTGCTCCTTGCCGCCAGGGCGAGCGTCTGGTCGGAGATCGCGGTCGCCCGTACCGAGGCGGTCCTGGGCGGACATCTCGTGGCCGGGCGATCGACGCCGCCGCTCGTCGCCGTGAACGACGGCTTCCGGCTCGCGCTCCGCCCGAGGCTCTACGCGGACGGGCCGACCGAGCTCGAGGTCCGCTGGATGCTCTCGCGGGTCGATCCGGCAAGCCTGGAGCTCCGCGGTGCCGGCGACGGGCTCGTCCAGCAGCCGGTCCGCGTGGAGGAGAGGATCGAGAAGCTAGTCTCGCTCGAGCCAGGCCGAAAGCTCGTCCTTCTCGGGAGCGCGCCGCCGGGCGGCGAGATCCCGGCGATCGTCCTCTCTCTCGAAAGCCCTTCGGAGGGACTCCGGTGAACCGCCTCTCGATCGCCTTCGGCTTCTCTCTTCTCCTCGTCACGGCCTGCGGCGAGACCGAGGAAGCCCCTCCCGAGGCCCTCGCCCCGGCGCTCGGCGGACTCTCCGGAGTCGAGATCCCGGACGGCGAGGAGCTCCTCGTCTACGACCTCGAGCGCCTCCGTCGAGCCGGGCTCGCAGACCCCGAGGGCGCCATCCCGAGGCTCGTCCGCGCGCTCGTCGCGCCCTCGACCTGGGAGAAGCCAAGGCGGATCGAGATCCGGGACGGGCGGCTCCTCGCCGTCCACGAACCCACCGCGCTCGAGGAGGTCGGACGATTCCTCGCCGCGCTGGAGGAGCGAGCCGACCGCGGGATCGAACTCGACGTCGAGGTGCTGGGGAGCCGGGCGGGCTCCCTGGATATCGCCTCGCTCCTCGTCGCGCGCGACACCGGAGAGGCTCGCACGCTCGGACGGCTGGCGTTCCAGCTCGCCAACGGTCGCTGGGGGCGCCTCGAGGCACGGCGCGAGGGGACGTATGTGGCGGGACTCGAACGGACCCCGGGCGGACCGGAGGCCGCGCTCCGCATGAGCCCGCTCGTCGACGGCGTGGCCGCCGACGCGGGTGTCTGGCTCGAGCCGAACGACCGCGCGGTCCTCCACCTCCTCCTCACGCTCCGCACGTCCGCCGGGGACTCGCGCGAGATCGACGTCCCGGGCGCGGGCGAGGTCCCGGGATACCGTCTGGAACTCCCGCGCCGGCTCACCGTGCAGTTCCGCGGCCAGCTCGCGCTCTTCCCGGATCGCTGGGAGACCGTCGCCGTCGGCCCTTCCCCCGTCCCGGGCGAGGTCCTCCACGTCATCGCCCGAGCGCGCTGGAAGGCGGGCCAGGAAGGCCCGGTGGAGGGCGTCGGATCGCGCGAGGGAACCGTCGTCGCGAGCTACCCGCTCGCGTTTCCGCCGCCCCGAGCGCCCGACACGATCGAGGAGTTCCTCTTCACGCGGAAGCCGCTCGGTCCAGACCTCGAGGAGAAGTGGCAGGAGATCGCGTTCCGGACGCAGACGAAGGAGACCGAGCGCACGGGACGGTGGGGGAGCGTGGATGCACCTCTGGAAGACGTCCTCTTCGGCGTTCCCGGGGCGGCCGCCGGCGATCGGGACGCGGCCGACGTCAAGGGGCGTATCGAGAGTCTCTTCGCCACAGCCTTCGGCACGTCGAGCGAACTCTCCTCCGAAGGCGGATTGACCCTCCAATTCGGCTACCTCGACGACGACTCGGCGAAGAGGGAATGGATCGAGCGGGCCGTCTCGAAGACCAGCCGGAAACACCCTCCCGTCCCGGGCTACCCCGTGGATCCCGAGGCCCTCCCGCTTCTTTCGGAGGAGCTCGAATCGAAGTGGGCCGCCATCCAGAAGGCCCGGTGGGAGGAAGGGATGGCGATCGCGCTGGCCTACGACCGGATCTTCCTGCGACAGTCCGGAGAGGTCGCCGCAGAAGTCGAGTCCCTGATGGGCGGCCTCCACGAGTGGAGGAACCGGCCGATCCCGATCCGGCTCCGCCGGGTCGAGATCGAATTGGGCGAGCTCGCCACACTCGGGCCCGGCCCCCTCGATCCCGAGCGCGCGGCCGCTCTCGCCGCCAGGGGAGAAGGGCTCGAGATCGAGGCCCGGACGAGGCCGGGAGCCTGGACCCGCCTCGCATCGAGCGAGACCTCGGCGGTTCTCGACGGACATCTCGCGCCGGGGCTCGCGAGCCCGCCGCTCGCCTCCGTCTCCCGCGGCTACTCGGTCGCGCTCCGCCCTCGTCTCTACGGAGATGGTCGAGTCGAGGTAGAGGTCCTCTGGTACTCAAGCGACGCCGCGCCGGGCACGCTCGAGGTCGGGCCCTTCGCCGGCGGCTTCGCCCAGCGCCCCGAGCTTGCCGAGGAACGGATCGAAGGGTTCACGCCCCTCGCGCCGGGAGGTTCCGCGCTCCTTCTCGGGAAGGTCGCCGCCGGAGGAACGATCCCGGGGCTCCTCGTCGAGTCGCTCGAATAGGCCTTCCATCTCGCGCCGGGGACCCTCGGCGGGAAAGGCCACGAAGCATGCGGTGGAAGCTCGCGAGCCCCGGGTCGTCGGCCCGCCGAGTCGAAGAAAAACTCGAACGCGGCGAAAGGAGGCGGCGCCGTCGTCGGCTACGAAGCCGAGCTCTGGCAGATGGCAGACGCTCTCCGCGGGAGCATGGACGCCGCCGAGTACAAGCACGTCGTCCTCGGCCTCATCTTCCTCAAGTACATCTCCGACTGTCGAAGGGCGTCTTCCTCGCCACGGGAGAGCGGGACGAGGCGCGGGAGATCTAGCCCTACGCGGGGATAGCGCGCCGCCGCGCCCTCGGCCGCGGTGTGGAAGTCACCGGGCTCCTGTGCCCCGCGGTCGCGAGAGCTCCGGCGCTCCGGATGCTTGGACGTGCGATCTTGCTACGCCATTCCGTGCGGCTACCGCACGCGTGCCCCAGTCGTCTCGGACCCTCCGTGACGCATCTCATGGCCTGGTCATCTCTTGAGTTTCCTGGTTCCGATGGCACCGGTTTTGCGCATGCGGCCACCTGCACACGCAATCACACCCAGGAGGCTACGAACATGCGATCCACGATGACCGATTCCAGACAGACACGCGCAGTCCCAGCCCAGCTCTCGCACCGCGGCGCGATCCTCGCCTACGTGGGGGGGCTTGCCGTCCTCGCCGCGGCCGCCACGGCCTCGGCGGTCTTCGTCAGAGGCCCTGCCGTCGCCACGGGCCCCATCGTCGAGTTTCGCGATGGACCCGCCGACTGGACCGGCGGTTCGTTTCGCATCGAGTATGCTTTCTCGCTCTCGCAGCGCGTCACGCTGGAGGGGGACGAGCGACTGGAAGCTTGTGGCGCGATGCTCTTGGCCGCGGCGGGCCTGGAGGGCCACTCCCTCAACACCACCCGCGAGGAGCGCTTCGACTGCGAACTCGTAGTGCTGGAAGCCGCGGAGGGCGAACCGATCCGGTTCCGGCTTGCGTTCGGCGACGTGCAGGACTCCGAACGCCCCAACGCCCGCGAGCTGGCCGCTCGCTCCGTGCTCGCGGTCGGCCGCCCGGGCGAGCGGATATTCTCGCTGGAGGATGGCTCGCCCCTCGATCGCCAGAGCCTCTCGTTTCTCCAGGGGCACTTCGGAAAGACCCTTCGGGACATCACGATCAAGCGGCCAGGGGAGAAGAGGCTCTCCGTCGGCGAGACGGTCGAGGTGCACGAGGGCAAGGGCCGCATGCGAATCCTGGAGGTGCGGCCCCACGGAGGGATCGAATGCGCGGCCCTGGAGATCGAAGCGACCGATGCATCTGATTCGGATGAAACAACCGAGAAACATAGAACACGCGGTACCTCCGTCGGCAAGACGACCGCCCGAATGCTCGTTCCGATCGACGGATCGAGCCCGTGCGGGGAGGTCGAGCTCCATCTAACCGTCGCAAGCACGGCCGTCCTCACGATGTCCTCTGGAGCAGGGGAGCTCTCGGGGGCGGAGGCGACGTTCGAACTCCGCCTTGAGAGCGTCGTGTTCATGGCCTGCTGGCCCGCGGAGTAGGCGGCCGGCGGGCGCGCTCTCTGACGGGAGAGTCGAAGAGGTTCTCCCGGAATGCGGAGGACAGGATCGAAGGGTTCACGGCCCTCGCGCCGGGGGGTTCCGCCGAGGGCCTGGAGGCGTGCTATCTCCTCGGGGTTCGTCGGGCACCAGACGTGCGTCTCTCCCGCGGAGAACTGCCTCGCTAGCTCCACGAATCGGGCGAGGAGTCTCGCGCCCGACGCTTCTGGGTCGTACGCAACAGTCTTGCTCGCGCCGCCGAGCTCGCGATCGACCTCCATCGAACGCAGCTCGAGCCCTCCCGCGGGATCATTCCAGAGCGCCCTCGGCTCATCGAGAAGCGACCGTGTCACGGCTTCGGGGACCCCAAGCGCCCGGAAGATCTCGCGCGCCGCACGCTCGAACTCGCCTCGAAGGCTCTCGTCCCCGGGAGCCGAGGATTCGACCACGAGCCCGGGCAGGCCGTGGCCCCGCACGGGATGGTTTTCCAACACATCGAACGAGACGCCGAAGCCGGGTCCGCCAAACCAGGCCCTCCTCCCGGGTCCGCCCGACGCGAGAAGCCGTTTCTCGAACGGCGGGAAGGGCTCGCGCGCGGGAAGCGCGGCATGGTAGACCAGCTTACGGCCGTGCACGAACTCCGCGATCCTCTCGTAGGCCCCCCAGGTCATGTTCTCAATCCGGCGGAAATCAAGCTCCGCGTCGCCATAGCCCAGGTCCGCGAGCTCGCGGAGTCGCCGGACCATCTCGCCCGGAGATGCGACGGACTCGTCGATGAAGTACCAGCCGCTCTGCAAGAGCTCGTCGGGGGAGCCTCGCATCGACACCGATCCTACCCTCCCCCGCCGTGGGCCTCCAGGATCGGTCCGATCTGGGCCTTCCGGGCGGCATTGTCGGGGTCTTTCGCGAGGACGTCACGGAGCGCGGCCACGCCCTCGTCGACGCGCCCGAGGTGGATGAGCGCGAGGCCGCGGTTCTGGAGGATGTCGAGGTCGCCGGGCGCGAGGGCGAGAGCGCGGTCGAAGGCGGCGAGGGCCTCCTCGTGGCGCGAGAGGACCGAGAGCGCGGTCCCCTCGAGGAAGTGCGCGGTCGGCCACTCGGGGAGGGCTTCGCTCGCCGATCGCGCCGCCGAGAGCATCGCCTCGTAGTCCTCGTGGCGAAAGTGGAACTGGGCGAGGACCGCGAAGCCGGTGGCGCGGGTGCTGGCGTCGGAGTCCTTCGACACCTGGAGGATCCGCAAGAGGTCGGCCCGCGCCTCCTCCAGTCTGCCGGCGCGCTCGTGGAGCGTCGCGCGGAGTTGAAGTAGCCTCGGCGTGGGCGCGGCCACGATCGCGCGGTCGAGGGCAGGAAGGGCGTCGGCGTCCCGCCCGAGCTCGAGGAGCGCCTCCGCCCGGTGCGCGAGGACCTCCGGGAATTCTAAAGAGTGCGCGGGCAGGGAGTCGATGGCGGCGAGCGCCTCTTCGGGTGCGAACGAACGAAGCTCACCCAGCGCCGGGTCGAGCAGCTCGGGCCGGCTCGCGCCCAGGCGAATCGCATCGAGATACGAGCTCTTTGCCTGGGCGAGGTCGTCCCGCGCGAAAGCAAGCCGCGCGATGGCGAGGTGTACGAAGGGGTCCTCGGGACCCAGTCGCTTCGCCTGGGCGAGGTCGGTCGCGGCGGCCTGGAGGTCGCCCTTCTTCGTGAGGAGGTGGCCGCGGTTCAGCCAGCCCCGCGCGCTCTCGGGATTCTGCTCCAGGGAAAGGGTGAGGTCGGCGAGCGCCCCGTCCAGGTCCCGCTCGGCGTTCCAGCGCAGGAGGCCGCGGTTCAGATAGGCCGAGGAGAAGGAAGGATCGAGCTCGATCGCGGCGTCGTAGTCGGCGCGCGCCTCGGCGTTGCGGTCTAGCCGGTCCCGGACGATCCCCCGGTTGTTGAGGCCCCACGCGTCCCCGGGGCGAAGCGCGAGCGCCCTGGCGAACGACCGCTCCGCGCCCTCGAGGAGCTCGCGACGCTCGGGGTCGGCCTTCTCCTCGGAGAGCTGGAGGAGGACGTAGCCAAGCTCGAAGTGGGCTTCGGGCAGATAGGGGCCCTTCGCGACGGCGGTCTCGGCCTCGTAGAGCGCGTCCGACAACCGGCGCTCGAAGATCGCGAGGAAGGTGTGGCCCAGGTGACCGTAGGCCGACTCCGGGTCCACCCGGTCGATCGCGGCGAACTCCCGCCGGGCCCCGTCGTGGTCTACCATGCGCACGGCGAGCACGAAGCCGGCGCGGTAGCGCGCGGCCAGGAGGCCGGGCTCGAGTTCGCACGCGCGGCGGTAATCGGCGAGCGCGAGCTCGGGCTCCCCGGCGTCCTCGCGGACGCGACCGCGGATGTAGTGGGCCTCCGCGAAGGCGGGGTCGATCTCGATCGCGCGGGTGAGGAAGCGGATCGCCTCCGTCGCCGCCTCGGGACGGAGCGCCCGGTCGATCGAGCCGAGCGCGTCGGAGATCTGGAGCCCGCGGCCGAACCAAGGGTAGGCGTCGCGGCGGCGCTTCAGGCGCTCCAGTTCCCGCCGGGCGGCGCGCTCGCTCTCCTCCAGGGCCGCCTGTCTCTCCCGGTCCATCTCCCGGCGGGCCCGCGCCTCCTTCCACGCGGAGGTGCCGAACCACCCCCCAACGGCGAGCGCCAGGAGTAGGCCCGCCGACCCCGTGATCGCGACCGCCTTGTGGCGCCGGATCCTCCGAGCCGCGCGCTCGAAGGAGCCCACCGGCCGGGCGGCGATCGGCTCCTCCGCGAGAAAGCGCCCGAGGTCCGCGGCGAGCTCCTCGGCGCTCGCGTAGCGGCGCGCCGGACTCTTGGCCATGCACTTCAGGACGATCGTCTCGTAGTCCCGGGGGAGCGAGGGGACGAGGAGCCTCGGACGAAGGGGCTCGTCCTCCTCGATCCGCCGGAGCACTCCAGGAGACGCCTCTCGCCCGAAAGGCGGTCCCCCCGTCGCGACCTCGTACAAGATGGCGCCCAGCGCGTAGACGTCGGTTGCGGGCCCGATCTGGCGGACCTGGCCGGTGGCCTGCTCGGGGGCCATGTAGGCCGGCGTCCCGAGAATCGCGCCGGTCCGGGTCCGGAGGTCCTCGCTCGACTGGTCGCGGGCGAGCCCGAAGTCGGTGAGGACGGGCGTCCCGTCCTCGTCGAGGAGGACATTTTCGGGTTTCACGTCGCGGTGGATGACCCCGTGCCCGTGGGCGTGGTGGAGTCCAAGGGCCACGGCCTGGACGATCCGCGCGCCCCGCTCGACCCCGACCCTGCCCTCGGTGAGCGCCTGGCGAAGACTTCCCCCCCGCACCAGCCGCATGGTGAAGAAGGGGACGTTCTCCGTCTGGCGGATGTCGTAGATCTCGATGACGTTCGGGTGGTTGAGGCGCGCGATCACCTCGGCCTCGCGCCGGAACCTCTCGACCGCGACGGGGCTCGCCATCCGGCCCCCGTGCAGGAGTTTCAGCGCCACCTCGCGCCCGAGCCCCTTCTGCCGGGCTCGGTAGACGATCCCCATCCCGCCCTCGCCGATCGTCGAGAGGATCTCGTAGCCCTCGAAGGAGTCGCCTGCGGGCGAACGCGCGCGTGGGGCCGGGTCGGGGGCGGCCGTCTCAGGTTCCATGCGCGTCATGCTAACTCACGAAGACGAGTACCGGACGGACCCCACGCCGGGGGAGTAGAATTTCAGCCGATGCGCGCGCGCTTCGGATGTCCCGCCTGCGGGAAACGCTTCCATGCCGACCCGGGAGACGATCTCGTCTGCCCCGCCTGCGGCGCACGGCTGCGTCGGAGACCTACCCAAGCCCCGGCACGCCCGAGTGGGCCGAACCGCACCGACTCGGTCACGGAGACGGCCATCGCTCCTCCCCCTGCGCCCCAGGCCTGGATGCTCGGCCGCTACCGGATCGAGGCGCCTCTCGACAGCGGCGGGCAGGGGAAGGTCTACCGCGCACGGCACATCAACCTCGACCGCGCCGTCGCGGTCAAGATCCTCGACCCGACGCTCTCCCAGTCTCCGGCATACACGGAACGCTTCATTCGAGAGGCCAGGCTCGCGTCCCAGCTCTCGCACAGGAACGTGGTCCGAGTCCTCGACGCGGGGCAAGAAGGGGATTCCTTCTTCCTGGTGATGGAGCTCGTCGAGGGGACGAACCTCGAATCGCTCGTCGCCGAACAAGGACCTCTCCCCGCGCACCGGGCGGTGCGTCTCGTGTGCGACGTGGGGGAGGGACTCGTGGCCGCTCACGCCAAGGGGATCCTGCACCGCGACGTGAAGCCGGGAAACGTGCTCCTCGATCCGCAGGAGAACCGGGTCGTCCTGACGGACTTCGGCATGGCCAAGGCGGGGGCGGAGGAGAAGAAACTCACCCGGACCGGGACCGTTCTCGGGACCCCGGTGACGATGGCGCCCGAGTGCTGCCGCGGCGAGCCGGCGACCGAGGCGAGCGACCAGTACTCTCTCGGGGCCACGCTCTTCTACCTCATCTCCGGCCGCTACCCCTACGACGGTGACAACGCCCTCGCGATCTTCCAGATGCACATCAACGAGCCGGTGCCCGACCTCGGCGAGGCCGCGCCGGGCTGCCCTCGACGCGTCGCGGATGCCGTGAAGCGCGCGATGGCCAAGGAGCCGGCCGCCCGGTTCCCGTCCATCGTGGAGTTCGTCCGGGCCATGCGACACGAACGCCGGAGGTCGCCGCTCGATGCGATCCTGGGGTCCACGCGCGGGCGGATCGCCGCCGCCGCGGTCTGTGTGGGGCTCATCCTCGCCGTCGGCGGCGCGATCCTCGCGAGCGGCGGAGGCGTCACGGAGCCGGCGCGGGCTCCCGAAGACCCTGGGCCCGTCGAGGAGCCGGACGGGACCTCCACGGACAACGAAGAGCTCCGAGGGATCTTCCACGCGACCTCCGTGCGAAGGCTGGAGGATGGATTCGTGGAGCTCCAGTACGAGTTCCGGTCCGCGGACGAGCTCACGGACTTCCGCGAGGTCCGGATGACCCGCGCGGTGTGGGACGGCAAGGACTCGATCGAGATCGACGGCCTGGGCCTCTGGATCACCGAGGCCCGTTTCTGGGACGTCCGGATCGAGTGCGAGGTCGAGCACCAGGACCGCGACTGGTACTTCGGCCTGGTCTACTCGATCGAGGAAGAGCACCGCTGCCTCAAGGGGAGTCTGGTCCTCTATCCCCACGGAGCCGCGGAAGCCGAGATCGAGTCCTTCAGTAGTGGCCCGCCATCGAGGCGCGTGCTGTGCCGGATCGATACCACCGTGCCCTCCGGTCGGATCCTCCTCTCGTTCGAACGGGCAGGCGGAGAGTGGAACTTCGCGGTCCCGGGGCAGGAACCCCTCCATGCCCTCCGGGAGCTGCGCGACTCGGCCTCGGTCGGCGTGACGGGAAGTTCGCAGAGTTCGTGCCGCTTGCACGCCATGCGGGTCCGCGGCAGACTCGATCCGGACTGGCTCCGGGACCGAGAACGGCGGCCGGGCGACGGAGATTGAGCGATGGTTCCGCCGGGCTTCGGGGCGACCCTGGGCCCCTACCGGCTCGAGGGTCCCCTCGATGCCGGCGCGCAGGGGACGGTCTACCGGGCACGCCACCTCGGTCTCGACCGCCCGGCCGCGATCAAGATCCTCGACCCCGCGCTCGCCCGCGTCCCGTCGTTCGTCGCCCGATTCGCCCGCGAGGCGCGTCTCGCGGCACGGATCGACCATCCCAACGTCGTCCGGGTCTTCGACGCGAAGCGCGAGGGCGACGTCCTCTACCTCGCGATGGCCCTGATTGACGGGAAGGATCTCGGCCGCCTGGTCCGCGGGGGGGGACCTCTTGCCGTCGAGCGCGCGGTGCGCATCGCCTGCGAGGCGGGCGACGGGATCGCGGCCGCCCACGCCCTCGGGATCGTCCATCGGGACGTGAAGCCCGGGAACGTCCTCATCGAGGCCACGGGCGACAGGGCCCTCGTCTCCGACTTCGGGATGGCCAGAGGCGAAGCGGGGGACCCCCGCCTCACGGCCCCCGGATCACCGGTGGGGACCCCCGCGACGATGGCGCCCGAAGTCTGCCGGGGCCTGTCCGCCACGCCGGCAAGCGACCAGTACTCCCTCGCGGCGACGCTCTTCTTCGCGCTCGCGGGTCGCTATCCGTTCGAGGCCCCGGCGACGCTCGGGGTCCTGGAGGGGCACATGCGCGCCGAGCCGCCGGACCTCGCCGCGGTCGCGGCCGGCTGCCCGGAGGGCGTCGCGGCGGCCGTTCGGCAGGCGATGGCGAAGGACGCGGCCGCGCGGTTCCCATCCGTCGCGGCCTTCGTCGCGGCGCTCCGCGAGTGCGTCCCCGCCGCGCGTCCCGCCGTCGAGGCTCCCCCCCCGTCCCCGAGCCGAAGGCGGACCGGCGTCCTACTCGCCGTGGCGGGAACCGCGCTCGCACTCTTCCTGGCCGCCGCCGCCCTGTTCTTGTCCGGCCGGGAGGGCGCCGACGAGCCCGCGGCAGAGGCATCGCTCCACTTCGCCGCCTCGCGCTCCGAGCAAGGCCCGGGAAACCACGTGGACCTCGTGTACGACTTCGCGGAAGAGACTCAAGTCTCCGACTTTCGCGCCGGACTGCGCTCCAAGGCCTCCTGGATCCGAGGGCAGGGCGTCAAGGTCGAGGGGACCGGCGCGTGGGCCCACTCCGCCCGGTTCCGCGACGTCGAGATCGAGATCGAGTTCGAGCCCGGACCTGGCCCGGGCGTCCTCGGCCTGGCCTACATCCAGGACTCCGAGCACCACTACTCGGGACGTCTGGAGAAGCTCTCCGGCGAGGCGTTCCTGGTCGTGGCGGACGGGGTGGACGAGACTCGCAGCCCCCATTCCGCGCGGCCGGCGCGACCCTGGGAAGGCGCGGCCACGGCCCGGCTGGCGAAACGCGGAGACCGGATCGAGTTCGAGATCCTCGGGTCGGCGGTCCCCGCCCTCTCGGATTCCCGCTATTCGGTCGGCTCGCCCGGGGTCCTCGTCGGTTTCACCGAGGTCGTCGTCCGCTCGGTGCGCCTCTCGGGGGAACTCGATCCCGACTGGGTGAAGGAACGAGGCGGCCGGTAGCCGGTCAGCGCCCGGACCCTACTGTCTCGCCGAACTCGCGAAAGAACATGATGGCGATCACGGCCTCGCCGACCACTCCGTAGGCGATGGCGCGGAGCCCCTGCCACATTCCGAGGACGTCCGCGGCAAGCACGTAACCCGCCCCGGCGGCGACGGCGAGGGAGGCGACGAAGAGCCGCGTAAGCGGCACGGGACGTCGCGTGCGCGGCGAGCGGCTGGCGGCCAGGCGCAGGTAGGCCTGGGAGAGCCAGATGAAGACCGCCATCGCGAGGAACGAAACATCGTCGAGCCGGGGCTCGATCAGGAGAAAGTCGTAGACCCCGTGGAGGGTGACCATCTTGGCCGCCTCGGACCCGAACGCAGCCCACTCCGCTCCCCCCTTCTTGAGAGCCCGCACGAGCCAGTACCCCGCGTAGCCTGTGAGCGCCATGTGGGCGAAACTCGCGGTCAGGAAGCGCCCGAAGACGGCGTCGCCGAGGGAAGCCGCGTAGTAGCCCGCGTTCTCGTTGATCGCGAAGCCCAGACCGACGAGGGAGGCGATCGAGAGGACGGCGAGATCGTCCTTCATGCGGACGAGGAAGGGGGCGAGGGGAAGGACGAAGAGGAGCTTCACGAGCTCCTCGCGGAGCCCGATCCCGGCGAGGCAGTAGAGCAGGTTGAAAGCGATCGAGGTGTGCGGGCCGATATCGCCCATAAGGTCGTCCTGGATCACGACGACGGGGAGGCAGGCGGTCGCGCTCACGAAGCCCAGGACGAGTGCCGCCGGCGCGAGGACGCGCGCGCGCACGGGCCACTTCCAGGACCATCCCAGGTGCAGGGCCAGGAGGAACCACGCCGCGCCCGCGACGAGGGCCGCGACGAGCGTGAGCGGCCTCATTCCCGCGAGGTCCTCGCGGACGAGCGGCGGGATCATCGCGAGGTATTTGCCCCGGGCAACGTAGACGTCCACGAGCACGGCGTCGCTCGCCGCCCCGAGATACCGCGGGTCGTCCAGACGCCGCCTTGCCTCGACGAAGTTCCCCTCCTCGACCAGGAGCTCCAGGATCGCGAGCCGCGCCTCGTCGCTTCCGGGGTCCGCGGCCAGCACGCGCTCGTACGCGTCGAGCGCGCCCCGGACATCGCCGCCCTCGCGGCGCATCCGGGCCTCTTCGATGAGCGGGGCAGCCTCGACGGACGCCAGCATCGCGAGCCCCGCCTCCAGGCCGTCCTGGTGACAGACGTACCACGCCCGGAGGACCGCCGGCCGGACCGCGGTCGAGCGGTCGAGGAAGGCAAGGAACTCCTCCTCCGTGAAATGTCCTTCGAAGTCCCCTGCGAAATCCTCGTCCTCCCCGACGACCTTCACGAGCAGGCGGGCGAGTCCCCTCATCTCGACGAGGAACCTCCATCCCTCGCCGTCCCCGGGGTTCTCCTCGAGGTACTCCGCCAGCCATCGTTCCGCATCCGCGAACCCGTCCGTCGCTGCCAGGACGGTGACCCGGGCCCGCACGTCCCCCGGGGGCCGGGCGCGCGTCCAGGCGTACGCCGCTGCCGCGAAGACGAGGAAAACTCCGGCGGCGAGCTTCGCCAGGCCCCCGTAGGTCATCCTGGGGTCGTCCCAGCCGAGCCACCGGAAGAGTCGAAGCATCTGGATGTTCCGTCCGCCGGCGCGAGAGGAGCACGCCGGCCCATTGTACGATTTTCGCGATCCCCCCCGACGTACAATGGGTTTCACACGGTATGGTCACAAAACGCTTCGCGTGCCCCGGGTGCGGCCGCCGGTTCGAGGCGGAGCCGGCGACCGTCCAGACCTGCCCGGCGTGCGGGAAGAAGCTCCGCCGGGACCCGGAGCGCGCCGACTTTCCCCGGAACCTCGGGAAGTGCCGCCTCGAATCTCCACTGGACGCCGGAGGGCAGGGAAGCGTCTACCGGGCGCGTCACGTCGGACTCGACCGCCCTGTGGCGGTCAAGATCCTGAAGTCGGACCACAGGGGCGATCCCGCCTTCGCCGCCCGGTTCGAGCGCGAGGCGCGGCTGGCGGGCCGGCTCAACCACCCCAACGTCGTCCGGGTCCTCGACGCGGGTCGCGAGGGCGGCTACTACTTCCTCGTCATGGAGCTCGTCGAGGGAACCAACCTCGACAAGCTCGTCCGCGAAGAAGGACCTCTCCCGATCGACCGAGCCATCCGGTACGTGCGCGAGATAGGGAAAGGCGTCGCCGCCGCCCACGCGAGCGGCATCCTCCACCGGGACATCAAGCCCGGGAACCTGCTGCTCGACCCGGTCGAGGACCGGGTGCTCCTCACGGATTTCGGGATGGCCAAGGGCACCGTCGCGGACGAGCGACTCACCGTGACCGGGACCCTCCTCGGGACGCCGACCACGATGGCCCCCGAGATCTGCGTGGGCCGGCCCGCCTCCCACGCGAGCGACCAGTACGCGCTCGCCGTGACCCTCTTCTACCTCATCGCGGGGAGGTTCCCGTTCATCGACGAATCGCCGCTTGCGCTCCTCCAGAAGCACATACGCGAGGAACCTCCGGACCTATCGGCGATCCGCCCCGACTGCCCCGGAGGAGTCGCCGGGGCGATCCGGCGGGCGATGGCGAAAGACCCCGGGAACCGCTTTCCCGACGTTCTCGACTTCGCCGGCGCGCTGGCCACCGGCGACCCGGACACCAGGATCCTCGCAGGCGTGAGCGCTCCGCGTCCGCGCGGCAAGCTCGCCGTGCTCCTCTCGCTCGCCGCACTCCTCGCCGCGGGTGGCGTCGCGCTCGCGCTCGCAGCCTCCCGGGGCGGCAAGAAGGACCGCGATCCGGCGGGGAACGGGAAGGCGGATGGACCCGAGGAGCCGGAAGACGAGCCCGAGGCACAACCCGACCCGGGAACCGGCGAGGATCCGGGACTTGCCGGAGAACCGGGTCCGGGGCCTACGACCGAGCCTCCCGCAGACGTCGATTTCCTCCGGTCGCTCTTCAACGCGAAGGAGGTTCGAGTCACTCCAGAAGGCGAGGTCGATATCTTCTACGACTTCACGACCGAGAAGCATCTATCCGACTTCAAGACCGTCTTCCTGCTGCGCGCCGAGCGGGTGGACGGCGGCGTCCGCCTGGCGGGGGCCGGGTTCTGGGTGGCGAAGGCCGAGTTCCTCGACGTGCGGATCACGGTCGAGATCGAGCTCGAATCGCGGGCGGGATCCATCGGTCTCGTCTACTACGCGGGGAAGGAGCACTACTACGCCGGCATCTACGAGGTGGGGCGCAAGCGCGCGGTGCTCCGGATCCAGGACGGGTCGAAGCGACAGTACGACGCGCGCGTACAGGAGGGAATCGAGCCGCCCGGCCGCGACCGTTGCGCGAGCCTCGTGCGGAACGGAGACCGGCTCGTTCTGGAGCTCGCGGACAAACATGTCCTGGCGGCCCAGGACGCGCGGATCCCCTCCGGCGCGCCCGGACTGATCCTCGCGGCCGAGGGAGTCGTCGTCCGGACGGTGCGGATCCGCGGAACTCCCCATCCCCGGTGGGTCGAGTCCCGGCGGAAGGAATAGTGCCGGCTAGATCCCCACGCGGCGACGGACCGCACGAATGTACTGCCGGTATCCGCGTACGAACTCTCGCAGGGCTCCATGGAGAACGCCGAGGTCCACGGTCTCGTACTCGTGAACGATGCGGTTGCGAAGGCCGGTGGTCCGGGCGAGTTTCCTCGCGAGGGCCTGAGAAAGCGCACCCAGTTGAGCGAGCGCGAGGAAAGTGTCGAAGTACGTCTCCGGCGGCTGCCGGCCGGCCTCGAGGATGAGGTGGTTGTTCACGTCCACGGCCGAGTCTACGGTGAGCTGGACATCGCGTTCGGCGAGCCGGAAGTGGCCGGGGGTCGACCGGAACTCGGCAAGCCGGGTCCCGAGGAGGGGCTCCATCTCCTCGAGGCACGTTGCGATCTGAGCGAGCTTCTGCGCGAGAAGAGCCCGGTTCACCCCGCGTTCCGGTCGAGGTAGGCGCTGACGGCTTCGACGTACTTTCGCGAGTCCTGCCACTGCCGGAGCGCGGAGAGCCTCATCCGGTCGAAACGGTCGCGGCGCCCCCAGAGGAGTTTCCCTTCCAGGGCCACGGACAGCAAAAGCGACGGGCCGATGCGCTCGAGGAGGCAGAGGTCCACGTCCTCGCCGAGCGTCTCGATCAAGTCTCCTGCGAGCTCGGCTTCGTTCCCCCGGAGGCGAGGGGCAGAGACGCACACGTCGAAGTCGCTCCCCGGTTTCGCATCGCCCCGCGCGCGCGAACCGAAGAGCACCACGGCGTCCAGCCGGTATTTCCGTGCGATCGCGCGGAGGGATCTCTCGTTCACGCGGGAAGACTACATTCACGGCGGAGAACCAGGCAAGGGGAGTCTCGCGTCGGCTCTTACTTTCCAGCAGCCTGAGCTCCCTCCAGAAGCCCGGCGATCGTGGCCGCCAGGGAGTCGCGGTTGTCCTTCGTGAGCGCGAAGAGCCTCGCCTCGGACCGGCGCTTGACGGACTCGATGAGCCCCCCGCCTTGCTGGGCGACGGTTGCGAGGAGCCGCGCGGGCGAGTCGAGGATCCGCAGGGCGGCGGAGACGAAAGCCGCCGAGTGGAGCTCCATCTTCCCGATCTCGTCGATCACGTACAGGTGAGCGCCCTCGCGAGGCGCGAGGGTGGGGAGGGCCACGCGCTCGAACGACTCGAGGTCCACCACGTAGCGGCCGACGCGCGGGCCGTTCCCGGAGTCGAGGCGAGCGAGGTCCCCCTCTTCGCCGGAGAGCGCCTTGACGCGGAAGCCGGTCCGGCCGCGCGGCCCGCGGACCTCCTCGGTGTAGAAGCCGGAAGCGCGCCCAGGCGGGAGGTCCTCCACGATGCGGCGGACGAGAGTGGTCTTTCCGGCGCCCGGCGGCCCGGTCACGAGGATCCGGGGCCGCTCGCACGCCGCGAGGAGGAGGTCGGAGTACGACGCGCTGACGAGGTCGGCCTCCAGAATGCCGAATTCGCGGAGGAGCTCCTCCACGCGTCGCCGGCAATGGTCCTCCGGGTGCCGGGGCCCGACCACCGCCTCGAACTCCAGGAAGGCGCCGAGCCCTTCGACCTTGTCGAGATGAATCCGTACGTTCTCGAGAAGGTAGAGATCGCGCCGTTTGGTCACGGTCACCACGGGCGCTCCCAGAGCCGAGAGAGTCTCGGGGAGAGAGCCCTCGCCCACCGGCGTCACCTCGTAGTCGCTCGGCCGCACGCCGCCCTCCCTCTCCGGGCGGCGGTAGCGGATGAGCACGGTGGGTGCGCGCGAGGACGAACGGAGCTTCAGTCGTTCCCCGCCCTCGGTGCTCACCGCGTAGTAGCGGTCGACCTGGTCCTCGACTCCCTCGCTCCGCGCGCCGAGGCGCAGCGCGACGCCCCGCGCGGCCGCGAGGTCGGGGACTCGGGCCTTGATCTCGATATTTCGCGGCAGGCGCTTACTCCGTCTCGACCGCCCCCGCGACGAGGCCGGCGAGGTCGAGGAGAAGCCGGAGCCGCTCCTCGTCGTTCACGGCGTCGCGCACGTCGAGGGTCGCCCTGTGCCCGTCCACGGCGAGGCGGATCCGGTCCTCCCAGAGGAGCTTCTTCCGGATCTTCTCCGACAGGACGCGCTTGGCCGCGGCCCCGTCCGAGGCGTGGATTTCGAAGCGGAGGTCGAGATCGGGGTCGCCGGTCGTCACGGCCGCGAGGCCCAGGCGCCCGGCGCAGGTCTTCGCGTCCCCCGGCCCTCCCTTCCGCGCGACACAGAGCGAGAGGGCCTTCGCGTTCTTGACGAGGGCCGAGACCCGGGTGTGCGTGCGCTCTCCCTTGCCGGTCGAGAGCACCACCAGGCCAACCGAAACGGGTCGGTCCTCGTACTCCCCTTCGAGCGAGGGGGAGAGACCGACGTCGCCCGGCCGGTAGGAGAGGCCGGTCCGCACGGCAAGGCTCTGCCAGGCGCTCATCTTGGCCTGGATCTCGCGGTTTCCCATGACGATCGCCGCGCCGATCAGGATGCCGGCCAGCACGAAGACGACTCCCGCGATCATCTCTCTTCCTCTTCTTGCTAGTTTTCTTGCCGCGCTTCTCGCGAGCGGGGAGGCGAATTGTAGCGCGCCGGACCGGGGACAGGCAACGGTCCGGGCCATTGGTAGAATCTGCCGGTTCCCCCCATGCCCTTCTCCCACGTCGAACGCGCGTACGCCCTCCAGTCGTTCCGGGAGGCGACCTTCGACGTCGCCATCGTGGGGGGTGGGATCACGGGAGCGGGTATCGCGCGCGACGCGGCGATGCGAGGGCTCTCCGTCGCCCTCGTGGAGAAGGGCGACATCGCCTCGGGGACGAGCAGCCGCTCCAGTCGCCTCATCCACGGCGGGCTCCGCTACCTGGAGCAGGGGCGCCTCGGGCTCGTGTTCGAAGCCCTGGAGGAGCGCACGGTCCTGTGCCGCATCGCCCCTCACCTCGCCCGTCCGCTCCCCTTCCTCTTCCCTGTCTACGAGGGGAGCCGCCGGGGGCTCTGGACGGTTTCGGCCGGCATGTGGATCTACGACGGGCTCTCCTTCTTCAGGAGTTACAGGCTCCACAAGACGCTTTCCGCCGTCCGTGTTCGAGAGCTGGAGCCGCGTCTCGCCTCAGATGGCCTCGCGGGGGGGGTGCTCTACTACGACTGCGCGACGAACGACGCGAGACTCACCCTGGAGAACGCGATCGCCGCCGGGCGCGCGGGCGCGAGCATCGCGACCTGGTGCGAGGCCACGGGCTTCCTCCGGGAGGGCGGTCGCGTGGCCGGGCTTGCCGCCCGGGACCGGCTCGGGGGGGCCGAGTTCGAGGTCCGGGCGAGGGTCGTGGTGGTGGCCGCCGGGCCGTGGCTCGACTGCCAGCTTCCTCTCGCGACGGGGTCCCAGTCGCGGTTCCTGCGCCCCACCAAGGGAGTCCACCTCGTCGTGCCCTCGTCGCGGCTCCCCGTCTCGCACGCCGTGGTCGGGAGCGCCGTGGCCGACCGCCGCGTGATCTTCCTGCTCCCGTGGGGGGGCTTCACGATCGTGGGGACCACGGACACCGACTACGACGGTGATCCGGATCGTGTCGCCGCCGACGCGGCGGACGTCGAGTACCTCCTCGCCACGGCCAACGCCTGCATCCCCGGCGCGGATTTGGGACCTTTCGACGTCGCGAGCACCTACGCGGGCCTCCGGCCCCTCCTCCGGCAGGAAGGAGTCCCGGAGAGCGAGCTCAGCCGCGAGCACAGAATCCTCGAGCCGGCCGAGGGGCTCCTCGCGATCGCGGGCGGGAAGCTCACGACCTATCGCCGGATGGCGGCAGAGGTGGTGGACCGCGCGCTTCGCGAGCTCCCGCCAGGAACGGCCCTCCATCCCGCCTGCCGCTCCGCCGAAGAGCCGCTCCCCGGTGCGCCCGGCTGGACCTGGGAAAACGTGGACGGTTCCACCGAGGAGAAGGCGCTCCTCGCGGAGCACAAGATCCCTCCGGACGTGGTCAAACATCTCCTGCGAACATACGGGGCCCGAGCGTTCGAGATTGCCTCTCTCGCGGGCAAGGACCCGTTGCTCGCGACGCGCATCCATCCGGACCGGCCGAACCTGTGGGCGGGGCTCGATTTCGCCGTGGAGGAGGAGATGGCGCTCAGGCTGGAGGACTTCCTCGTCCGCAGAACCTCGCTCTTCCACAAGGCGCCCGACCAGGCCCTCGGCCTCGCCCGACCCGTCGCCGAGCGGATGGCCCGGCTACTGGGCTGGGAGGAGGCGCGCGTGGAGGAGGAGGTGGCGAACTACCGCGAGCTCGTGGCGGCGAGTCGGGCGTTTCGGGAAGGCCGGTGAGGCGTCATCCGAGGATCTCCTGGAGCGCGTAGGGAACGAGCGCGAGCAGGAGGGCGATGGCCGCTGCCCCCACGACGTAGACGCGGGCCTGTGCCGCCACCATCCCCAGCGCGTGCTTGTTCAGAACCTCGATCCCGAACCTCTCGACCGCGCCGAGTTCCCGCCGGTTCGCCTGTGTCGCCTGGGCCGCCCCGGCCCCGAGGCTTCCCGCTATCTCTCGTGCGAGGAGCCGCTCGACCCTGCGAGCGACTCGCGCCACAAGCCAGTCGATGGGCCCGCTCGATCGCACTTTCCGGTAGGCGCGCTCGATCGCGTCGCTCTCGCGAATCGCCTTCTGGAGTTCGCGCGCGAGACCCGTCGAGAGCCCCGCGACCCCTCCGGCCAGGGCGAAGAGAAGAGCGTAGTAGAGGGGCAGGAGCCACCGGGCCCAGCTCCACCATGATGCCTGGGTATCGAAGATGCCCGCGGCGAGAGCGAGCGCGTAGATCCCGCCGCCGGCGAACGCGCCGAGGAGGAGCCCCAGGGCCGCGCGAAGCGCGGCCGAGACCAGGGCTCTCCCCGTTCGGACGAGCAATCGGCCAGGCGCGCTCTCCGGCCGCGGGCCTTCGCTCACGCCTTCGCGGCCTGCGGCGCGGCCGGCTTCCGGCCCCCGCGGAAGAAGAGCGCGACCGTGAGGAGGAGCAGGATGTGCGCCGAAAGGACGAGGAGGAGCACGTGCCCGCTGAACTCCAGGAACTCGACGCGCGAGCCGCGCCGGATCACCTTGTCCCCGAACGGGACGAGGTCCTCGGGATAGAGGACGATGTAGAGATAGAGCCCAGCCGCCGCGGCCACGAGGGAGAACACGACGAGGAGCGGGAGCCGGCTCGCCCAGCTCCTCCGCGCGGGGCGAGGTCTTTCCTTCTTCTTCCTTTTCTTTCCCCGCCCCGCGAGCCAGGAGAGCCCGATCGAGAGGTAGACCACCGCCACCGCCGCCGGGATCGCGTAGATCGAATGGAGCCGGCGCTCGCGCATCCAGGCGAGAGCGCGGTCCACCTCGCGGGCGACGGCGGGGGAGCGCCCGACCCACTCGTGCGCCCGCGGAAACCGGTCGTACAAATAGAGGAAGAGCGCGGCGAGATTCGCCACGAGCAGCAGGAAGACCCAGGCCCGCCGGAACATCCTCACACATTAGAGGGGCGGAAGTCCGGCTCGTCAAGCGATCCCGGGACAAGCGGAGGCGCATGGGGGGGAGCCTGCATGCGCGCTCCAGCCTTGCGACCCGACCGCTCCCGGCGTAGCATCCCCGGTCCACCGCGTCGAACCACGAGGCCCCATCATGATCGAGAAACACGCGCTGACCATCGTCGGGACGTCCGGGAAGTCCTACAACCTGGTCGTCTTCCCGATCGACCGCAAGTTCGAGGAGAGGGGAGCGGTCTACGTCGTGACGGTCTGCAAGGCGGAGGAGAAGGGAGGGTTCTCCTTCAACAACAGCCCCGTCTTCCTGGGCGAGACCGACCGCCTCGCCGGGCACTTCGACAACCATCCCAAGGCCGAGTGCTTCCGGCTGGCCGCGCAAGCCCTCGGCGCGCCCGCCGAGAACATCGCCGTCGGCAGCATCCTCGAGGACGATCCGAAGAAGCGGCAGGCCATCAAGAAAGACCTCGAGGCCAAGTTCAAGTGGGTCTGCAACAACTGGACTCCTTGACCGGGGACCCCTCGATCGCGTAGCGGTTCGGTCGCGCCGGGCGACTTGGCTCCCCCGGGGGCGCCGTATACTGCCCGCCGGAGGGCCAAGCGATGACGGATCCACGCTCCGCGAGGGCATTCGACACGAATCGAGGAACCCAGGTTCCCTCGACGCAGGTTTCGGACCGGGTCGAGGTGGGAGAGACGCTCCTCGTCCATGCCGCGCCCGCCGGGGGGGCCGCCCGCGCGCGTCCATGGCAGGAGGCGCGGGCTGCCCGATACGAGCTTCGCGAGGAGCTCGGCCGGGGAGGGATGGGCGAGGTCGTCCTCGCCTACGACCCCGATCTCCGCCGGGGGGTGGCGATGAAGCGGCTGGCGGAGCGAGAGCTCGCGAGCGCGGACTCGGCCTCGCGCTTCGTCGAGGAAGCCCAGATCACGGCGCAGCTCGACCACCCGAACATCGTCCCGGTCTACGAGCTCGCGGCCGGCGCGGACGGCCACCTCTACTTCACCATGAAGCGGGTCCGGGGCCGGACGCTGGAGACGGTGATCCGGGAAGAAAACCGCCCGCTCCCCGAACTCCTGCGCGTCTTCGTCAAGGTCTGCGATGCGGTCGCGTTCGCCGCCAGCCGAGGCGTCGTCCACCGGGACCTCAAGCCCGCGAACGTCATGGTGGGCGAGTTCGGGGAAGTGCTCGTCATGGACTGGGGCCTGGCGAAG
The DNA here is from genome assembly GCA_016209595.1 of Planctomycetota bacterium. Lineage (GTDB taxonomy): Bacteria > Planctomycetota > JACQVV01 > JACQVV01 > JACQVV01 > JACQVV01. The sequence goes on from JACQVV010000648.1 coordinate 33,622, forward strand.
GTCAGTGGTCAGTGGTCAGTGGTCAGTGGTCAGGAAAAAGGAAAAGAAGAAGAGGCCACGGGCGGGGCGGTTACCACCGATCGCGCCGAGAAGCGCCTCGACCAGACCGCGTCGCAGGCGCTCATGGGGACGCCGGCGTATATGGCGCCCGAACAGGCTTCCGGGGGGGAGGTGGACGAGCGGACCGACGTCTACGCGCTGGGAGGCATCCTCTACGAGATCCTGGCGGGCACGCCGCCCCACTGGCATCCCGACGCGCGCGGGATGATGGAGATCCTGCCGGAGATCCTCGGCCGCCCCGTCCAGCCTCCGAGGGAGCGAGCGCCGGAAAGGACCGTCCCGCGGGACCTCGAGGCGGCGGCGCTCAAGGCTCTGGAGCGCGATCCGGCACAGCGGTATGCCTCGGCGAAGGAGCTCGGAGCGGAAATCGAGGCCTACCTCGACGGGCGGATGCTCCAGGCGGCGCGTTACGGCCCGCTGGCCGCGGCCTGGATGTGGGCGAAACGCCACAAGGCCGCGACCGCCGCGGCGGCGGCGGTCCTCTTCGCGTCCGCGCTGCTCTGGGGGTGGTTCGAGCGGCAGGCGAGGCGGGAGGTGCGAGACCGGGCGGACGAAGCGTGGGCGGCGTGGAGCTCGGTCGAACCGGCGACTCGCGGGGAGGCAGACCCCGAGGGCGCCCGGGTCGCGGAAGAGAAGCGCCTGGCTCTCTCGCTCGCGGCGCTGGAGACCGCGAACGCCTGGCGCGCGAAAGAGCCTGGATCGACTCGCGCGGCCGAACGCTGCTTCGAGGCGGCGGACGCGCTCGGCACCGTCGCGCTCGAGCGCGGCGAGTGGACGCTCGCCGCCCACGCCTTCGGCCAGATGGCCGACCTCGGCGTGGACGACAAGGTGGCCGGTGATCGGATCGCCTCCGTCTCGCGGAAGCGGGACCTGCAGAAGCTCCAGCGCCGCGATGAGATCCTCTACGCGATCTCCGACATCCGGAAAGGTCTCGGTCGCTCGGACCGGGAGCGCGACTGGCTTCTCGACGACTACGTCCTGGAGGTCCTCGCCTTTCAGGACCGGCAGACCGCGGACATCCTCGACGCCGAGGTTGCGGGATGGCTCGCCTCGCGTCCCCAGGACCCTGCGCTCGGTTCCGGCGAGAGGGACCTTGTCACGTTCGCCTGCCGCGTTCTGGGCCGTCTGGGGCTTCCAGAGGCCCTCCCGGTCCTCGCCCGGATCGCCGGGAATCTGCGCGACCCGGAGCTCCTCATCGAGTGCGCGACCGCGCTCTGTCAGACGCGCCTGCCCGAGGCCGTGGAGTCTCTTGAAGCGATCCAGTTCCGTCTGGGCCGGACGTCGGGCGACTGGGAGCGCGTGCAACCCGTGATCCTCCGCGTCCCGATCGGCGTCTCGGGCCGCGACGTGCTCCCGGTGGACCGCCTCGTCCGGCGAGCCCTCTTCCTCTCCGACCAGAAACGATACGCGGAGGCGATCGCCGACCTCGACCGGGTGATCGAGCTAGAGCCGCAGAACTCCACGGCCCACTTCAACCGGGCGAATCTCCTCGTCCGGATCGGCGAGAGCGATCGCGCTCTCGCGGGCTACGCGGAGGCCGCGGCCTACGAGGGCCTCGTCGTCGAATTCTACCTGGAGCTCGCCTCGGTTCGTGCCTGCGAGGGGCGTTTGGCGGAGACGATCGTTCGGGTGGCCGAGGCGCTCAACGCGCTCTCGCGCCTCCTCGAGTGCAACGCTGCACGAGGAAACCTTCTCCTCGCCCGAAGGGACCTCGCGGGCGCCGGGAAGGAGGTCGATCTCGCGCTCGCCGTGTGGCCGGACCACCCGGACTCGCGCGAGACCAGGGCCATGCTGCGGATGCGCCGGGGAGAGTACGCCGGCGCCCTGGAAGACTTCTCGGTGGCGCTCGCACGGAGACCGCGGAACGCGCGGTTGCTCGCCAACCGCGCCGCGGCCAGGGTGTGTCTGGACGACTTCGCCGGCGCGATTGCCGACTGCGACCTCGCCCTCGCGATCGACCCGGGTCTCTCGATGGCGCACGCGAACCGCGGCGAGGCCCGCCGCCGGCTGGGCGACCCGGCGGGGGCGATCGAGGATCTTGACCGCTCGGTCGAGCTCGACCCCCGGTCCGCGACCGCGTTCTACTGCAGGGGAATCGCCAAGCTCGACCTCGGCGACGAGGCAGGCGCCCTCGCGGACTGCGACGCGGCGGTCCGGGCCGCCCCCGAGGACGCGCGAGCTCACGCGAACCGCGGGGTGGTCCTTGCCGCTCTCGGGGACCACGCGGGGGCACTCGCCGAGTACGACCGGGCGATCGAGCTCGTACCAGGACTCGTGGAGGCGATTCTGAACCGGGGCCGGGAGCGCCACGCGCTCGGCGATTTCGACCGGGCCATCGCCGACTGCGACCGGGTCCTCGCGCTCTTCCCGCGCCACGGGGTCGCGCGCCTCAACCGGGGAGACGCCCTCCTGGCGAAGGGGGACGTCGCGGGAGCGCTCGCCGACTACGACCGGGCCGTCGAGATCGAGCCGGGGAACGCCCACTTCCGGCACATCCGGGGCGCCGCGCGGGCCGAAGCGGGAGAGATGGACGGAGCGATCGAGGACTTCACGGTCGGGATCGATCTCTTGCGCTTGCGCGACCCCGGACAAGGTGCGTTGGCGGACCTCTACTTCTCCCGGGCCGTCGCGAAACAGGCGAAGCTCGACATGGCCGGGGCCCTTGCCGACCTCGACCTCGCGCTCGAACGCAACCCCGGCTACGCGCCCGCCCGCCGGGCGCGGGGCTGGGCGCTTCGCGCCCTCGGTCGCCACCGCGAGGCCGCCCGCGATTTCACGCTCTACCTCAAACTCGCGCCGGACGACCCCAACGCCGCGGAGTTGCGAGAGTACGCCGGGAGATACGGGAAGTGATTCACGCTCCCGCTGCCGGCGTTCCGCGCACGGCCACGGAGCAAACTTCGTAGGGCGGGGGCGGGGCCCCGCTAGAAACTACCGAAACTCTTCCCGCTCACGCTCACGATCGGACTGGCGATTGCAGGGCGCGCGCGCCCCCCGTATCCTGTCGCCCATGCCCGCCGCCCCAGCGAGACCCGACCGCGCGAGCCCCATCCTCGTCGGGGCGACAGCGCTCTTCCTCGCCGGGCTCGTGGCCGGAGCGGCGCAGGTGCCGCTCTGGAAGAAACCGATCTTCGTCGGGCGCCCGAGCCTCCTCGTCGCCGCCAGGAACGACGCGCTCGCCGGGACCCTCATGATGGAGGACGACAAGGGCGTCGTCCTGTCGACCGGGACGCTCCGCCGGATCGAGGAGATCGACCGTCCGATCGGGAACCGCCTCTCCATCTGGATCTTCGGCGAGTTCTACCGGCGCGCGGGCGACGATCTCGAGCGCGCGAACCGGCGCGCCCACTTCTTCGGGGCCGGAGTGATGGCCGCCGCGGTCGCGCTTTTCTTCCTTCTGGCGTATCGGAGGCTGGGCTACGGGCGGGCCGTCCTCGCCGGCCTCGCCTGGGTCACGATGCCGACCTACCTCGCCTACCTCGCGCCGGGCCACGCGGAGATTCCGCTCTTCTTCCTCTCCGTGGCGCTCCTCGCCGTTCTGGGTCCCGAGAAACCAGGCGCGTGGCACTGGCTCGTCGCCGGCGTCTTCACGGGGCTCGCCGCCGCGTCGAAACTCACGTTCGCGTTCTACGGGCCGATCCTCTTCCTCTGGGCGCTCGCGACGCGCGCCGGATGGAAGTCGGCGCTGGCTTTCGTGCTCCCGCTTCCGATCGCGGGGCTCCTCTACTTCGGCCC
>JACQVV010000650.1 GCA_016209595.1 Planctomycetota bacterium
CACGCCCGCGCGACGGGCGACCCGCGGTCGCTCGAAGGAGGACTCCGCACCCTCGAGTACATGAGAAGGTTCCGGACGCCCCGAGGCGCGCAGACCTGGGAGCTCTCGCTCCACACGCCCGACATCCTCGCCTCGGCCTACCTCGTATGGGCCTACGTTCGCGGTTTCGAGCTCGCGGGGCGTGAAGAGTACCTCGACCTCGCCCGCCGGTGGGCGCTTTCGGGCCTCCCGTTCGTCTACCAGTGGAGCCGCCATCCCACGATGGCCTACGCGACCGTCCCTGTCTTCGGCGCGACGAACTGGAACGCCCCGAACTGGATCGGTCTCCCGGTCCAGTGGTGCGGGACGGTCTACGCCTACTCTCTCGTCCAGCTCGTCCCGCACGACGATGCGCTCGACTGGAAGAAGCTCGCCGAGGGAATCCTCCTCGCGGCCGAGCAGATGCAGTACCCCGACGGGCCCCTCGCCGGGTGCCTCCCCGACGTCTTCGATCTTGCCTCGCAAGCGCGCCTGGGCCCTTCGATCAACCCGTGCGCGCTCGCGTCGCTACGCCTCGTGCTCGCGGGAGAACTCGACTCTCTCGCCGTCGTGACGGGCGACGGACATCGGGTTCTCGCGCCCTTCCCTGTCGAGATCCGGGACGGCCGGGCGATCGTCCGCGCGCCAGCAGGCGCGACCTATCAGGTCCTCGTGGACGGGGAGCGGGTGGTCGATGTGACCTCGACGGGAGAGGATTCCATCCCGCTCGAGTAGCGTGTCGAGCCTCCGAATAGCGTGCCGAGCATCCGACAGGGCTTCCTGCCTGCCCTGCTGCATGACTACGGCCGATCCAGAGGATCGACTTCGTCTACCGCCAGCGAAGAGCCCGCGCGGCGGCGTGGAGGACCACGGCGAGCCAGGCGAGGTGCGCGAAGAGCCAGCCGTAGCGGACGTAGAAGGTCTCGGTCTCGCGGAAGCCGACCTGCGAGGCGAGCCACCCTGGCTCGGGTCCGTCGAGCGAATCGACCACGCGCCCCCTCGGGTCCAGGACAAGGGTCCTTCCGCTCGTCGCGGGACGCGCGAGGAAGCGGTCGGTCTCGACGGCCCGCAGCGGGGCCATCGCCGCGTGCTGGGTCCGCGCGAATCGTCCCCAGTGCCGGGCGTCCATGGTCGGGACGACGAGAAGCCCCGCCCCCTCCCGGACGATCCGGCGGGGAAAGCGCGGGAAGTCCATGTCGTAGCAGATGAGAATCCCGATGCGGCCGCGCTCGGTCACGAAGGTGGGAAACCCGACGCCGGGCCGGCCGTCCTGGAAGAGCTGGATCGGGCGGTGCTTTGTGTAGGAGCCGATCTCCTTCCCTCCGCGGTCGAGGAGAACGGCCGTGTTCTCGAAGTCGGTCCGGGGGTAGCAGAAGCCGGGCGTCCATCCCGGGTCGAAGGGCTCGCCGCGCGCCGGCCGGCAGCATCCGAAGACGAAGTACGAACCCTTCGCGCGCGCGACCCCTTCGAGTCGCGGGGCGTGGTATGGCTTCTCGGTCGGATTCCCCTCGGAGATCCCGAAGGAGTATTCCGGCCAGGCGACGAGCCAGGGATCGCATTCTGCGAGCCCCTTGGCGGTCTCGTCGAAGAGCGCGGACGGGGAGCCTTCCCCTTGCACCAGGAGGACCGGGACGTCCGCCGGCGTCTCCTCTCCCGCGCGAACCCAGCCCCAGATCTCTCCCGCCGCGAGAAGCGCCATGGCCGGTCCCACGACGAGCCAGGTCGACCGGACGCGGATCGACACGCGCCCGGACAGGAGGAGGTACGCGAGGTAGTTCGTCCAGAAAACCGCATACGCGATCCCGTAGACGCCCACGAGGCTCGCCCACTGGAGGACGGCCGGGTTCTCCGACTGGCTGTACCCCAGGCCGAGCCAGGCGAACTCCAGGAACCAGCACTCGCTCCGGAAAAACTCGGTTCCGACCCAGAGGGCCGGGGCGAGGAAGAGCGCGGCGAGCGGCCTCGTGCGCGCGAAGAGGACGCCGTGGAACGTTGCGAAGAAACCCAGGAACGCGGCGAGGATCGCCACGAGGACGATGGCCGGCAACCCGAAGATGTCGAAGAACCAGTGGAGGAGCGCGCCGTAGGCGACCATCCCCACTCCCAGACCGAAGAGGAAGTCCTTGCGGTCCGTGAAGCGGTCGAGGGCGAGGAGGAACGGGACGAACGCGACCCAGGCGAGCGCGCCCATCGCGACCGGCGGAAACGACAGGAAGAGGAGCGCCGCGGTCGCGAGGCCCGCCAGAGCCACCAACCGCCACGATCGACCGTTCCGAGCTCGCTCCACGCCTGGGGATTCTACACTCCGCCTATCGGGACCGGCTTGCCGGGACCGCGCCCGCTCGCGTAGCCTTCTTGCATGCGAACCCCATCTCTTCTCGTCTGGCTCCCGGCCCTCATCCTGCTCCTCGCCCTTCCTGTTCGGGCCGACCTTCCCCTCGCGGTCGAGGTCTCCGTCGCCGGAGGGAACCGCGTCGCCGTCCCCGGCGAGGGTCCGGGGGACCTCCTCGTCCCCCTCGAGGTCAAGGTCACGACCCTTCGAGGCGAACCGCTCGGGGAGGGGGTCCTCGTCCTCGACGCCTTCGAGGCGAACCGCGTTCGCCGGGGCGACCGGCCCGGCTTCGACTACTACCCTGTCCATGGCAGCCTGTTCCGGGTGGAAAACCTCTCCCCGAAGGAGTTCACGATGGAGGGGCGCGACTTCGAGACCCTGCGCCTCGCCCTTCACGTGCCTTGCGCCGTGGCCCTCGATACCTATTACTTCCGCGCTCGCGTCTCGGCGAGCCGCGGCGAGACGAAATCCGAGGTCCTCGCGATCGAGATCACCCGCGGCGAACCCGACGTGGACCTCGCCCCCGTTGCCGTCACGAAGAGCGAGGTGCGCGACCTTCCCGGCGCGCCTCACGCTCTCGCCCTCCGCATCCAGTTCGCGAACCTCGGGAGCCACTCCTGGGCCGAGCCCAGCGCGAGCGCCCTGGTCGTCGTCCAGGGCGAGGGAGACGAGCGGGTCGAGAGGACCGTCTCCGTCGGCGTCGTCCCCGGGGGAACTCGCGTCGCCGTGGAGGTCGAGCTCCCCATCGAGCTCCCACGCCAGGTCGAGGTCGTTGTGGACCCGCCGTCCGACGCCTTCCCGCACGGCGTCTTCCCCGAGAGGGACGAGACCAACAACCGCCTGGAGGTCGCCCTGCCGGGTGGTCGCTGAAGATCCACCGGTACGCGAGTTCCCGCCGGTTGCCCCGGCGTCATCGCCCTGGGAAGATCGAAGAAGCCGCCCGGATACGGGTCCCCGAGTCCCCGGAGGAAAGACCATGTCGTCCACGCTCGATCTCATCAGGAAGCGAATCTCTGCGAACAAGTTCGACAGGAACCGTCCGCTCTCCCAGGCGGAGATCCGCGAGCTCGTCGAGTTCGCGACCCAGGCGCCGTCGTCGTTCAACATCCAGCACGCGCGATTCGTCGCCGTGACGCGCGCGGCCGACAAGGAGCGCCTGAAGGCCGTCGCCTACGGCCAGCAGAAGGTCGCCGACGCCGCGGTGACCTTCGTGGTGCTGGGCGACCTCCGCGGGCACGAGAAGCTCCCCGGCATCCTCGCGCGCTCGGTCCAGGCCGGGATCCTCGATGCCAAGACGGCCGACTCCTGGGTCGGCATGGCGAACGGCATGTACGCGAACGCAGAACTCGCGCGCGACGAGGCGATCCGGTCGGCGTCCCTCGCGGCGATGACCCTCATGGTCGCGGCCGAGGCGAAGGGGCTCGTCTCCGGCCCGATGATCGGCTTCGACCCGGAGGGGGTGAAACGCGAGCTCGGCATCTCCGACCGCTACGTGCCGGTCATGCTCCTCCCCGTGGGGCATCCCGCGCCGGGGAACTGGCCCAGAAAGCCTCGACTCCCGGTGGACGAGGTCCTCGCCTTCGACCGCGGGCGCGAGTTCTGACGGCTACCCGAAGAAGAGGAGCTTGTCCAGCGCGCCCACGACCATCTCCATCGCCATGTAGCGCTTGGCGGGGTCCTTGGCCATCATTCGCTTGCAGATCTTCGCGACGTCCTCCGAGAGGGTGTGATCGATGTCCTGGATGGGCGTGGGTTCGCCGTGGAGCAGGTTCTCGAGGATCTCGTCGGTGGTCTTCCCGTCCACGGGTCGCCGGCCGGTGAGCATGCGGTAGAACGTCGCGCCGAGCGAGTAGATGTCCGCCCGGACATCGACCTGGTCGGGGCTGGAGATGAGCTCGGGCGCGATATAGTAGGGGTTCCCCATCGAGGTCTCGGTCTTGGCCCGGCCGCGCTCCTTGGCGAGCCCGAGGTCCACGAGCTTCGCGATCCCGTCCTTCCGGATGATGACGTTGTCGGGCTTGATGTCGCGGTGGATGATCCCGTGGGCGTGGATCGTGACGAGCCCCTTGGCGATCTGGAGGAGGAAGTCGATCGAACGCTCCTGGGGCAGTCGGGTCTCCTTGGTCAGGAGCTCGTGGAGGTTGGTCCCCTCGACGAGCTCCATCGAGTAGAAGACCCGGGGGCCCTCCTGTCCGACGTCGTAGATCTGGACGAGGTTCGGATGGTTGAGCTTCGCCGCCATCTTCGCCTCTCGCAGAAACTTCTCCACGAAGTCGGGTTTCCCCTGGAGCTCCGAGGAAAGGACCTTGAGAGCGACCTCGCGCTCGAGGCCCACCTGCCAGGCGCGGTAGATCACCCCCATGCCGCCCGCCGCGATCCGGCCGCGAAGCTCGTAGCCTCCGAGCCGTTCCGAGGCCATGGCCTCTTCGGCCTGAGGCTTCCTCTCGGGGGACCTCCAGGAGAGCTTTTCCTGCTCCACGTAGGTGTGGAACTGGGGCGAGAACTCGAACTGCGCGATCTCCTCCTTGGTGGCGAGCCGGCGGGCGACGAGGAACTTGGCGAGGGGAATGAACTTCCCCTCCTTCTTCTCCTGCCGCTGCTGGGCGAGACACGCATCGATGTCGGCCGAAGCGATTCTCCCTTTGTCCACCAGGAGTTTGCCGAGGGCGCGGTCCTCCTTCTCCTGGGCGAGTATCCGGAAGAGCTTCCGGAGCCGCTCGACCTGCTTCTCGTCGAGGTACTTCTTCTCCAGGAGAATGTCCCGCACGGGCTTCTTCCCCTCGCCCACGGCGGAGAGAGTCTCGCAGTCGTCGGCCTTCTCCCGGGTGAGGGTCCCCTCCGCCACGGCGCGGTCGAGCAGGAATCGGTCTTCGTCGGTCATGCGGAGCCTTCGTCCATCCCCAGTGAGTCGGGGAGCATTATATGATCCGGTCGTGGGAGATTCTTCGAAGCAGCCGCTCGCGGCGGTGGAGGAAGTCCTCGCGGGTCGCTGCGTCGCGCGTCCCGAGCGAGGCGAGGACGGCGTCCACGCGTTCGACCGCCCGCGCGAAGCTCCCCTCCCGGTGCTCGAGGAACTTCGCGATTTCCTCGCCCGCGAACGCGCGCCATTCGGGGAGCTCGAAGAGGTCCTCCCACAGGTCGATCGCTCGGCCCCATTCTTCGCGGCGCTTGTGGAGAAGCGAGAGCCTGGCCGCGGCCCGCGCGGCGCGGTCCCCGGGTGCCCCCTGGGAGAGCGCGCGGGCGTACCATTCGCGAGCTCGCGCAAAGTCGCCGTGCCTTTCCCAGAGGAGCCCGAGGGCGAATCGATCGACGAGCCGCTCCGGCCCCTGGCCGGCGAGCGTGTCGAGCGCCGTGTCGAGGAGCGCGGCCATCGAGGCGATATCGCGGGCGTTGTGCTCGAAAACCGGCGAGAGCGGGCGCGCGTCCCGGTCCCGCAGGTAGCGGAAATAGATCCCGGGGATCTCGCTTCCGGGGACGTCCGCGTCGCGGCCGCGTCCGAGGACGCCTTCCTCGAGAGCGCCGAGTCGGAACTCCTCGAAGAAGGCGCCCCACAGGCGGCGCGAGGCGGGAAGAAGATCGAGCCCGAGGTGGCCCGAGAAGGGGGCTCTCCGGCGCGCCATCGCGTAGCGGGTTTCAAGGAGGGGGAGATCGAACGTGCGGCCGTTGAAGGTGACGTGGGCGTCGAACGAGGCCGATCGCTCGGCGAGGAGCGCGAGTGCCGCCGGTTCGTCCTGGGGCCCGTCCAGGAAGGCCTGCTCGATCGTGAGTTCCCCCTCGGTCTCGAACCAGCCCCACCCGATGAGGAAGGCGAGCGTCCCTGTCCCTCCCGAGAGGCCGGTGGTTTCGGTGTCGAGGAACAGGATCCGCTCGAAAGCGACCGGCCCGGCCGCCGCATGGCCGCCGAGGAGCCTCCATTCCTCCGGGGCCATGACTGTTCGATCTGGACGGGGCTCAATCCGTACCCGGCTCCGGGCCAGGAACACGGGACCGGCCACGGTCTCGACGCGTGCGCCCGGGACGACCTCCTCGATCGAGACGGGTCCAGGGGAGGGGGCCGCTGGCACGACCCTTGCCGCGCAAGGGGCGTGCCGGCGGTAGGAAGGGGGAGGGGGTAGTTCCCCTCCCCCTGACGGAAAGAGCCGGGCGAGCTCGGCGCGAAGCCGCGCGACCTTCTCGTCGCGAGCCTCGGTCGGTCGCGCTCGGTTCGCCGGGCCGAGGTAGCGTTCGAGCCGCCGGCGGAGCTCGCTCATCGTCCGGCTCGAAGGGCCACCAGGATCGCGCGGGCCGCAGGCTTCGAGCCGATCCCGCCGCGCGCCATGGGGCCGACGCAGGAAGGGCAGCCGCGCGCGCAGGGGCAGGCCGACACCGTGCCCGCGGTGCGATCCAGGAGCTCTTCGTACCGGCGGAAGAGGTCGGGGGCGAGCCCGACGCCGCCGGCGACCCGGTCGAAAAGGAAGAGAGTCGGCTCGAAGCGCGGGAGGAGCGCTGGATCCCGGAGATCCCTCATCGCGGCCCCGGACGCTCCCGGCGGGAAGGTGCCGGCGTAGATCCCCCGCCTGTGGCCGTCGGCGTGGACGAACCACTCGCTCGTACGGTCGCCGATCGCGCGGCCGAGGTCGCGGGGGTCGCACATCGAGAGGAACGCCGCGGCGTGGTGCATGGCGTAGAGGATCCCGAGGAGCCCGTCCACGGCGTCGAAACGGGTGAGAGGGGCGGAGGATGCTTTCCCTTCCCCGGGCACGACGATCTTGTCCAGCAGCTCCTGCGGGATCGTGAACCAGAAGGCCATCGTCGCCATCTGGTTCTCCGGGAGGCGGATCTCGCCGTAGCCGACGTTTTCCATGGTGTGGTGGCGGATCTTCTTGAAGCCGATCGCCCTCTCCGTGATCTCGACCTCGCCCTCCTCCAGGACGACCGGTCCCGAGCTCCGCCGCTCCATGGAGTCGAGGACCTTGACGTGGGTGTAGGAGATGGCGTCGGTGTAGTAGTCGCAGTCGGTCCGCCGGACGAACGCCTTCTTGCCCTCCCAGTCGAGTCGCTCCACCTGGTAGGCGTCCCCCTCGACGAGGTGGATCGCTCCCTCGTAGAGCGTGACATGAGCGGCGAAGTGGTCCACCTCGCCGAGCACGCGCGTCTCGCCCTGGGCATCCACCACGACGAAGTTTCCGGCAGGGGACGTGCGCAGGTTCACCTCCTGGGCGGGAAAGGCGTCCTTCATCCAGTGGAACCGCCCGCCGACCTTGTGGAGCGTGCCGCGCTCCTCCAGGAAGGCGAGGATCTCCGCGACGTCCTGGCCGCCGAATCTCTCGCCCTCCTCGAACGGGATCTCGAACGCCGCGCACTGGAGGTGCGCGACGAGGACCATGAGGTTCTCGGGGTTTACCAGGGCGCGTTCCGGGGACCGGTCGAAGAGGAAGTCCGGGTTCTCCGCGAGGTACTGGTCGAGGGGGTTCGAGCGGGCGACGAGGATCGCGATCGAGTCCTCGGAGCGCCTTCCCGCGCGGCCGGCTTGCTGAAGCGTGCTCGCGATCGTGCCGGGATACCCGGCGAGGATCGCGACCTCCAAGGTCCCGATGTCGATCCCGAGCTCCAGCGCGTTCGTGGAGACGACGCCGAGCGTCTCGCCGCTCCGCACGCCGTTTTCGATCTCCCGGCGAACCGAGGGGAGGTACCCCCCGCGGTAGCCTCGCACGCGGTCGGGTTGTCCAGGCTTCGCGGGGTAGGCCTCCTGGAGATACCGGGTCAGCACCTCGACGTTGAGGCGGCTCGTGGCGAAGACGATCGTCTGCCGTCCCTGGTCGAGGAAGCGCCGGGCGAGGAGCTCGGCCTGTTTCAGGCTGTTCGCGCGGATCCCGAGCTGGCGGTCCACGACCGGCGGGTTGTAGACGAAGAAGGTCTTGGGGCTCCGCGGCGACCCGTCCCGGTCCACGACCGTGAAGGGGCGGCCGAAGAGCCGCTCCGCGAGCTCGCCGGCGTTGGCGATCGTCGCGCTCGCGGCGAGGAAGACGGGACGGGAGCCGTGGAAGGCAGCGACCCGGGCGAGCCGGCGCATCACGCCGGCCACGTGGCTTCCGAAAACCCCCCGGTATGTGTGGACCTCGTCCACCACGACGTAGCGAAGCCCCTGAAAGAAGGGCGCCCAGCGCGGGTGGTGGGGGAGGATCCCCGTGTGGAGCATGTCGGGGTTCGACAGGACGAGGTTCGCCCGGTCCCGCACCGCCCGCCGTGCGTCGCCCGGCGTGTCGCCGTCGTAGGTGAACGGGCGGAGCGGCCCGTCCCCGGCGGGCCACCAGCGACGGAGCTCCTCGAGTTGATCCTGGGCCAGGGCCTTGGTGGGGAAAAGGTAGAGAGCCCGCGCGCCGGAGTCGGTCGCGAGCGCCGTGAGGACCGGGACGTTGTAGCAGAGCGTCTTCCCGCTCGCGGTCGGCGTGACCACGACGACGTCTTTCCCCGCGAGCGCGAGCCGGATCGCCTCGGCCTGGTGCGAGAAGGGTCGGTCCAGCCCCCGGCGAGCGAGGACCGCGAGAATCTCCGGCGAGATGCCCCCGGGCCAGTCGGCGAGTTCGGCCGGGCGCGCAGGGACGACCCTGCGGGCGACGAGGTTGGGTCCGAGGTCCTTCGACGACTCGAGGTCGCCGACAAGGTCGCGGACGGAGCGTCCGAGTCCGGCGGAAGGGGGCATCGAGAGGAGCATACGCC
>JACQVV010000651.1 GCA_016209595.1 Planctomycetota bacterium
CCGCACGCTCGACCTCGTCACCGAGCGCCTGGAGCGCGAATGCGCGACTCCGGACAAGAACATGAACGCGGCGTCGCTCCACGACCAGAGGAATCAGGCGGAATACGACGAGGCTCCAGACGACGATGCCTCGAACGCGCCCACCCTCTTCGAGGCCCGGCCGTCCTCGAACAGACCCTCGTCTGGATCGCGGCTGTACCAGGAAGGGCCGGTCGATGGATCGGCCGAGAAGACCCTTCTCGATCTGGATCCGCAGGACCGCCGCGCGGCCGCGCCCGGGGAGAGGCCGCCCTCCGGAATCTCCGAGAGGAGGCCCAGTTCCCGGGACTCCTCGCGAAGCGGGGCTTCGCGTCCCGCCTCGCGCTCCTCCTCGACCGGCCGGAACGCGTCCAGCGACTCGGGTCGCCGGAGGGACCCCTCGCGATCGCCGTCCTCGTCCGGGGTCGGGCTTGCGCGCTCCGGCCCTTCGGGAGCGCGCCTGCCGACCCCCGAGGCCCTCGCGTCGAGTCCGACCATGCGACTGGGTCCGCAGGAGGGGCGGGGAGAGCGGGACGAGACCCTGGTGGACCGGGGAAGCCCGCTCCCCGGCTCCCGGCAGTCCTCGGGGTCTCGTCCAGGAGTCGGCCCCGCGGGAGAGCTCGCGCCTGGAGACTCCTTCGGGTCCCTGCGGGTCCTGGAGGGACTCTCCTACGGCAATCTCGGCCGGGTGTACAAGGCCCAGGACCTCGATCTCGACCGGATCGTGCTCCTCAAGGTCCTCCGCGCGGGGAGCGAGCCCGGGGGAGACGTCGAGGAGAGGATCGCGCGCGAGGTCGAGATCCTCGCCGGTCTCGACCACCCCAACATCCTGTCCGTCTATAACGGGGGCACCCACTCCGGGCTCCGCTACTTCACGATGGAGTACATCGAGGGGAAGTCGTTCGCCGAGCGGCTCCGCCGCGGGGAAGTTCCCCTGGAGAAGGGGCTGGAAATCCTCCGCGAAGTGACGAGCGCCGTGGACTACGCTCACAAGAAGGGGCTGGCCCACCGAGACCTGACGGCCGAGAGCGTCCTGATCGACGAGGCCGGGCACCCCCACCTCGTGGATTTCTGGCAGAAGATCGGCTCCGCGGACTCGTCCGGGGCCGCGCACGCGAGCTCCGGCGCAGGGCGGTCTTCGGCCGCAAGCCCGCAACGGGACATGTTCCGGCTGGGGCTCCTCGCCTACTACGTCGTCTACGGGGTCGACCTCTTCCCGACAGCCGCCAAAGGGGAGCGCCTCGCGGCGGGTCCCGACTTCGACGATCCGGACATCCCGGAGCCGGCCCGCGCTCTCTGCCAGCGCGCCCTCTCGCGCGACCCAGCCGACCGGTTCTCCGGTGCCGGCGAGATGCTCGAGACCATCGACCGGAACCTTCGCCTCACTCGCTCGGTCGGCCGTCGCGGCGGCCGGTCAAGGAGGCGAGGCGCCGGGCGTTTCCCCGCGCGGACGGTCCTCCTCGGGGTCATCGTCGTGGCCGCGCTCGGCGGGATCGGCTGGGGAGTCTTCTGGGCCCTGACGAAGTACGTGTTCACCCCGTCGGAGGTGGTCGAGGCCGAAGGACCCGAAAAGGGCGAAGACAACGGGAAGCAGCCGGGAGGAAACGGGGCGCAGCCGGGTCCAGGACCGGGACCCGGCCCGGGTCCCGGACCGGGTCCAGGCCCGGGGCCCGAGCCGGCCAAGAAGGTCGCCGGGCGACTCGCCCTCTCAACCGAGCAGCCCGGGTACACCGTGACGCTCGTCGCCGTCGAACGCGGCACGTACCGGATCGGGAAATCGACCCCACTCGGCAAGACGCCGGTCGAGGGGGCGGAGCTCGAGGAGGGGAGTTACCTCCTCCAGCTCGATCCCCCGGCGGGGAAGAAGGAGCGGTTCACGCTCCCCCTCTTCCTCCAGCCCGCTGTGGCAGGCCGGGTGCAGGAGATCTCGATCCACCTCCCGACGCCGTATCCCGACGGGATGGTCTACATCCCGAAGGGACCCTATCTCCGCAGCGAGATTCGCACCTCGGTGGAGGTTCCGGCCTACTTCATCGACCGGTATCCGGTCACGAACGAGGACTACCGGAAGTACGTCCTGGCCGCCGGCGTCGCCCCGCCGGCCGGCTGGACCGGGAACCAGTACCCCGCGGGCTGGGAGAAGCGCCCCGTCACCGGCATTTCCTATATCGAAGCGTGGCTCTACGCCCTCTACTCCGGGAAGCGACTCGCGATGGCGCGGGAGCTCGAGAAGGCTGCCATCGGGGTGGACGGCCGGAAGTACCCCTGGGGGAACGCCTACGAGGGGCTGCATGACTACTTCCGGACGATCCCAGGCGTCGACCGGGGAGAGCCGACCGTGGTCGGCCTCTACCCCAAGGCGGAGAGTCCGTTCGGCTGCCACGACGTGTGCGGCAACGTCGCCTTCTGGCAATTCGAGCGCGTGGCGGCCGACGGAAACATGCAGCTCGGCGGCACCCTCTTCATCACCAACGGCGGGCGGGTGACGCCGCAGCCGGGACTTCAGGTGGCGATGCCCGACCTCTCTTCCGTGCGGCACAGGATGATCGGCTTCCGCTGTGCGAGGAGCGACCTGGGCGCCGTCGCCGATTCCCTTCCCGAGCTCGTCCGGCTCGCCGGGACGGGCTCCACACCGGATGTGCGGATCGAGGCGATGCGGCGCATCCAGCTCCGGGGAGGGCCCGAGGCCTTCGATGAACTCTATCGTGCCGCGAGCCAAGTCGACGCGCGCGACGAAATCCTGCAGCTCGCCGCCACTTTCTATGCCGCGCGGGTCGAGCGGGTGCAGGTCTTCGACATCGTCCGGCAGAAGCTTCTCGCTGGCGGATCCCAGCAAGAGCGGCACATCGCGCTCGCGATCCTCGCCCGCACGAGAGACGCCCGCGTCCAGAACCTCATCCTGGAGATCTACCCCGAGCTCGACGGAACCCTCCAGGCCACGGCCTTCCAGCTCGTCATCCAGGGGCTCCAGCCCGAGGCGGCCATCGATCTCGCGATCGCGGAGTTCTCCCGCACCGACAACGAGCTCGTCCAGGCGATGGCCCTCCAGATCTTCGCTCAGGCAGGGAGTCCCCTCTGTGTCCCGCTGGTCCGCGAGTACATCGAGAGTCACGCGATCGTCCCCGGACAGACCACGGCGACCCCCGCACAGATCCTCGCCTACCAGGTCCTGGGCGGCGCGGACGAGCGGGAGTTCCTCTCGGGGAAGCTCTTCAGCACGAGCCCCCTGGAGAATGTCCTCGCCGCCTTCGCCCTCTCACGCGCCCCCGGTACGATCTCGTTCCAGGACGCCCTGGCCCGGTTCGTCTACACGAACGAGCCCGGCTGCCGGATCAACCTCGCGGGCTACTTCATCAACCACATCGCCTCCCTGAGTCCCCAGGAAGCGCGAGCACTTCGGGCAGCGGTCCAGGAGGCCGCCAAGGACTCGTCCAACCAGCAGATGAACGCGGCGCTCCAGCAGCTCGCCCAGGCCCTGAGCGGCCGGTAGTCAGGAACCGCCGCGCGCGGAAAGCGTCTAACAGCGGACAGTAGAGGAGAAATGCCGATGAGACGCACCCTTGCGGTCCAGCCCGCCATCGTCTACGAGCCGCCGGACTACCCGGGCGTGCCGGTCTGTCGCGATTTCGCGCGGCGCCGGTATGCCCCGACCGTACTCGACGCCATCCGGAACGGCCTCTCGCGTCCCCTGGTCGTCTTCGGCCTCTTCACCTGCCTCTCGCTCCCCGCCGCCGGAGACGACAAGTCGAAGGACGGGCCGGGCATTCAGGGGGAGGCGGAGCCGAAAGACGGAGAACAAGCTGCCCGACCCGAGATCCGCGGCCTCGACCGGGAGGAGATCGCGCGTCTCGTCTGCGGGCTGGGCGAGGTCCGCGAGGAAACGGCGCACTTCGAGAAGGGAGACGTGGCCGGGGCGGCCGGGTACCTCACGGAAGAGGAAGGACGCGCGCTCCTCGCGGCGTACTTCGAGAAGAACGGTTTCTCGATCCTCGCGGAAGCCCCGATCCGGGACCGCGGCGTCGAGTTCACGGCCGACGGATTCGACCGGGAGCGGCAAGTCGGCTTCGAGTTCCTCGGGCACCAGGACCCGGGCGCGTGGGAGTTTGCCCCGGCCGAGAGCGACCTGGGCGAGGACGAGGCGAGAGAGCTCGAGCTCGCGAAGGCGCGCGGAGGCCGCGCGATCCTCGTTCTCGATGGCCGCCGCTACCAGTACAACATCGAGTCCATGTCCCACCTCCCGTCGAAGTCCGAGGTCGTGGACCGCCTCCTCGACGACGTCCGGAGCTTCTTCGTATGGCTCTCCGACCAGGGACGCCTCGCACCGGTCCAGGAGGAAAAGGAATGACCCGCCCGCTCGATGTCCGCACGGTCGATGCCTACGCGCCGCCGGATTACCCCGGCGTCCCCGTCTGCCCCGACTTCTCGCGGCGCCGGTACGCCCCGACGGTCCTCGACGCCATCCGAAACGGCCTCTCGCGTCCCCTCGTCGTCTTCGGACTCTTCACCTGCCTCTCCCTCCCCGCCGCCGCGGACGACAAGAAGAAGGATGCGCCCGGCGTGCACGGAGAAGCCGATCCGAAGGAGAAGGACAAGGAGAAGGGGGAGCGCCCCGAGGTCCGGATGCTCACGCGGAGCGAGATCGAGAAGCTCGTCAGCGCTCTGGAGCAGGTCCAGGAGGAGGTCGCCCCGAACGTGGAGGGCGGCCTCCGGGCCGGTCAGGCGGGCTTCTTGACCGAGGAGGAGGGACGCGCCCTGCTCGCCGCCTTCTTCGCGAAGAACGGATTCGCGATCGAGAAGGACCGAGCTCTCCGCGACCGGCAGGTCGAGTTCTCGGTGGACGGCTTCGACGCCTCGCGGCAGGTCGGCTTCGAGTTCCTCGGGCCGCAGAACCCCGGGGCATGGGAGTTCACGCCCGTCGAGACCGACCTCGCCGAAGCCGAGGCAAGGGAGCTCGAGCTCGCAAAGGCCCGTGGAGGCCGCGCGATCCTCGTCCTGGACGGCCGCCGCTACCGGTACAACATCGACGGAATGTTCGAACTCCCCTCGAAGTCCGCGATCGTGGACCGCCTCCTCGACGATGTCCGGAGCTTCTTCGTGTGGCTCGCCGACCAGGGGCGCCTCGCGCCCACTCAGGAGAAAGAAGAATGATCCGCCCGCTCCAGGTCCGACCCGCGCTTCGCTACGAGCCGCCGGACTACCCCGGCATCCCCGTCTGCCCCGACTTCTCGCGGCGGCGGTACGCCCCCACCGTCCTCGACGCCATCAAGAACGGCCTCTCGCGCCCGCTCGTGGTCTTCGGGCTCTTCACCTGCCTCTCGCTTCCTGTCTCGGGGGACGACAAGAAGAAGGACACGCCGGGGATCCAGGGCGAGTCCGACCCGAAGGGCGGCGACAACGACGCGAAGCCCGAGATCCAGCTGCTCTCGCGGGACGAGGTCGAGAAGCTCATTTGCGGCATGGAGAAGGCCCAGCAGCAAGAGGACCTGCCGATGCCGGGGAGAGTCGCGAGCCGGGCGGGCTACCTGACTGAGGAAGAAGGGCGCGCGCTTCTCGAGGCCTTCTTCGCGAAGAACGGATTCCGGATCGAGAAGGATGCGGCGCTCCGCGACCGAGAGGTCGAGTTTTCGGCGGATGGCTTCGACGCCTCGCGGCAGGTCGGGTTCGAGTTCCTCGGCCCCCAGGACCCCGGCGCGTGGGAGTTCGCGCCCGTGGAAACCGACCTCTCCGAGGCCGAGGCGAAGGAGCTCGACCTCGCGAAGGCGCGGGGAGGGCGCGCGATCCTCGTCCTGGATGGCCGCCGCTACCAGTACAACGTGTCGTACAGGAACGAGCTCCCCTCGAAGTCGGAGGTCGTCGACCGGCTCCTCGAGGACGTCCGGAGCTTCTTCGTCTGGCTCGCGGATCAGGGCCGCCTCGCGCCCATCCAGGAGGAGAAGGAATGACCCGCCCCCTCTCAGTACGCACGGTCGCGCTCTACGAGCCGCCGGACTATCCCGGCGTCCCCGTCTGCCGCGATTTCGCCCGGCGCCGATATGCCCCAACCGTCCTTGATGCGATCAAGAACGGCCTCTCGCGGCCACTCGTCGTCTTCGGACTCTTCACGTGCCTCTCGCTTCCCGTCTCGGGGGACGACAAGAAGAAGGACGGGCCGGCGATCCAGGGCGAGTCCGACCCGAAGGGCGGCGACAAGGACGCGAAGCCCGAGATCCGGATGCTCTCGCGGGACGAGGTCGAGAAGCTCGTCTGCGGGCTCGACCAGATCCGGCAGGAGACCGGGCCACAGGTCCGCGGCGAGGTCGCGAGCCTCTCGGGATTCCTGACGGAAGAAGAAGGACGCTCGCTCCTCGCCGCCTTCTTCGAGAAGAACGGCTTCGCGATCCGCAACGACGTCCCCCTGCGCGACCGGCAGGTAGATTTCGTCGTGGACGGCTTCGACGCCTCGCGGCAAGTCGGCTTCGAGTTCATCGGCCCCCAGGATCCCGGCGCATGGGAGTTCGTGCCCGCCGAGAACGACCTCTCGGAAACCGAAGCCCGGGAGCTCGACCTCGCCAAGGCGCGAGGAGGCCGCGCGATCCTCGTCCTCGACGGCCGCCGCTATCGCTACGACATTTCCTACAGCGGTCTTCCCTCGAAGGGCGAGATCGTGGACCGGCTCCAGGAGGACCTCCGGAGCTTCTTCGTCTGGCTCGCCGACCAGGGACGCCTCGCGCCCCTTGCCTCGGGCGGGAAGGAGGAGAAGGAATGAACTGGTTCCCTGCCCGCCCGTTCCTCGCCCTGGTCGCGCTCCTCGGCCTCGCCGTCCCGGCGCTCGGGGAGGAGACGGTACCGCCGGAGCGGATCGCCCAGCTCGTCGAGTCGCTCGGCGCCGGCGACTGGAGCGAGCGCGAGGCGGCGACAGCCGAGCTCAAGCGGATCGGCGCCCAGGCGGTCCCGGCGCTGGAAAAGGCTGCCCGCGACCACGAGGACCTGGAGGTCCGCCATCGCGCCCACCAGATCCTCGGCGGCTTCGTCTACACGAACCGCGAGTTTCTGATGAGCTTCGCGCTCCTGGGAGACGAGGCGCTCCCGCGGCTCGCCGAGATCGTGGGGAAGGCCGACGCGGTCGAGAGCGCTCTCGCGGCCGAAGTGCTGGGCGAACTCGGGAGCCCGGGCGCGCTCAAGCTCCTGGAGCGGCTCGCGACACACGAATCTCCCGTCGTGCAGGCCCGCACCGCGAGCGCGCTGGGGCTCTTCTCCTGCGAGAGGAGCCTCTCGCTCCTCCGCC
>JACQVV010000061.1 GCA_016209595.1 Planctomycetota bacterium
CGCCATTTCCTGTTCAGCATTGATATTTCCTGTTTCCTGTTTTCCATTTCGCGTTTTGGCGCGACGGAAGAACGGGAAACAGCAACAGCAACCGGAAATGCTAAATGCTAAACGCCGAGGGGCATGTCGGCTCTTGAGGGTCACGCAAGAACGGTCATGCACCCGCCATTCCCCGCACCGTTGACCTCGGGAGCGCAGGGCGCGAGAATCTTCCCGGCGCGCGCCGAATCGCTGAAGAGGTCGCCGATAGGTCGTTCGTCGATCCCGTGTGGCGCCCGCCGGGGGCCGGATGAAGCTCAAGTTCCGCTGTCGCTGCCAGCAGAAGCTACGAGCCCCCGTCTCCAGGATCGGCAGGACGATCACCTGCGCGAGCTGCGCCGCGGAGGTAGTGGTGCCCCCCGCGACCGACCCGCAGGTGATCGAGATCACCTGTCGCTGCGAGACGGCCGTCGAGCCCGCGAAGAGGTTCTGCCCCGGCTGCGGGCTCGACGTCGTGGAGGCGATCGAGGGAGTGCTCCGCGAGCTGCCGGTCGCGTCCGCGGAGGGCGAGGAAGGCGGCGGGAAGGAGATGGCCCCGCCCGGCGGCCCCATCGAGATCCCTCCCGGGTTTACCCTCTACGACAAGGCGCTGGTCAAGTTCTTCTGTGCCTGCGGCAAGAAAGTCCGGCTGAAGTACAAGCAGAAGAAGGACCCGGGAGTCTGCCCGCGCTGCAAGGCGCTCCTTGTCTTCCCGGACGTGACGCGCGAGCCGACGGTCACGGTGCTTTGCTCGTGCGAGGCGCCTTTCCCGAAGGGGGAGCCGGAGCTCGCGAGCGCGACCCCGGACAGGGCCTGCCGGGCGTGCGGCAAGAAGCTCCTGATCGAAGAAACGCCTCCTCTTCCTCCTCCCCTCGCGTCGCCGCCCGGTTGCGTTCCAGATCTCTCCCCCGCTCTCGCTCCTGAGGGTGGGCCGCAGCCGCCCGTGGCTCCCGCCCTCGCCCGGGCGCCCGCGCCGGCCCCGGCCGCTCCCGTTCCCACGCCGCCTCCCTCGCAGCTGGAGACCTCGCCGCTCGCCGCCCCGGACAACGCCGTCGCCGGCGTTTCCGACCGGGCGAGCCAGCGCCGGCGGATGCAGAAGGCGAAGATGGGGGCGGTCGCGGTCTTCCTTGTCGGCCTCGGGCTCCTGGTCGCCGCGATGATCTGGTTCTTTCGCGGAGGGGAGGCCGGCGGGGACCCGGATGCGTCCTCTCCCGAGACAAAGAAGAATCCCTCGGACCCGGGCGTCTCATGGGATCCGTCGAACCCGCTCGATCCGTCCCAGGGAGAAGGCAAGGAGGACGGCGCGGTGGAGGATCCATTCTCCGACGACACGGACGACTCCTCGGGCGGCGGGGGCGGGTCCGGCGAACCGGATCCCGGAGGGCGCGATCCCGAGCCCCAGGGTGACCCGGAGCGACCCGATCCACACGCCGACCCCGAGGATCCTGGTTGAGCTGCTAACCGCGAAGGAAGTTCGCCAGGAGAGCTCGTCCGGCCTCGGTCGCGATCGACTCGGGGTGGAACTGGACGCCGAAGAGAGGCTGCGATCGGTGGGCGAGTCCCATGACGAGGCCGTCGTCGGTCCACGCGGTGACCTCGAGCTCGGGCGGGACCGTCTCGCGGGCGACGACGAGGGAGTGGTAGCGGGTCGCCTCGAAGGGGGACGGGAGGCCGCAAAAGAGCCCGTCCCCGCGGTGGTGCACCGCCGAGATCTTGCCGTGCATGGGCACCGGCGCCCGGACGACCGAGGCGCCAAGGACGTAGCCCAGGATCTGGGGCCCCAGACAGACGCCCAGGATGGGGATCCGCCCCCGGAAGCGCCGGAGGAGCTCGGCCGAAACTCCGCCATCCTCTGGCCCTCCGGGCCCGGGCGAGATCACGAGGTGGGTGGGCCGCATCGCCTCGGCTTCGTCAGGAGTGACGCGGTCGTTCCGCCGCACGCCGAGCTCAGAGCCGAGCTCCCCGAGCATCTGGACGAGGTTGTAGGTGAAGGAATCGTAGTTGTCGATGACGAGAATCACGCGAGCTCCACCGTCTTCTCGATCGCGACCTCGAGGGCGCGCATCTTGTTCGCCGTCTCCTCGAATTCCCGCGCGGGGTCGCTGTCGTGGACGATGCCCGCCCCGGCCTGGAGGTGGGCGCGGCCTCCCTCGAAGAGGACCGTACGGATCGCGATCGCGGTGTCCATTTCGCCCGAGAGGCCGAAGTACCCGACGGCGCCAGCGTAAGGTCCGCGAGCGATCGTCTCCAGATCCTCGATGAGTTCCATCGCTCGGACCTTGGGTGCCCCGGAAACGGTCCCGGCGGGGAACGTCGCGCGGAAAAGATCGAAGGCGTCGTGCCCCTCGGCTAGACGCCCCGAGACGCCGGAGACGATGTGCATGACATGGCTGTACCGCTCGACGGCGTAGTAGGGGGCGACCTGGATCGAGCCGTAGCGGCAGACCCGGCCGAGGTCGTTCCGCGCGAGGTCGACGAGCATGAGGTGCTCGGCGCGCTCCTTCGGGTCGGCGAGGAGCTCGGCCGCGAGCCGGGCGTCCTCCTCCGGCGTCGCTCCCCGAGGCCTGGTCCCGGCGATGGGGCGGGTCACGGCGAGATCCGTCGAGAGCGTGACAAGCGCTTCGGGGGAGGAACCCACGAGCTGGTAGTCGTCGAAGTCGAGGAAGAACATGTACGGGGACGGGTTCTCGATCCGCAGGGACCGGTAGACCGCGAACGGCGAGACGCGGGCAGGGGCCGAGAGCCGGCGGGAGAGGACGACCTGGAAGATGTCGCCCGCCCGGATGTGCTCCTGGGCCTTCCGGACGGAGGCCTCGAACGATTCGCGGGAGGTCGAACTCTCGAAGGGACCGGCCAGGGGCCGCGCGACGGCCCCCGGCCGCGGGGTCGGGCCGGCGAGGCGAGAGCGGATCTCGGCCAGGCGTTCCCTTCCCGACGGGTCGCCCTCGGGAGCGAGCGCGACGAGGAGGATCTTCCGCCGCACATGATCGAAGACGACGAGCTCGTCCACCAGGTAGAAGGAAGCGAGCGGGAGGTCGAGGGGGTCGGGGAGCCGCCGCGGAATTCGTTCCAGATATCGGACGTAGTCGTAGGAGACGTGGCCCACCGCGCCGCCCGCGAGCGGCGGGAGGCCGGGCGCCGGCCGGAGGCGGAAGCGGGCCAGGATCGACGAGAGCGTCCGCAGAGGGTCCTCGCCGCCGAGCTCTTTCTCCCCGTTTTCGCCCCGGACGCGCCACCGCGCGCGGTCCCTGTGGACGACGAACGAGTCGCGGCAGGACGCGCCGAGAAAAGAGTAGCGTCCGACCGCCTCGCCCCGCTCGACGCTCTCCAGGAGGAATCGCGCCCCGAGCGGCTGGAGCTTCAGGTAGGCCGAGACGGGCGTCTCGAGGTCGGCGGGGATCTCCTCGGTGTACGGGACGAGGTCGAGCCGGCTCTCCACGGGCTACTATTCCACCACAACCCGGACCTGGCCGGCGCCTCCGTCCGGGACCTCGATCCTCGCCGTTCCCGAGCGAGGCGGCCGGGAGCGGTCGGAGAAGACATGGGCGCGGACTCGGTACTTCCCCGGCGGGAGGTCCTGTAGGACGAACCGTCCCTGGTCGTCCGTCGGGATCTCGTGCTGGTAGGAGGCGCCGCCCGATTCCGCCTCCAGCTGGAGGACGACCCCGGCGCCGGGCTGCGGCACGCCGCTTGTGTCGATGACGATTCCCTCGAGACGGCAGCCGGCAGGGAGGACAAGGTCGATCGAGTTTTCGGCACCCGCGAGCTCGACCTTCGCCACGGCGGGGGAACGCCCCGGGACGCTTGCCTCAACGATGCAGACCCCCGGTTCGAGACCGGTCACCGAGAATCGGCCCTCCGCGTCGGCCACGGTCTGAAGCCCCATGAGAGAGCGGAAGTCATCAAGCGTCGGGATCTCGGGTCGGACCGACACGCGTGCTCCGGCCGCGGGCGCGCCGTCTCGCGTCAGGACCGACCCCGAAAGCGTGGCGCCCCGTTCAAGGACGAGGACGACGCGCTCCCGGCCTCGAGCGGCGACGGCCACCGCCACCGCCGCCGAGGCCGCGTAGCCGGGGGCCAGGGCGTGGAAGCGGTACCCCCCGGGAGGGACGAGGATCGAAAACGACGGCGGCGACGCCGTGCGGAAGGTCCTTAGCCTGGAGAAGCGGTCACCCCCGTGCCTTCTCCAGACAATCGTGAACTCACCCGAAGGCGCGTCGGGGAAAACGACCTCCCCCTCGACCGTCCCGCCGGGGACCAGGACGAGATCGCCGACCGGCGTTTCGAGTCGCGGCTCGACCCGAAAGGGGCCTTCCCCCTGGACCAGCGATCCGTCGAAACGCGCCTCGACTCGATACTCGCCTGGCGGGAGCCCTGAGACACGGAACTCCCCGTTGGCGTCCGCCAGCGCTTCCGCCCCAAAGTTGAGAGAGGAGAGCCACACTCTCGCTCCTTCGATCGGTTCCCCCGCGTCGTCCACGACCCTCCCGGAGATCGAGCCAGGCTCCCCGGGTGGGAGCTCAGGCCGTGGGTCGGTCTTCTCCCATGACCAGAATGGTTCACCTGTCTCCGCGCTCTCCGGGTTCTGGGTGGGTTCTCGAGGAGCGGGAAGATCCGGGGGCGTCTTGGGGCCCCACGAGTCGCCGGGAGCGAGGATCGGGCGTCCGGGCTCGTCCCGAGCGCTCTCCGGGGGAACGGGTTCCGGGAGAGCCGCGCTCCCGGCATCCTCCCCGCCGCCGGAACTCATGGCGACCCAGAGGAGAAGGGCTGCCCCCGCGAATGCCCCCCCGGCCGCGAGGGCCCCCGTCACGACGCGCCGTCTGCTGCCGCACACCGAGTTTTCCCTTTTTTTCTGAAGCCTGAAGCCTGAAGCCTCAAGCCTGAAGCCTGTCTCACCGGGGCTTGCCCGCGAGGCGCCAGGTGGCGATCGTGTGGTCGGAGAGCGCCGCGACGCCGCTCGCGCCGTCCGCCGCGATCGCGAGCGCCGTCCCGCCCGCGCCGAACGCGACCTCGCAGACCCCTTTGGGTTCGGGGTCGAGGCTCCAGGCCGAGAGGAGTCCCGAGCGGTTGAGCAGGAAGGCGAGACCCGGCGCCCGTCCGTACTCCATCGCGATCGTCGCGGCGGACTGCCGCGCAACCCACGCTGTCTGCCGCGCTGTCTCCAGGTCGAGGAGCGAGACTCCTCCCCGGCTCGCGATGAGGAGCCTCTTCCCGTCGGGGATGGGGAGGACCGACTCGGGGGCATGTCCCGCGATCCGGAGCTCCTGGCGCCGGGTGCCGTCCGCTCCGCTTACCTTCATGAGGATCCCGGTCGGCCCCCCGGTCCAGAGGAATGAGCCGTCGCCCGCGAAGCCGCAGAACCGGGGGACCACGATCGCCTCGCTGCAGGCCCAGCGGGGCGGGACGGCCGCGGGTCCGGGCACGAGCGTCACCTCCGCGGTCCGCGGCCCCGCGCCGTCCGCGGCGACCTCGATCTGGACTCGCTCCCCCGCGCTCTTGCCGGCGAGCGCCGACGCGAATTCGGCCTCGGTCGCGACCCTCTTCCCGTCCACCGCGAAGATCCGCTCCCCTTCCCTTGGCGGGTCGGCACCCAGGTCGGCGTGAGCGGCGACCTTGTCGATCAGGAGCCCCCTCTCGGTGGAGCGAACGGCGAGGCCCGTCGAGGGGGTTCCAGGTCCGGCTACGAGGAGGGCGGCCAGATCCCACAGGAAGAGGCTTCGCGAGTCCCCGACCGCGACGAGGGTTCCGTCGGGTGAGATTTCGGCGCAGGTCGCGGGTCCGGGTGTCTCGACCAGGACCGCGAGCGATCCCGAGTCGAGGTTCCAGAGCCGGACGGCGCCGTCGGCCCCGGCGGTGACGGCGACCGTACCGTCCGGACGGACGGCGGCGGCAGCCACCGCGCCCGAGTGACGGCCGAGTCGCCGGGCTGCCGATCCCGGCGCGGCAAGGTCCCACGCCCAGACCGTCCCATCCTGGGCTCCGGCGACCGCGCGCTTTCCGTCTCCGGAGAGGCCCAGCGCCCGGAAGGGTCCGAGCGGGCCCCCGCCGTCGGGGACGGCCTCTCCCCCGGGGAGGAGCGAGCGCCGGACTCTGGCTTCGCCGCCGCTCCAGGCCATCTCCTTGCCGGCCGGATGGAGCGCGAGCGCGTGGATCGGGCGCCCCGGGTCGAGG
Source organism: Planctomycetota bacterium (assembly GCA_016209595.1). GTDB lineage: Bacteria > Planctomycetota > JACQVV01 > JACQVV01 > JACQVV01 > JACQVV01. The sequence goes on from JACQVV010000061.1 coordinate 6,190, forward strand.
TCGTGGCGCTTGACCAGGGTCCCGTTCGCCAGGTCGTAGATCGCCACCGCCCCGTCCGACATCCCGGCCGCGAAGGTCGAACCGCCCGGGAGGGCCGCGAGACAGGTGGCCCTTGTCCCCTCCCCTCCGTACTTCCGGATCTCCTTCCCCTCTGTGTCGAGGAGGGCGATCCGACCATCCCCGTCGATCGCGAGATAGGCCCCTCCGCCCGGCGGGACGAGCCCGGCGGCGAGAGCCGCGGCGGAGACACGCGGCGCCGTGGCGAGGAGCGTCATCGAACGGTCGAGTGTGGCCTCGATCGTGAGCTCCTGTTCGCCGCGGAGCACCGCCACCACGATCTTCGTGCCGGCGGTCTTCGTGCGAAGCGTCGCGCGGATGTCCTCCACCCTGGCCATCTCCTGGCCGTCGATCCGGAGCACCCGATCCCCTTTCGCCAGTCCGGACCGCAAGGCGGGAGAGTCGGGAGTGATGTCCGCCACGAGGATTCCTCTGCCCTGCGCGGTGGCGTCCGGGTCTGTCGAGATGCCGAGGATCGGCATGTCGAGGAGCCATGTGCGGACCGTTCCGTCCACGTGTGCGGTGAGGAGCGACTTCTCGTCCGTCCCGACCGAGAGCGCGACGAGCGTCGGGTGAGGTGTCAGGACCTCGATGAGGAGCGGACAGGGCTCGTCGGCGGGTGGGTCCGAGAGCCGGACATCGATCGTACGGCTCGCCGTCTGGTCCTTCGCGCGAACTTCGAGGCGCAGGACGGTGCCCGGGGGCTGCCGGGCGAGAAGTCCCGTCCAGGGGATCCAGGGGCGAATCGGCGTGTCCCCCACTGCGCGGATGGTGTCGCCCGGGACGATCCCCGCGCCGGCCGCGGGGGATCCATCCCGGACGCCGGTGACGGCGATCCCGTCCGTCCCCGTCGAACCGACCTGGACGCCCAGGTGTCCGGCGTATCTCGTCCGGTCCCAGAGGTGGAGGCACCGCCCGTCGCCTCCCGTGAAGAAGCCGCCGCCAGGCTTGTAGGCCACGGCGCGCAGTGGCCCCTCCGCGGCCTTGAAGCGGTAGCGCACCCGGCCCGTCTCGACCTCCCACTCGCCGGCCGTCCCGTCGGCGAGCGAGGCGAGGACGTTGCGCCCGTCGGGACTGAAGGTGACATCGGTGACCTCGGCGCCGTCGGCGAGGAGGGTGACGCCGGAGGAGTCGGCGAGCTTCCAGAGGACGAGCGACCCGTCGCCCCCCCCGGCGGCGAGCCGGAGCCCGTCGCCCGAGTAAGCGAGCACGGCCGGCGACTTGCCATGCCGGAGGAAGGGGGTCCCCCAGCGTCCGAGGACCTCCAGCCTGGGTTCCCCCTCTCCCTGGGCCAGGGCGGACGGGAGCGCGAGGACGAGAGCCGCCAGGAATAGAAGAGACAGGACTCCCGCGCGTCGTCCCATACGGGCGGATTCTACCAGAGCGGCCCGCGCGCTCTGATGGCTACCCCAACGTTGCATTGTTGCTGTAGGGCGGGGGTTTATCCCCCGCCGCACCAGGGCCGGGACAAGCCCGGCCCCTACTGCAGCGCCGCTACGACGGTCGAGATCGCCTCGTCCCGGGTTCCGACCTCGAAGACGAAGATGCAGAGACCGTTGCCCTCGGTCCGCAGGAGGACCACGCAGTACGGCTGCTGCTCGTAGAGATAGAAGTCGCGGTCGTTCCGCGTCACGCGCCTCCACGTCTCGAGGTGGATACCCGGGTCCTTCGTGTCGATGTGGGTGATGAAGATGCCTTCCTTCTCGTAGCGCACGTAGGCGCTCCCGCGCGGACAGCTGCAGGCCGTGCAGCACAGGTGCGAGCACGCGACCGAGCCCCCGCAGAGGGTGGCCCCCGCCTCCCGGAGATCGGGCACGCAGGCGGGGAAGCCGAGCTCCCTGGAGAGGAAGTCCTGGAGCTCCTTCTGTTCGCCCGTGACGCGCTCCGGGGGTTCTTCCTTTCTTGCCCGGGAGAAGGCGACGACCTTCGCTCCGAACACGTCCGCGGCGATCTCGTGATCGTCTGGATCGTGCGCGACCGCACTCCCGTCACCGCGTCCCCATCGCCAGTACGCGGCTCCGGCGGCCAGCCCCACCAGGACGAGCACCGCGGCCGCGGCCCGCAGGGACGCCGGGCCGAACCTCCCGATCCTGATAGGGCGGGAGTCGAGCCGGGCGAGCGCGCTCTCGACGAGGCCCGGCGGAACGGGCGCGGAGCGGGCGGCGGAAAGGACCCGGCGGTCGAGGGCCCGCGCGGAGGCGATCCAGTCGCGGCAGGATGAACATCCGGACAGGTGTCCGTCCATGCGAGCCCGCTCGCTTGCGCCCAGGACCCCGTCCAGGTACGGGTAGGCCTGGCTCCGGAATTCCTGGCAGGTCGGCCGCGAGCCCAACTACTTCCTCCTCAAGTAGCCCTGGTCCCGGGCGTAGGCCACGAGTTTGCCAGAGAGCCGCTGCCTCGCACGGAAGAGCCTGGACATGACCGTCCCGATCGGGATCCCGAGCGCCCCGGCGATCTCATCGTAGGTCATCCCTCCCAGGGCGAAGAAGAGGAAGACGACCCGGTAGTTCTCCGGCAGCTCCTGGACGGCCTCGCGAACGGCGTCGTCGACGTGCTCCTCGTATTGATCGAGCTCGGCCGGATCGAGCTCGATGTCGACCGCGGGTTGGGCCGGGTCCTTTGGCTCGAAGTCCTCGAAGTCGCGCGTGCGCGGCTCGTGCCGCGCGCGGCGCCGGGTGTCCAGGAAGTGGTTGTGCAGGATCCGGAAGACCCAGGCCTTGAAGTTCGTGCCCCTCTCGAAGCTCCCGAACTTCCGGAAGGCCCGGTAGGAGGCCTCCTGAACGAGGTCGTCCGCCGCCGCCGGGTTCCGGGTCAGCCAGTGGGCAAGGCGGTACAGCTCGGGAAGGCAGGACACGAGGAGCTCCGTAAATTCCTCACGAGTGCCGGGAGGGAGCCTGTCGGCCAAGTTGGATCGATCGAGTTCGTAACGGGGGGAGCGGAGCCGCTATTCCTGCCGCATTTCGGTCTGCCCGTCGCGCCCCCCCTCGCTTCGCTCGGGGCGAGCTTTGTCGCGGGCCGGCACCCGGGAATCTAATGGGCGGGGTTGCCCATTTCAAGGGAACGGTCGAACCCCGTCCTTGCTACAATCCCCGAATTTCACCCGGGGGGACGCCTGAAATGCAGCGCGTGGTCGTCGTCGGGGCGGGGACGAGGGGGCATGGGATCGCCCACGTCGCGGCGC
>JACQVV010000073.1 GCA_016209595.1 Planctomycetota bacterium
CTGGCGGCGCCTCGCTCGGCCTCGGTGTTGACGCATTTATTTCCTCACAGCCCCTTATCCCCCGCCGCACCAGGGCCGGGATAAACCCGGCCCCTACTTGAACCAGTTCGGCGGGTAGACCTTCTTCACGCCCTCGAGGATCTGCTTCATCTCGATCGAGATCTCCTTGAGGTTCGCGGCGCTCTCCTCGGCGTTCTTGAGCGTCCGGTGGATGTCGACGGGGTCCTCGCCGGCTTCGCCGCCGAGCATCTTCTTCATCTGCTCGGTCACCTGCGCGGCGTTGGCGGTCGTCCGCTCGAGGTTCGCGAGGATCGTGCGGAGGTCGGGATCTCCCTCGCCCTCGGCAAGAAGCGAGGAGCGGAGCTCCTCCATGATGAGCCGCGCGTCGTGGGTGGTGCGCTTGAGATCGAGGAGGATCTCCTGGAGGCTCGCGGTCTCCCCCGACGCGGGGACGGGTCCGAGGAGCGCCTGGAGCGACTCCGTGATCCGTACGAGGTTCTCCGTGATCGAGCGGATGTCGCGCGTGAAGCCCGAGAGGGGGTTCGAGTCGGGGCCGTTGCCGGCGAGGCCCTCCTTGAGCATCTCGGTCACGGCGGCGGTGGAAGCGGCCGTCCTCTGGAGGTCCGCCAGGACCGTCCCGATATCCGCGGCCTCCTCGCCCCAGACGAAGTCGCCGTCCTCCAGGGGCTCCGCGGCGTCCGTGCCGAAGGTGATCGCCACGTGCTGATCCCCCAGCACCCCCTCCGTCTCGATTCGGAAGCGCGAGTCGCTCCGGATCGACTCGCGGTACTCGGACCGATCGGCGATCGAGAGCACCGCGACGTGGTAGCGGCCGTCGGTGGAGCTCCCGCTCGTGTAGATCGAGTCCACGGAGCCCACGGGCTGGCCGGCGAGTTTCGCTGGAGAGCCGGCGCGGAGGCTCGATAGGGTGCGGAAGCGCACCGAGACCTCGTAGGTCTCCAGGTACCGGCCCTCCCAGTCGCCGTAGAGGAAGAGGAACCCCCCGGCAAGGGCGGCGATGGCCAGGACGAAGGCCCCGACCGCGAGGTTAAGGCTGAAGCTGCTTCTCGGCATGGGTGGCTCCTGGTTGGATGAACTCCTGGAGGGCCGGGTCCTCGAGGGCCTCCTGGAAGGTGCCGGTGAAGACGATCCTGGCGCCGGCAAGATAGGCGATCCGGTCGGCGATGACGCGCGCGCAGGCCATGTCGTGTGTGCAGGTGATCGAGGTGAGCCCGCGGGTTCTCTTTAGGCGGCGGATGAGGCGCGAGATGCCGGTCGCGATGGGCGGATCGAGACCGGCGGTCGGCTCGTCGTAGAGCATACAATCGGGCGAAAGGACGAGGGCCCGAGCGAGCGCGATCCGCTTCCTCTGCCCGCCGGAGAGCTCTCCCGGACGCTTCTCGAGGATGCCGGGGACGGAGGCCATCTCCACGAGTTCGAGCGCCTCGCGCGCTTTCTCCCGGATGGCCTCGGGCTCGAGGGGCGTGTGGACCGAGAGGGGCCAGGCGAGGTTCTCCTCGACCGTGCAGAAATCGAAGAGCGCGCCGTCCTGGAACAGGTAGCCGATCGAGAGGCCGCGAACCCGCCGCGAGGCGTGGGCCGTTTCCGAGAGCCGCGTGATGTCCTCGACCGCCCCTACGGAGATCCGGCCCTGCACGGCGCCGGTCTCGGCCCCCTCGATCCCGGCCACGTGGCGGAGCAGCGTCGATTTCCCGCAGCCCGAGCTTCCCACCACGACGAGCGACTCCCCCCGGGCGACCTCGAGGGAGACGTGCTCGAGCACGACGGCGCCGTCGTATTCCTTGCCGAAGCCCTCGATCCGGATCACTCGAAGATCCACCGGTAGGTCTGGGTCAGGAAGTAGTCGGAGACGATGACGAGGATGCTCGAGGTGACGACCGCGCCCTTCGCCGCGCGCCCGACCTCGGTCGCCCCTCCACGCATCGAGAGCCCGGCGTGGCAGCCGACCGCCGCCACGATCAGCCCGAAGAAGACCGACTTGAAGAGGCCGCACCCGAGGTCGGAGAAGTCGAAGCTCGCGACGGTCTTGGCGTGGTAGGTCTCGGGCAGGATGTGGAGGTGGTTCGCCGCGATGTAGTAGCCCCCCAGGAGCCCCGTCGCGTCGGCGACGAGCGTGAGCACGACCATCGAGAAGACGATCGCCGCGACCCGGGGGGCGACGAGCTCGCGCGAGACGGAGAGCGAGAGGGCCCGCATGGCCGCGAGCTGCTCGGTCGTCTTCATGCTCCCGAGCTCCGCCGCGACGCCCGAGCCCGCGCGGCCCGCCACGAGGAGAGCGGTGAAGATCGGCGAGAGCTCGCGGAGGATCGAGACCGCGACGATCGACGCGAGCTGGAGCGAGGCGCCGAAGCGGGAGAGCGCGGTCGAAACGTGGACCGCCATGACGAGCCCCGTGAAGAACCCCGCGAGCGCCACGATCGGCACCGAGCGGACGCCCAGCTGGTAGACCTGCTCCAACGTCCGGTGCCAGCGGGCGCGGAAGGAAACGATGGTCCAAAGCGAGGATGCGAGGAGAAGGAGGGCGTCGCCCAGGCCGGCGGTGCGCTCGACCACGAGGCGCCCCAGGCGCGCGAGCGAGTGGCCCGTGATCCGAAACGTGGGGCGGACCTGGGTGGCTTGTTCGATCGGGTCGTCCTCGGCTCTGCCCCTCTCTCCCCGTCGCATGAGTCTAGCCCGGAATCAACCGTCGGACCACTCTCGGTTGACACTCCAGGCCCGCCCGCGCTAGGCTTCCCTCCGTGGACAAGAAGCGGTTCACTGAGGCGTTCAAGTTCCGCCAGAGCGAGATCCTGGTCATCGACGACGACCCGACGATCCGGGAACTCTATCAGGAGATGTTCCGAGAAGCGGATCTTCCGGCCGACGTGGTGGGCACGGTGCGCGAGGGGCTCGACGCGCTCGGGGCCGAGCCGTACCGGCTCGTGATCGTGGATCTCAAAATGCCGGGCTGGGACGGCCTCACCGCGATCAAGGCCGTCTCCCAGGGACGTCCCGGCCTCCCCATGCTCGTCATCACCGGAGTTGGCGACCCCGAGCTCCACCGCAGGGTCAAGGCCCACGAATCGGTCGTCGGGCTCCTTTCCAAGCCCTTCAACCCGAACGACGTGGTGACGCGGGTCCGCGAGCTTCTCTCGTCACCCTGAAGAGGCACCGTCGAAGTTCACGCACTCCGGCGACCAGAACGCGAGCCGCCGAGCCATGATCCGGGCCGCCTCGGGGTTCGAGTCAACGAGGAGGAAGTCCCGCCCGTGGCGCGCGGCGGCCTCGCCGGTCGTCCCGCTCCCCGCGAAGTAATCGAGCACGAGGTCGCCGGGGTTCGAGTGGACCCGCACGATCCGCGAGAGGATCGCGAGCGGCTTCTGCGTGGGGTATCCAGTGCGCTCCTTGGAGTTTGTGGGAACGATCGTGTTCCACCAGACATCGGTCGGAGTCTTGCCGCGGGCGGCCTTCTCGGGGCCCACGAGACCGGGGGCCATGTAGGGGATCCGGTCGATGTCGTCGTAGCGGAAGGTGTAGTTCGCCGGGTCCTTCGCGTACCAGAGGATGTTGTCGTGCTTCGC
>JACQVV010000074.1 GCA_016209595.1 Planctomycetota bacterium
ACCTCGCCCGAACCCAGGTCTCGGACCTGGCTCCCCTGGCCGGGCTCTCCTCCCTCCAGGGGCTCGACCTCACAGCAACCGAGGTTTGCGATCTCGGTCCGTTGGCCAGACTCTCGTCCCTCCGGCGGCTCGACATCGAGGCAAGCGAGGTCTCGGATCTCGCTCCCCTGGCCAAACTCTCCTCTCTCCAGAAGCTCAGGTTCGCCGGAACCCCGGTCTCGGACCTGGCTCCCCTGGCCGGGCTCTCCTCCCTCCGGAGGCTCGACCTCAGCGGAACCGAGGCCTCGGACCTGGCTCCCCTGGCCGGGCTCTCCTCCCTCCAGAGGCTCGACCTCGAAGGAACCCAGGTCTCGGACCTGGCTCCCCTGACCGGGCTCTCCTCCCTCGAGTTGGTCGACCTCAGGGGAACGCAGGTCTCGGACCTGGGCCCGGTCGAGAACATCCCTCACATCAAGATCGTGGTCGAAAACATTCCCGGACTGCATCTCGTTCCTCCGAGCCCGCGAGAGCTCCTGCGCGATCCCGGCGGCCCTGTCCCGGACCGGGTTTCGCCCGAGGCCACGGCGACAAAGATCTACGAGCTAGACATGGGCAACTTCCGCGGGTTCGAGCGCGAGCGCTTCTGGTTCCCGACCAGGTTCACGGTCTTGATCGGCGACAACGGGACCGGGAAGACCGCGATCCTCGAGGCCTTGGCGGCAGGGCTGGGAGCCTTTTGCAGCGTTTTCGACCCGGGTTGCCGGCGCGACATCCGGGACGACGACGTGAGGCGGGTGGTTCGGCGGGAGGGGGACACGACGACGATCGAGCCACAGTACCCGGCATGGGTCAGGTGCGAGGGGCTCCTCGCCGGCGAACCCCTGGTGTGGACCTTCGGGTTGGGCATGGCGGCCATGGCGGGCGAACAGGAACCAGAGGGGGAGAGATGGGCAGCCCGGTTGGCCGGCAAGCTCCAGCAACGCGTGCGGGATGGAGAGCCTGTGGTCCTCCCGGTGCTCGCCTACTATCCGTCCGGGCGACTTTGGCACCAGAAGAGCGGCGAGCCCACCGCGACGCTCTCGCCCGGCTCTCGGACCCGAGGCTACACGGGGTGCCTCGACCCCGAGTCGAGCCTCTCCGACCTCCTCGCCTGGTTCAAGACCCGGGAGATGCAGGCGATCCAGGAGAAGAAGCGCCCCGGCGACCTGGAAGCGGTCCGCCGGGCGGTGGCCGCTGCCATGAAGGACCTGGACAAGGGGGTCGTCGAGGTGGTCTACGACGTCGGGGCTGACGAGCTCGTGGCGGTCTTCGCCGATGGCCGCCGCCTGCCGTTCCGTATGCTCTCCGAGGGGGTGCGGACCATGCTCGCCATGGTGGCCGACATCGCATGGCGGGCCGCGACGCTCAACCCGCACCTCGGGAGCCGGGCTCCGGTCGAGACGCCCGGGATCGTCCTCATCGACGAGATCGACCTCCACCTCCACCCGGTCTGGCAGCGCAGAGTGGTCGCGGACCTCCGGCGGGCCTTCCCACTCATCCAGTTCGTGGCCACGACCCACTCCCCGTTCATTGTCCAGTCGCTCGACGCGGAGCAGCTCGTCAACCTGGAGCGCCGGGAGGCTCCACGAGAGGCGAGCCCGGGGGACCGCACCCTCGAGCAGATCGCCGAGGACGAGATGGGAGTGGCCTACCCCGAGCGCTCGTGGAAAAAGGTCCGGGAGATGCACGAGGCCGCCGCCGAGTACTACCGGCTCCTCGAGAAGGAACCAGATTCCCCGGATCTGCCCCGCCTGAAACGACGCCTCGACGAGCGGCTCGCCCCCTTCAGCGACGATCCGGCCTTCCAGCTCCTGGTCGAGATGGAGCGAAGGCGGGAAGGCGACCGGGACGACTCGTGAGACCGATCGAGCGGGGTCCCTGGCCCCTCGACGAAGACAGCAAGAAAAAGGTCTTCAAGAAGTACGGCAATGCCCGCGGCGATCTCATCGACCGGCTGGGCGAGTACTGCTCCTACTGCGAGCGGAGCATCCTCGCCAGCCTGGCTGTCGAGCACATGCTGGCCAAGGACCTCCACCCCCATCTCGAGAAGGAGTGGTCGAACTTCCTGCTGTCCTGTGCCAACTGCAATTCGAACAAGAGCGTCAAGGACATCCAGCTCGACGACTACTTCTGGCCGGACCGGGACAACACCTTCCGCGCCCTGGCCTACGGCCCCGACGCGCAGATCAAGGTCGCTGGCGGCCTGCGGCCGGAGCAGCAGGATCGGGCCCGCCGGACTCTCGAACTCACCGGTCTGGACAAGAGGCCTCCTCCTGTGAATCTCCGCGGTTCTTCCGACCGTCGCTGGGGGCATCGGCACGCGACCTGGAGCGTGGCCGCCTTCTGGCGTGACTGGCTGGCCGAGGACCCCGGTAATGAGAAACTCCGCCAGGCCATCATCAAGGCGGCCCGCAACAGCAAGGGATTCTGGTCTGTCTGGATGACCGTGTTCGAGAAGTACCCGGAGGTACGAGCCGACTTCATCGAGGCCTTTCCGGGTACCAGCAGCAGCTGCTTCGACAAACGAGCAAATCCCGTTCAACGGCCCGGCGGCGCCGTCTAGTCGGGTCGCCGGGGCGGCGAAGGCGGACGGCCAAGCCCGCGTGGACATGGGCATGATAGAATCGGGGCGAAGCGATGGAAATCCAAGCGACGCCCACCAGAGCCGTCTACGAGGCCCTCTGCCCGGTTTTCAAGGTCGTCGTTCCGATAGTGGCCGAGGAGCCTGCCGGCCAGACCATCGAGGCGGAGTGTCCCGCCTGTGGGCGCCAGCATGTCTTCCATGGTCTCCTAACGATCAAGCCAAGCGGCGGGCTTCACCTTCAGTCTCCGGCCGTCGAGGGGACGTTCGAGCATACCATCACCCACTCCGCCGCCAGCGAGTGGAGCACTATCGAGCCTCTGGACATCCCCGACCTGGGGAAGAGCACCCGCGACCACAGGGAGGCCCTGGAGCGGATGCGGCAGGCGCAGGCTGAACCGGACAAGGCGCGGGACCACCTCGAAGAGGCCCTCCGCCTCCTCAGGGGCGCCCTCAGGACCGAGGAAAAGTTGAACGAGATCCGTGAGATCGGTCTGGTTTCGTGGGACCTGGCGGATGTCCTGGAACGGCTCGCCCGGATCTCGCCCGCCGACCGGGATAGATACATCGAAGAGGCCCGAAGTCGGATCGGACGGGCGGTCGAGATCGGGAAGCGCTTCCTCGGCCCGGAGAAGATGGGCGCGATCCGGGCAATCGAGAAGAGGCTCCGCTCTCCATGACGCGGATCGAGATCTCGGTCCGGCGAGAAGGCGACCGGGCGACGATCTCGGTGGGGAAGGACGAGGCCGAAGTCGAGCTCGAAGCCATCGAGACGCTTCCCGCCTGGCGGGCGGTCCGAAAGGGCCCTCCACCCTCCGAGGTTCCCGGTCAGGCTGCCGCCGTCCCCGACTGGAGGGGCGAGGCGTTCGCGATCGGCAATGCCTTCTGGAAGGCGGCTTTCGAGAACGCGGTCGGCCAGGCGCTGCTCGCCGGGCTGAGCGGCCCTCCCGCGTACGAAACCCCGAAGGTCGTCCTCGACCTGGAGGAGGACTCCCGCCTCCATGCCCTCCCCTGGGAGTTTCTGGCCCTGCCAGGATCCGGGCCGCTCGTCCTTTCTGGCGTCCCCCTCGTCCGGCGGATCGCGGGCGCTTCGATCCACCCGCATCCCAGCCCCGGACCGGTCCGCCTCGCCTGGGTCGGGATCGCCCCGAGCGACGCCGAGGCCGGCGAGAGGCTCGACCTCGAAGGGGAGGCGCGGGTGGTTCTCGAGGCGATGGAGGCCCTGCGCGATCCCCGCGGGGTCCGGATCGCGCCCCTGGGGGACCGGCGGGCGATCGAGGAGGCGCTCAAGCACTCGAGGGCGCATGTCCTCTACCTGTCAGGCCACGGGTCGGCCGGTTCGATGCAGATCGAGAAGGAAGAGGACGGGACGAAGGAGTGGATCGAGGGCAACGACCTCGCCGGGATCCTCTTCAAGTTCCCAGACCTCCGGCTGGTCGTCCTCTCGCAGTGCGAGGGGGCCATGGACCCCGGCACCGGCTTTTCCATCGCCCGGGCTCTCGCGGGGACCGTCCCGTGGGTCGCCGGCTTCGGCTCGACGATCCTCCACGAGGCGGCGGTCTCCTGGGCCGGGGCCCTCGCCCGTTCGCTCCGTGAATGGCCGGGATGCGACCCCGCCCGCCACGTCGCCGCCGCTCGCCAGGCCCTCGCCCCCGGGGCCGAACGGATCGGGACAGGGGCCGAGTGGGGCCTCACCGTCCTCTTCGAAGCGGACGGCGCCGACTGGCCGGACCTCGAGGGCGGCGAGACGTTCCTCCCAAAGCTCCCTCCCGCGGCGGTCCTGGCGTCGGACGGGATTCTGGCGATTGACGAGCGCGGCGACCGGCACATCGGCCGGCGGCGGGAGCGGCGGGAGCTCGCCCGCCGGTTCCTCTCCGGGGGCGCGAAGCGGATCGCCATCGTCGGGCCGGCGGGGACCGGAAAGAGCGCCCTGGCCGCCGCCTTCCGGAACGACCTCGCCCTCCGCCGGAAGACGCCTGCCTACGTGATACGCTGCGACAAGGGACCCCCGGAACCGGCCGCGATCGCCCGGGCCGTGGAGGAGCTGGCCGACCTCCCGGCCGGCAAGGGGGACCCGCTCAGGCGCATTCGCCATGCGGCAAGCAAGCCCGGCGAGAAGCCCGGGCTCCTCATCCTCGACGACTTCGAGGTCTGCCTCGACACGGAAGGGAAGACCGAGGGGGAGGGGCTCCCCATCCAGAACAAGGATCTCCATGAGGCGATTCTCGCGGCGGGTGCCGGGACCCTGATGGTCCTCGTGACGAGCCGCTACCGGGTCGCCGACGTGGAGACGCTCGACCTCGGCCCCCCGCCCCCCGACGAGGCCCGGATCCTCCTCCGGCACCTTTTCACCGGGGCGGAGGAAGAGGCGCTGGGGCCGGAGGAGGCGGAACTGCTGATCGACCGGACCGGAGGCCATCCGCGGGCCCTCACGACCTACCACGCCCTGCGGACCGGACGGTGCGCCGACGCGGAGGTCGAACGGGACTGGGAGCGGTGGGGCGAGAAACTGGTCCGGACGCAAGATGCCAGCAAGGCCCGTGAGAAGGCGGTCGATCTCATCCGCGACACCGACATGCGGCTCCCCGAGGTCATCGAAAGCCTCTCGGATGGGGGGAAGCGCCTCTGGAAGGCCGCGAGCGTCCTCCGGCGGCCTGTCCCCCAGTGGGGTCTCGCCCGACTCGGGGGGGAGGATCTGGCCGGCCGCCTGGAGGATTCGCTGAAAGACTGCCTCCGGTGGAGCCTGCTCCACGAGGAGGAGTTCGAGGGGAGCGCGTGGAAGGAGACTCGGTACCGCGTCCCCCCCATCGCCGTCTGCGCGCAATCCCTGGGAGACCGCGTCCTTCACGGCCGGGCCGCGACTGTCCTGCGCCACCTGCACGGAGTCGAACGGGCCAGCCCTCCGGACGGCGAGGCGTGCTTGTTCCACGCCGTTCGCGGAGACGACCCGCGGGCAGTCACCGCCGCCGGGGGGCGCCTGCTCCAGTTCTACGAGCGGGTCGGCCGGCCCCGCCGGGCCCTCCGCCTGGCGAGCGAGGCGCTGGAGGTTCTCGCCGGCAGGGAGGATGTCCCGGCCGGCGTCCTGGCTGAGCTCGAGATGGTCGCAGGACGGATTCACTCTTCCCTCGGCCGGCCGGCCGAGGCCCGGGTCCTCCTCGAGAGGGCCCTTCACCGGTTCGAGGGGGAGACGGCGGCGGATGAGGCGAAGGCTCTCGCCATGGTCCTTCACGAGCTGGCGAACCTCGAGAGCCAGTTGGGCCGGACCGACGAGGCCCGGCGCCTGTACGAACGCTCCCTGGAAATGAAAGAGCGAATCGGCAATGTGCAGGGTGCGGCCGCCACGCTCCACGGGCTCGCCGGCCTCGAGGCGCGGGCGGGCCGGACCGACGAGGCCAGGCGCCTGTACGAACGCTCCCTGGAGATCGACGAGCGAATCGGCGATGTCCAGAGCGCGGCTGCCACGCTCCACCAGCTCGGCATCCTCGAGGCCGACGCGGGCCGGACCGGCGAGGCCCGGCGCCTGTACGAACGCTCCCTCAAGATAGAAGAGCAAATCGGCGAAGTCCGGGGCGCGGCCCGCACGCTCGACCAGCTCGCTTTCCTCGACGCCGATGCGGGCCGGACGGACGAGGCCAGGCGCCTGTACGAACGTTCGTTGGAAATGATGGAGCGAATCGGCGATGTCCAGGGCGCGGCCGCCACGATGCACCAGCTCGCGATCATCGAGACCCATGCGGGCCGGAGCGACGAGGCCCGGCGCCTCTTCGAACGCTCCCTCGAAATGAAAGTGCGAATCGGCGATGCCCGAGGTGTGGCTGCCACGCTCCACCAGCTCGCCATCCTCGATGCCCAGACCGGCCGCACCGACCAGGCCCGGCGCCTGTACGAACGCTCCCTCGAAATGGAGGAGCGAAGCGGCAATGTCCAGGGCGCGGCCGCCACGATGCTCCAGCTCGGCCAGCTCGACATCGCCGCCGGGGACGCCTTCAAGGGTCTCTCCCGGATCGCCACCGGGTGGCGCGGGATGCGCCGGTTCGAGCAAACGAGCGAAGGCCTGGCGGCGAAGATCCTGGCGGGTTCCGCACGCGGGGTGGCCGGCGCCGTTCGGGAGCTCCTCGGGCGTCCGGGCCTCCCGGAAGCCGCGGCCGTCCACCACCGGGTTCTCCTCGCCCTGACGGCCCACCTCGCCCTGGAGCTCCGCAGTGCCGGCCACGAGTCCCTCGTCGAGGGGGTGGGTCCGGACGACCCGGACGCCCTCCTCGGGGAGGCGGCCGCCGCGGCGAGCGGGGACGCCCGAATGCCCGTCCTCTTCGCGCAGGCCTGCCGGGCCCGCGCCCGGGGGGAACGCGAGGCAGCACTCGCCCTCGAGGGGGAGGCCCTCGCTCTGTCCGCCGGGCCGCTCGACGGGGCCGGGATGCTCGTGAGCTTCTCCATGGGGTTCGGCGTCTTCGACATTGAATGGATCGACGAGCAGCTCCGGGAGGGAGGGGCCGGGCGAGCGGCGGCCGCCCTCTTCGGGGCGCAGCGCATCGCGGATATCAAACGGAAGCGAGCCGCCGCCAGGGCCCTCGCCGAGGGGCTCGCCGGGGAGGAGCCGGCCGGGGCGGTCGAGATCCTGGGCCGGTTTCTCGATCCGACGGATCCGGTCTTCCAGGAGCTCTACCAGAAGGCGGTGGCGCGGGTGACGGGCGACCCGATTCCCCTGGGCCGGATCCACCTGGGCGCCGGCCGCAAGGACGAGGCGCGCGATGCTCTCCGTCCCCTGACCGATAACCCCCCTCGGGGAGAGGAGGGCACCCGCGTCCTTGACCTCTGGGCGAAGGCCCAGGACGAGCCCGGAGAAACCCACCTGGCGCTCCTCCGGGTGCTGCTCCGGACCTCCTTGACTGAGGAGCGTCACCGGGAGCTCACGCGGGAGGTGGGAGAGTTCTGGACCTCCCTTGCGGAGCGAAAGGGAGGGGTTGACCGCCTCATCGAGGGGATCCGCTCGGGGGAAGTGACCGGGTCGATGGCGGCAGCCGCCCTGTGGCATCTGATAGATGGGGGGGATCTCTGGAAGACGGGGGAGGCGGTCCCGACCTGGGTCGAGGAGTGGATCCGGGGGGCGGAACCTCCCGCCCGCGAGGTCCTCGCGGACGCCCTCGCCCGCCGGGGATACGTCAGGGAGGATCGCGCGGCGGCCGACCTCGCCGAGCGGGCCTTCCGGCCAGAAGAGCGGGAGCCCTCGATCCACTGGAAACTTGTCGCGCGAACCACGGAGAGATAGAGGAGGGGCCTGATGGACCGGAAGAAGAAGGATAAGACGATCGCGATCTTCTCCTCCCGAAAGGGAGGGGTCGGCAAGACGACGCTGGGGCTCATCGCCGCCTTGCGGGGGGCGGAGCGCCGCGGGGATGTCGTCTGGTTCGTCGACGGGGACCTCCTCGGGACGGAGGCGGCGGACCTGTTCAAAACCCCGGAGAACGGTTCGACCAAGCCCCCTCGGCTTGGCCTCGCGGACCTTCTCCTCGCCTCGGCGGGGGGGAACCTGGACTTCCGGGAGCTCCTGAAGAGGGAGATGGACCCGGGGCGGGCCGGCATGACGTTCGTGAAGATCGGTGACCGGAAGGACATGGGGGTACGCATCCTCCGGAGCCACGCTGTCCCGGACGGCGCACGTCGCCTGGACGAGGGCAGGGAAAATCACCTGGGCGAAATCCTGGCCCTCGACGACTTCGCCCAGGTGCACCTGATCCGGCGCCTTGGACAGATCCTCGGCCACATCCTCGAAGCCGAGAAGGCCTCTCTCATCGTCGTGGACAACTCCCCTCTCCGGCTCGGCGTGGGGAGAGCCTTCGAGGATCTGGCCCGGCACTTCGGCCAGAAAGACGGGCCGGGGCACATGAAACCCCACCGCTCTCTCCCGGAGGACGACGATCTGACCAAGGCGCTCTTCAAGACGCGCTGGGTCTGGGTGAATGTCGCGGGACCGGACCCCCAGGACGTGGCCCGGTTCCTGGAGGATCGAGACGAGTGCCGGGAAGCGGTCAAACAACAAAAGACCCCGGATGCCCCCGAGCGACGGTGGATCATCAACAAGGTGCTCGAGGAGGATCTCGACGGCAGCGACGCGCCGATTGTCATTGGCGATCGTTTCCCGGAGACCCTGGGGGAGGATCTTCTCTATTTCCCCTCCAACCAGGACCTCTCGGCCGGGCTGACGCTGGCGCGGAAGTACCGCGCGGTCAGCTTCGACGCGAGCGTGTCGATCCTCCGCCACGCGATACGACCGCGAGCTCTCGACGCGTCCGAGGTCATTCTCGGGGCCGACAGGGGAGGGTGCGTTCGCTTCCTTGTCAGCGACCAGGGGTGGATCCGGGAATCGGGCGATCTCTGCACCCTCCTCCTCGGCAAGCCTGTCCCCGTCGACGAGCCCTGACATGCTCCTCTTGAAGGATGCCGATCTCCACAGCCACCTCTTCGGGCCGGAGGTTTGGTCGACACTCCGATGGCTCCGCGAGAGGATCCAGGGCTCGATCCACCCCCGCTGGACCGACTCGCTCGCCTGGATCCTCCTCGACCGGGTCGAGGCCCCCTCGGACCTCGACCCGGAGCCTATGACCCAGGCCCTGTTCCGGAAGGTCCCCGCGAACCTCGCCGAACGCCTCACCGAGGCGGTGGCGGTCTACCGGTACATCGGCCGGGCCGGGCCGATTCCCCTGCTCCCCCTCGCCGCTCACCTCCTCCGGGCGGAGATGACCCTGTACCTCGACCTCAAGGGGAAGAAGCCGTACCGGGAGCACCTGGCCCACCAGACCCGGGTTGCGGCGCTGGCCCACATGCTCCTCTGCGGCGGCATTCACAAGCTCCTCAGCGGCAAGACCCGCGGGGATCTGTCGGACGTCTTGCCCCCGGGGTTCGCCGCCCAGCGGTGGGCCCAGACCCACGAGTACCATCTCCTCCGCCTCCACGCCCTGCGGCGCGGCCTCTCGGTGCCCGACCCCGGGTGCGACCCGGTCGAGACGTCGCGCCTCGTCCGGGCGGCGGCGATTCTGGCCGGTCTCGCCCACGACATCGGCTACGTCCACAAGAGCCTGGGCGACGCGAACGAAGAGATGGCCCGGACGTTCCGGAGTCTGACCTTCCCCGCGACGATCGGGGGCGGCCTTCCCCTGGACGGCCTCCCGGTCGTCGAGATGTACCGCGACCTCTTCGGAGAGACCGACCCCGGCCAGCGGTTCGCCGACATCCTGGAGTTCCTCCTGCATCACCACCGCCGGGTTCACTCGCTCGTCGGGGCGATCTGGCTTGCCCTCCTGCCGCTCCGGTTCCACGAGGAGGTGGCCTCGCTCCGGATCGATCCGCGAGGCACAGCCCCAGATCCGAGAGACGGAACCCCCGATGGACAGCGCGGAATCTCCGACCAGGGGTCCTTCGAGGCGGCCTGCCACCTGGCGTCGATGATGTCGCTCGCCCATGACCTGGCCCTGCGGGACGCCGGGGATCGGGCGGCGATCGGCCTCTTGGAGAAGGCCGAGGGACGGGACGTCCTCTCGCTCGAACGCTATCCCGTCTCGACGCTCTTCACTCTGTGCGACGTCCTCCAGGAGTTCGGCCGGCCCCTGGAGGCCGTGGGGGACGGCGGGTCGCAGTGGGCCGTGCCCGTTGTCGCCCTGGGCATCTTGAAAGAAGGAGAGGTCGAGCAACCCGGCGTCCTCTTGAGAGGGGACAGAGCCCACGCGGAGGCGATGGCGAGGGTGGCGCGGATCCCTGCCAGGCCGCATCTCGAAGGGCGGGCAAGGGGCGAGGATGCGTGCCAACGGCCGCGGCGGCTTCACGTCGCCTTCGGGACCCGTGACACGCGGGCAGAGAATTCCACCCTTCTCCCCGCCGGGAAGGCGCTTCTGCGCTCCCGGGGGGGCTGGGAGGAATGGAAGGTGGGCAAAGGCGTCCGGGACTGGCTTCAGCGGTCGGGTCTCTCCGGCCACGTCGATCTCGCCGGAGACCCGGACAGGATTCCCACGCTTCAGAAAGAGGTCAAGGCGTTGCTCTCGCCCCCCCGAGGGCTCCGGACCGGACCGGGTCTGCAAGCCGTGAGGAACTATCTCCAGCCGGCCATTCCACGGAACGCCAGCAGACCGCGACTCGAAAGGCACATCGAAGCAATGACCCACCCGCGGAGGGACCTAGAGGTTCCCTCCGCGCGGGATCCCCTGCCCTTCTTCGCCCCGATCTTCGACCTCTTGGACTGGAAACCGGATCAAGACGGAGGGAGTCGCGCTGTCCGCTGATGCCGCGCGGACGGGAGGCAGCGGCCGGACGCGGGAGCGCCTTACCCCATCCGGGCCGTGCCGCGCGGGCGATTCGGACGTCCCTTGGCTCGTGGAACGAGATTTCTACCCCACCAGGCGACCCTCCGCGCGATCCTGCTAGCCAACTCGGCCTCGCCTGGCTGACCGGGCCGGGGGAGCGGAACTGAGGGCGGTGAGGCCCCACGCCCTGGAGCGGCCATGCGCGACCCCGGACAAGGACTGACGCGCCACCGAGTTCTCCCCGGGAACCGATTGGAACCGATCGGGAGCCGAGCCGTTCCCCTGCGGATCAATCCCCCCCTGAGTCTTCGCGCGGCCAGGAGAGCCAGTCCGTGGACGGCCTTCCTGGCTCCCGTGGCGCGGAGAAGCGCCCGCTGCGGAGGGGACGTCGGTTGGCCGCGCGGCACCAAGGGAGAGCAGAGCGACTTCGGGAGTGGGCGGCCAGGAGTGAGGCGGACAGGATGTCCGCCGAGCGGGCGCCGGAGGACGAGCCAATGAATCGTCCGAGGGGCGCCCCGGCCCGGAGCGCGGGCGGGGTGCTCGCGCGAACGGGACGGGTGCGTCGATCTTCGCTACGGAGCTGGATGGGCGCCGCGAGCGTCCTGTGCCGGAGAGAGGTTGGTCCTGAACCAACGTCCCTTTGGCTCCGCGCGCACCTGGGCCGAGGTCTCGGGACCGAATTCACCGTCAGGGAGTTCACCCATGGCTCGCGTCCAACGCACCAGCACGATCTGGCCAACCTTCGAGCCCTCCGAGGCTCCCGGTCTCCGCGAGGTGCTCTCCTTCCTCAAGACCCTCGCTCCCTTCGATGAGTCGTTGGTCGAAGCCCTGGAGCGCGAGCGAGGCATCGGGCGCAACGACTATCCCGTCCGGGCTCTGTGGAACACCGTGGCTCTGATGCCCCTGCTGGGGCACGGGAAGTTCTCGGCCATGATCGGGGAGCTCCAGCGCAACGCGGCGCTTGCTCATGCGCTCGGCTATTGCCAGAGAGGCGGCCGTGTGCGGGTGCCGGAGAAATGGGTTCTCTCGCGCTTCTGGGCCAGGCTCAAGCGAGACAGATACCGGCAAGAGGTGCACCTGGTCCTCGACGAGACGGTGCAGGCCCTCGAGAGGGATTTCCCCGAGCTGGGCCGGCATGTGGCGATCGATTCCTCCAATATCCGTACGCATGCGCGGCCACCGGGCAAGTTGAAGGGGGCACAGAGCGATGCGGCCCCGGCCGGCGACAAGCCCGGGAACGCGAACACCGAGCCTCGCGGGCCCCGTCCGAGCGCGGACCCCGAGGCGAGCTGGTCGGTGAAAACCAAAATCGAGGAAGTGGACGGTCAGAAGAAGCCGCGCACCGAGGCGACCTTCGGGTACAAGGCCCATGCCTGCGTGGATCAGAAGCATGCGGTGGTGCTGGCCATCCGTACGACCACAGGGGCACACGCCGACGTGCGCGAAGCTCCCGCGCTTCTGACCCACGTGGCGGAGCTCCTCGGTGAGGACGTCACCCTCCAGGTGGCGATGGACAAGGCCTACGACGATGGGCAACTCGTCCAGGAGTGCGCCCGACGGGGCATCGCCGCCGTAGTGCCGGTGCGGGACGTGGCAGAGGAGCACAAGAAGCAGTCACCGGCCGACCGAGAGCTCGTCTTGTTCCCGGGGGACAACATCGTCTACGACCGCTACAGCGGCGAAGTGGCCTGTTACGACCTCTCGGGGCCGGAACCGGTGCGGCGCGAGATGAACTACGCGGGTTTCGAGAGGGACCGAGGCGCCCACAAGTTCCGCTGCCCCGCCGCTAGAGCGGGATTCGTATGCGGGCACCGCGAGCGATGCGGTGGCGGATCACTTGGCAAGCTCGGCCGGCAAGTGCGCATCCCCATGACCAGCGACCCGCGACGCTTCGCGCCCATCTATCCGCGAAGCAAGCGGTGGAAGCGCGCCTACAAGGGTCGCAGCTCGGTCGAGC
>JACQVV010000076.1 GCA_016209595.1 Planctomycetota bacterium
CCTCCAGCGCCTCCCATGTCGTCTCCAGGAGGAGCCGCTGCTGCGGGTCCATGCTCGCCGCCTCCAGCGGCGTGATCCCGAAGAACTCCGCGTCGAAAAGGTCGATGCCCGACACAAATCCGCCCCAGCGCGTGACCATCTGCCCCGGAGCGTCGGGATCGGGGTCGTGGTAGAACTCGGCGTCCCAGCGGTCCGGGGGGACCTCGGAGACCGCATCCACGCCCCCTTCGAGGAGCCCCAGAAGGACCCGGCGTCGTTCGCGCCCCCGGGGAAGCGGCAGCCCACGCCGACGACGGCGATCGGCTCCGCGACCAGGAGCTCCGCGCGCGACCGGAGCTCGCGGGCGAGCCAGGCGAGCTTCATTGCCGAGATCGTGCCCACCCTCGTCGCGAGGTCGGCGGGATCCGGCCTTCCCGGAGTCATCTCGGGGACTCTCTCCCGGTGGAGACACGAAGCACAGGAGCGCGTCACCCGCGGGCGCGCGCGAGCATCGTCCCCAATCCCTTCGGCCGCCGCAAGGCTCGGCCACGCGCCCGACGACGGGAGGGTTCTTGAGTGAGCGAAAGGACGCTGTCGCCGGATCGCCGGCGGCTAGCACTTCATTCACGGGCCCCTAGCGGTCGGGCATCACTCCAGGGCCGCCTCGGACCTGCCGAAGATGGTTTGCCGGGTCGCCTTGACGATCCTTTCCCCGTCCGTCAGGATCTCGCCCGCGACCCAGCAGAAGCGGGACTTCCTCCGGTATTCGTACCGTTGGACCTGGACGTCTCCGCGGCCGGGGATCGCGAACACCATGTCCTCACGTCTCGCAAGCCAATAGTCGCGGACCGCCGGCCGCCAGTCCGGCCACCCGATGGAGAGCGCGGGGAACGTCCTCTCTTCCCCCACGGCGAGGCGAGCGCCTCGCACCAGGAGACCATCGAGCGCGAACGACGGGCCGGTGACCAGCGTACCCTCGGGAAACGGGACGCCCCGCTCCCCGACGACGTCGTCGCCCCGCATCCCGCGGCCCGTCACCATCCCGTCCGCGACCGATGTCTCGCCTTTGAACGAGATGCGCGTGTGCGCGGTCCATTCGGCGGACTGGAAGCGGCAGTCCCGATCCACTCGCACGACCAGGTCGGAGGCAACCGCGAAGTCCCCGCCTGGCGCGTGGCGGAGGCGGACCTCGAATCCCCCGTCGGTCTCCGCCAAGAGGGCATCCTCGGCGCCCGTCCACCCCGCGTCCGACGAGATGCGATAGTGGCCGCGTGTCACGTGGTTTGTGGGCCCCGGAATCTCCAGCCTCGTCTCGGGCGGGGTCGAGGGCGTAGCCGCTTCGACATCCGCGCGAAGATCCGCCAGCATCTGGTCCAGCGCGGCACGGTCAAGGTATCGGTCCCGGAGGAACACTCCGTCGATGCTGGCGCAGTTTCCCGCGTCCTCCAGGGGGTTCTTCCGTAGCAGGACGAGGGAGGCGGTCTTCCCCTCCTCCACGGTTCCGAGACGGTCCGCCACTCCGCAGAAGCGGGCGGGGGTCAGCGTGGCCGCTCGCAGTACATCCGCGGGCGGGAGCCCCGCCTCCTGGAGGAGGAGCAGCTCTTCCTGCAGCGAGAACCCGGGCACCACGTTGGGGACGATCGCGTCGGTCCCGGCGAGGAGAGGCACCCCTGCGCGGTGCATATCGCCGACAATCGCCTTGGCCGCCGCAAGGCAATCGAGGACAGCCGGCGCGATTTCCGCCGAGCCGAAGGAGGAGTTCTCCGCCCAGAACCTGCGGAGGTGCACCGGGACGTATCGCAGGGCGGGATCGCCCGCGCTGGCCGGGTCGGAGAGATGGAAAACCCGGTCGAGACCGACGAGCGTGGGGCACCAGTGCGTCTTTGCGGATGCGAGTCGCGCGAGGAACTCAGCGAGAGCCTTGCGGTCTACCTTCCGGTAGCGTTCCCCGAACCGGAGGAGAGCCGTTCCCGGAGGGCCGGCGGGTTCCTCGCCTCCAGAGAGCGCCTCGACCTTTCGATCGAGACCATAGAAATGCTCTCCCGAGGCGTGGCCGGCCTCCAGGGCCTCGTCCAAGGAGACGAGGTAGGGGATGTGACCGACGACCTTGAGCCCTGCCCGCCTCGCCTCCTCGCAGATGGCCCGATAGGTCTCCAGATCGAGCAGACTGTACACCTTGATCTGATCCACGCCGAGCCCGGCGAGTTTCTTCACGGCCGCTCGCCCCGCCTCGGGGGTGTCGCAGATCTCGGAAAAAGGCCAGATGCCGGGGCTACCGTCGAGGATCGCCCCCGAAGTGATCAGCTCGGGCCCCATCGCCTCGCCGCGCCGCAGGCGGTCGCGGATTTCGAGGATATCCTCCGTGTAGGCGCCGAGGTCGCGGACGAAGAGGACGCCGTTTGCCACGAAGAGCCGGCCGAACGAATCGGGATCCTGGTAGTGAACATGGGAATCGATGAGCCCCGGTATGAGGAACTTCCCTTCGCCGTCCACTACGGTCGTCCCCGATGGGACGCCGACATCGGTCGTTGGACCGACCCGGACGATCCTCCCCTTCGAGATGAGCACCGTCCGTCCCTCGGCCACGGTCCCCTTCTCGACGTCGATAATATTGACTCTCACGACCGCCACGTCGTCGGCCACAGCGGCTCTGCCGAGCGCCAAGATGACGAACGCGACGGCCGATGCGCACCATGCCCTGTTCATGCTTGGATCCGCCCCCGCGACACCGAGTATCCACACCGGCCCGCATGCTAGCGCGGGGCAGCGCCTGGCTCAAGCAGTGGGATTGGATGGGCAACCGCCTGCGGGAGAGGGAGCACGACAGGGGTTAGCCAGGTGATCGGGGTCGTTCGCGAGTCCGTCGGGACTCGCCCGAGCGAGGAGTTCGAGATCGCGCGGGAGGCCGGGGGCTAGTCATTCGACCTTCAAGAACTCCCGGAGATCCGTCTGGAGTTTCGAGAGGTCGTCGTAGCGATAGTGCTTCGCGAGGCCCTTGACGACTTCCTCGCGCACGAGGTTTCGCATCGAGTAGCCTCCCTCGACGGGCTTCGGGTCCTTCTCCTTCATGAGCTCGGCGATCCGGCGGGCGACCGTGGCCTCGGCGTCCTGGAGCATCTGGCGGAAGCGGAGTTTGTTCCCCTTGTTGTGAACGAGAAAGTCGGCGAGGGCGCGCGACTGGAGGGCGAAGAGATCGGCTCGCTCGGCCGGGAGCTCGCCCGGGTCGCGCAGGAGTAGCATCTCGCTCAGCGTGAACGCGTGTCCTTCCCGATAGGCCGCGCGCAGGGGATCGTAGAGGTCGGCGGGCCTGGCAGCGAGGGCGCCGCCGGCGATCCCTTCCTCGGCCCAGGCCGGAAGGATCGGATAGAGATGGCGCGTCGCGAGGCGGGAGAGGAGCGGGCGGAGGGACTCCTCCGGTGCGCCCTGATGGGTCGCGACCTTGAAGGGGCCCAGGACCGTCCCGGGACGCGCCGCGCCGCGTTCGCCGATCGCCTCGCGGTAGAGCTCGGGGGTCGGGAAGAGGACGAACTCGATCCTTCCCTTGAGCTCCAGGCGATGGTTCTCGCCGGCCCGGATCTCCCGGGCCGCCTCGTCGAGGAGTTTCTCCAGGAGGGGGCCGAGGGAGGCCGCGAGCTTGGGATTCCTGTGGACGATCTCGAAGCGACGGGTTTCGAGCCGCCGGTCAGGCCCCGGCATGTAGGATTTCTCGGCCACGAAGGCCTTCGTTTCCGCGAGCTCCTTCCCGAGCGCGGCCAGGCCCTCATGGTCGGGAGCGACCTCCTGGGCCGAAGCGATGCTCGCCGAGGCCTCGTCGAAGTCCATCGATTCGATCTTCTCTCGACCCACGGCGAGCCCCTCGGCCACCTTCGCCATCCGGCGGAGCTCCGGCGTGTCGGCGGTTCCCGGGACGTTCTCGGCCAGGAACTCATGCGCCTTCGCGTCGTCGCGGAGCCGGAGGAGCTCCTCGGCAGTCTCGCGGACGTAGACCTCCGCGGGCTCGGGGGCGATCTCCTTCACGTTGGCCGGGTCGAGAGTCACGGTGAGGAAGGGAAGCCGAACGACGAGCGTCTCGTCCGTCCGCTCGACGACACGCCCCCGCAGGACCTCGCCGTTCAAGAGCGTGATCCGGTCGGCCGCGGTCGGGGGAGCGGCGGCGAGCGCGAGGGCAGCTGCTAGCGCGGCGGTGATTGGACGTGGGCTCATTTCATCCCCGGGCGAGCAATCGCAAGAGAAGTTCCGGGTGCGGGCGCCGGACGTCGAAGCGCCGGACTCCCTCCTCGCGGGCGATCCGGACGGCCTCCTCGAACTCCTCGTCCGTGACCGGCCGGTCGATCTCCGGGTAGTGCTCCCCGTTCACCCGGCCCGCGGGGCGGTAC
Source organism: Planctomycetota bacterium (assembly GCA_016209595.1). Classification (GTDB taxonomy): domain Bacteria; phylum Planctomycetota; class JACQVV01; order JACQVV01; family JACQVV01; genus JACQVV01. The sequence continues at coordinate 4,356 of JACQVV010000076.1, forward strand.
TGCGGCATCACGTTGACGTACACGTCCGGGCTCACCTCCTGGACAAGCCAGCGCATCACCTCCCGGGTCCCCGCGAGCCCGCCCGGCATGACGAGGTGGCGGACGAGGACGCCTCGCCGGGCGATTCCGTTCCCGTCCAAGTCGAGGTCTCCAACCTGTCGCTGCATCTCGCGAATCCCTTGCCGCGCGGCCTCGGGATAGCCCTGGGCCTTCACGTACCTCCGGGCCACGTCCTCGTTCCAGAACTTGAAGTCGGGCATGTAGATGTCCACGACACCGTCCATGAGCTCGAGGCTCGCCGCGGAGTCGAACGCGCTGGTGTTGTAGACGAGCGGCAACCGGAGCCCCGCACGAATCGCGAGCGGAAGGGCTTCGAGGATTTGCGGGACGACATGCTCGGGCGTCACGAAGTTGATGTTGTGACAACCCACATCTTGGAGCTCGAGCATCATCCCCGCGAGCCGTTCGGGCGGCACGCCAGGGGCCCTTCGCGGCGCGGCCTGACTGATGTCCCAATTCTGGCAAAAGACACACTTCAGGTTGCAATAGCAGAAGAAGATCGTGCCCGACCCCTTCCAGCCCCGAAGGCAGTCTTCCTCGCCGAGGTGGGGGAAGTGGCTCGACACGACCGCGTGCCGTCCCGAGAGGCAGACCGCATACTTTCCCGCCAGCCGGTCGACGTCGCAGTTTCGCGGGCAGACGCGGCAGGAGCGGAGGAGTTCCAGGCCGCGCTCGACCTTCTCCGCGAGAAGGCCCGATCGGTACGTCGCGAGATAGGCTGGCTCCCAGCCCATGATCCGGTCTCGAGGGGCCAAGGGACGTGACGAGGACGGCCGGATTCTAGCCGACGAGCAGACCTCCCGTGAAGGCGACAAGCCAGACCGCGCCGCCGACGGCCGCGGCGACCTTCCACGAGGTCTCGCGGGCGACCGTGAAGAGCGAGGGGAGGTTCACGGCGGGCCCGGCGAAGAGGACGGCCGCCGCCGCGCCGAGCGGTGCTCCCAGGCCGACGAGGGTCAGGGCGAGGGGAAGTTCGAAGAAGGTCGGGAGCGCGATCAGGACGGCCACGGCGGCGACCGCCCCGATCACGGCCACGCGGCCGAATCCGTCCTGCGGGAACTCGCCCGGGAGGGAATCGACGAGGAGCGCTGAGAGGAAGATTCCCAGGAGGACGAGAGGGACAGTGCGGAGGGCGACCCAGCCGATCGAGCGCGCGAAAGCGGCAAGCCCCGCCGCGAAGGTGTCGGAAGGGGGCGCGCCGTCCACGGCGCAGCTCGCTGAGTCCGGCGCCGGCGAGGCGAGGCGCGTCCGACCGAAGATCCGGCCCAGGATGGCCGTCACGAGGAACACAGTGGTCACCGCCATGGCGACCCGGGCGATCCCGGCCTGGATCGGGAGGAGGAGGAACGTGAGCACGATCGCGGCGAGGTTCAAAGAAGGCGAACCGATCATGACCGCGAGCGATGGGCCGAGCTTCCTCGTCTTTTGATAGACGCTCGAGAAGATGGGCGCGATGCAGCAGGAGCAGAGCATGAGGGGCGCGCTTGCCACGCCGGCCGCGATCTGCTGGCGCGCCGTGCCCGGGCCCAGGAGGCCGCCAAGCCAGCCGGGAGGCTGGAAGGTCCGGACCGCCCCGGCAATGAGGACCCCGAAGACGAGCGCCGGCCAGACGATCGCGAGGTAGTTCGCCGTGCGGATGAAGGGGACGGCGAGGGGCGTCATGCCCTGCGTCGAGATCGCCTCCCCCTTGGGCACGAACCGCCCCGCGCCCCGGACCTTCTCGACCGCCGTCCAGGAGCCCGTCCACTTGTAGTAGAAGAGGCCCCCGGCGGCGATTGCGAGGACGAGCAACCCTGCCACGGCGGCGCGCCGGACGGGGTGGGAGGGGGTACTACTACATGTGGCTTCCACGGGGAGCTCCTCGGGTGGCGCAGACCGCAAGATGCTATGACAACGCCCAGATCCGCACAACCCTTCCTGAATAAACGGACGACCCGGGTCCGGATCGGCTAGCAAGCCGCGAAGAGCGCCGCGATGCGCCTAGCGGCGACGCCAAAGGGTTCGCCCGTGAGCGAGCCGTGGACCTCGCGGTAGGCCCAGCCTGTCTGGTCGAAGAGACCGACGAGCTCGTGGAGAGTGTAGACCCGGTGGTCGAGCTCGATCGCGGCTTCGCGCTGGTAGCTGCCGCCGCCCTGGTCCTTGAGGATCGTCCAGGTGCTCCGCATCCGGCCGGTCTCGAGGCGAAAGTCCCTGTCCTCCAGAAAGAGGACGTCCTCCACGCGGGTGAAGCCGCGGGGCTGGAAGACCTGGACGAGGTAGTCGCGGTTGAGGATGTCGATCAGGAAGAGGCCGCCGTCGCGGACGATCTTGCGGCACCCCGAAAGAACGACCTCGTTCGTCTCGTCGTCGTAGTAGCCGAAGGAGGTGAAGAGGTTCAGGATCGCGTCGAATCGCTCCCCATCGAGGATCTCCCCTACCTCCCGCATGTCGCCAACCCGGTAGGCGACGCGCTCCCGTACTCCTTGACTCCTGGCCAGTTCCTCGGCCCGGGCGATGTAGGCGGGCGAGAGATCGACGCCGGTGACGTGATAGCCGAGCCGCGCGAGCTCCCCGGCGTGACGGCCGATGCCGCAGGCGAGGTCGAGGATCCGGCTTCCCGGGGGAACCTCGTTCCGGGCCAGGAGCTCCGCGATCCACTCTGCTTCCGCCCGAGTCCTGGGCAGAAAGCTCGACAGGACCTTCGCGTAGTCCTCGCCCCTCTGGATGAAGAGCTCCTCGACCCAGTGTCCGCTCATCCTCTCTTCTCCTGGACTCTCCCCTATGTCCCCGAGAGTCTACCGCGCGTCTTGTCGAGGTGGCAGAATGCGCCCGTCTTGCACCAGGGAGTCGAACACCATGAAGCGATGCGCGCTTGTTGCGGGAATCCTGCTTCTCGTGATCGCCGCGGGAGCCACGGCAGAGGAGTCCGATCTCTTCGAGTACGTGAACGCCCCCGATCCGAGCTTCGCCTGGGAGGTCAAGGCCGAGACGGACCTCGCGGGAGGGAAGGCCTGCTCGATCGACCTCACGAGCCAGACCTGGCGGGGGATCGTCTGGAAGCACTGGGTGACGCTCGTCGTGCCGGACGAGACGGCGTTCCCGGACGCGGTCGTGCTCGTCGTTAACGGCGGAAAGAACGGACGTCCGGCTCCGAAACTCGCCTCCGAGACGGGCCTCTTCGCGATGGGGGTGGCGGCCAAGATGGGGTGCGCGGTCGCGATCCTCGACCAGGTCCCCAACCAGCCGCTGCTGGAGAACCGCTCGGAGGACGGGCTCATCGCCCACACTTTCGACCAGTACATCGAGACCGGCGAGAAGGACTGGCCGCTCCTCCTCCCGATGACCAAGAGCGCGGTCCGGGCGATGGACGCGATCCAGGCGGTTCTTCTGGAGAAGTACGACCGGAAGATCGAACGCTTCTGCGTGACGGGGGGCTCGAAGCGAGGCTGGACGACGTGGCTCGCGGCCGCGGTGGACCGCCGCGTCGCGGCGATCGCGCCGATGGTGATCGACATGCTCCATTTCAAGGTCCAGGGGCCGCACCAGCTCTTCACCTGGGGGAGGTTCTCCGAGGAGATCCACGACTACACGGAACTCGACCTGCCCCGCCGGATGGAGGCGACTCCGCGCGGCGAGGAGCTCCTCCGCATGGTCGATCCCTGGCACCACCGCCACCGGATCACGATCCCCAAGCTCCTTCTCTTCGGCACCAACGACCGGTACTGGCCGGTCGACGCCGCGACGAACTACTTCCAGGATCTCGTGGGGGAGACCTACGCTCACTACGTCCCCAACGCCGGACACGGGCTCGACGCCTCGGTCGCCGACACGCTCACGACCTTCTTCCGGCGCGTCTTGGCCGGAAGACCGCTCCCGAGGCTCGCCTGGAGGACGGTCGAGAACGGGAGCGAGGTCTACCTCACGGTGCTCCCGGGCGAGGAGCCCCGGGGGGTGGCGCTCTGGACGGCGGCTTCGGATTCGCGCGATTTCCGCGACTCCGCATGGACGAGCCGGCCGCTGGAGAAGAACGAGTTCGGTGCCTACGTGGCGAAGATCCCCAGGCCCGAGGAGGCGAAGGCCCATGTCGCCTTCTTCGCGCGCGTGGATTTCTCGGACGAGGACGGGCGGGTCCTCCCGGTGACGACCGTGGTCGAGATCGCCGGGGCGATGCAGTAGGGCTCTCGGCCACCGGCCGGCTTGACCCGCCGAGAAGGCGGGGATAACCTTCCCTCGTGTGCGGGTTCATCGGGATCCTTGATACCCGCCCGGCGGCGCCCGTCGCCCCGGTCCCGGACGACGACACGCTCGCCACGGTAGTGGGCGAGTGCCTGGAGCGGGACCTGGACGCGGTTCTGGCCGGCCGCGCGACGCCCGAGGTCTACGCGGGCGGGGACGCGCGGCTTGTCGGTCTGTGGGAGATGACCGACGCGGCCAAGGAGCGCGACTCGATGGTCCGGCTGGCGCGAGAACCGGAGCGGCGCCGCCGGTTCGCGCGGATCGCGGAGCGGCTGGAACGGTTCGTCGAGGGCGAGGAGAAGGCGATCGCCGCCCGAGGCGCCCGCCTGGGCTCGCTCGCCCTGGAGAGGGTGAACGCCTCGCTCGTCAAGGTGAAGGACATCGCCTGGGCAATCTCGCGCGAGATCGCCCTTCCCGTGGAGCGCTCGCTCGCCCTGGGCGGGGTGGAGGATCCGAAGAACGCCTCCGAATCGCGACTCTGGGAGCTCGTGAAGCTCTCCTCCACGCTCGACAACATCGACCGCCTCGAGGTGCGCGGTCGCGACTCGGCGGGGTTTTCGACCGTCCTCTCCTACGGCGCGCCCGAGCCCTTCGACGCCTTCGAGGCCCGGATCGCGGCCGAGGGGCTCGATTCCGAGTACGCCCGGCGCCAGGCTCTGACCGATCTCGTGGGAGGGACGATCCTCCGCGGCGAGGGGCCGCTCCACCGCTCGCTCACGTTCGTGTTCAAGGTCGCGGCCGAGGTCGGGAAGCTCGGGGACAACGTGCGGTTCCTCCGCGACCAGGTGTCGCGCGACCGCCTCTTCCAGATCGCGCTCGAGTCGGGGTTCGCGCACGGGACCACCGTCGCCCACACGAGATGGGCCTCGAACGGGATCATCAACATCCGCAACTGCCACCCGGTCGACCACCGCACGGAGGGGGACGCGGAGCGGATCCAGGGGACGATCCAGGTTGCCCTGAACGGCGATGTCGACAATTACGCCGAGCTCCGGGGGAGCTACGAGAGCCAGACGGGACGCCGGATTCCCGCCGGCATCACGACCGACACGAAGATCATCGCCTGCTGGATCGAGAAGTACCTCGTGGAGGGGCATCCCCTCCCGGAGGCCTTCCGGCGGGCGGTCGCGGACTTCCGCGGCTCCGCGGCGATCGCGATGCACTCCGATCTCGCCCCGGGCAAGATCTTCCTGTCGCTCAAGGGGAGCGGACAGGCGATCTACGTGGGGTTGGCGAGCGACCGCTTGATCTTCGCCTCGGAGACGTACGGGCTCGTGAACGAGACCGCCCGCTATTTCCGCCTGGACGGGGAGAAGCTCTTCGCGCCGGGCGATCCGGCGAGCCAGGGCCAGATCGTCATCCTGGACAGCACGCGCCCCGGCCTCACCGGCATCGTGAGTCGTTCGCATTCGGGGGTCGAGGTCCCGGTGCGCCCGGAGGACGTGCGAGTCTCCGAGATCACGACCCGCGACATCGACCGCAGGGGCTACGAACACTTCTTCCTCAAGGAAGTCTGCGAGGCCCCGGAGTCGATCGCCAAGACCCTTCGCGGCAAGTTCGAGCTCGCGAGCGGCAAGAACGGCCGCGAGGTCGAGTTCCGTCTGGGAGAGGAGATCTTCCCCGCGGCGATCGAGAAGGGCCTGAAGAAGGGGCGGATCCGGCGGATCCATCTCATCGGCCAGGGGACGGCGAGCGTGGCCGCGATGGCGATCGCCTATCTCCTGGAGCGATACCTCGCGGGGACCGAGATCCAGGTCGCTGCCCACAAGGCGAGCGAGCTTTCGGGGTTTCACATCCGAGAGGACATGAAGGATACTCTCGTCGTCGCCGTCACGCAGTCGGGGACGACGACCGACACGAATCGCGCGATCGACATGGTCGCCTCCCGCGGGGCCTCGACGCTCGCGATCGTCAACCGGCGGAACTCCCACATCACGGACAAGGTCGAGGGCGTCTTCTACACCTCCGACGGCCGCGACGTGGAGATGTCGGTCGCCTCGACCAAGGCCTTCTACTCGCAGGTCGTGGCGGGAGCGATCCTCGCGGCCCGGATCGCGGCGGTCCTGGGGACCGTGCCGGCCGCGCGGCTCGCCGAGGACCTCGAAGACCTCGCCACGCTTCCCCGGTGGATGGAGCAGGTCCTGGCCTCGCGGGAGCGGATCGCCGAGGCGGCGCGCGCGACCGCGCCGACGCGGAAGCACTGGGCCGTCGTCGGAAGCGGCCCCAATAAGATCGCGGCCGAGGAGGTCCGGATCAAGCTCAGCGAGCTCTGCTACAAGTCGATCGCCTGCGACCACATCGAGGACAAGAAGCACATCGACCTCTCGGCGGAGCCGCTCGTTCTGGTGCTCGCGGCCGGGAACGGGGAGGCGGTGCTGGGAGACTGCGTGAAGGACGTGGCGATCTTCCGCGCGCACAAGGCGGTGCCCATCGTGGTGGCGGCCCAAGGGGAGGAACGATTCCGTCCCTACGCCGAGCACGTGATCCACGTCCCGCGCGCATCGGAGACGGTTTCGATCTTCCTCAACACGATGGCCGGCCACCTCTGGGGCTACCACGCCGCGCTCGCGCTGGGCGAGGAGGCGAGCTTCCTGAAAAACATCCGCTCCGTCGTGGCGCCGGAGCTCGCCGAGACCTCGCCTCGGGGGCGCCGCCCCACGGCCCGGCTCGATCCGGCCACGGTCGCCCACCGCCTGCGAGAGTATTACCGGGAGTGGAGCGAAAGGAAGCGGAAGGGGCGCTACCACTCCGACCTGTCGAGCGAGACCGGCGCGAACCTCGCTCTTCTTTTTCGCTACGCGATCGACCGGGCGCCGCTCGAGCTCTTCGAGGTGGAGTTCGGCCGGCCCGGGACGCGGGCGGGGGTCTATCTGGAGTTCCTGGCGAACCTGAACCACGCGATCGACGACCTCTCCCGTCCGATCGACGCGATCAAGCACCAGGCGAAGACCGTGACCGTCGGCACCAGCCGGATCGAGGAGCTCCCGCCGGGCGTCCTCTTCGACGCTGTCCGCGAGGCGGGCGTGCGGTCGGCCGAGATGGCCTATCGAGACCTCCAGACGGTCGACCGGATGCAGCCGGCGTTGGCCCGGTGCGACGGCTTCACGCTCTACCGGGTGGAGAACCTCGACTCGATGGGGAATCCGAACTCCTCGACCCGGATCTCGATAGAGAAGAAGGGCGGCGTGTCGAAGAAGATCAAGAGCCGCGCGGAGAAGGGAGCGCCGCTCGCCGGATCGAAACGCTCGATCGTCCTCCACAAGGAGGTCTTCGTCGGGGTCGGGAAGGGGGACGGACGGCGGGTCGTGATCCTGCCCCTCTACGACGATCGCTTCCGCGTCTCCCGGCTCCTCCTCCTGCACGTCGGCTACGTCGAGAACCTCGCCGTCGAGGAGAAGATCCGGGTCCTCGGGGTCGGCTACGAGGACATCAAGAACGCGGTCACCGAGTCCGACGTGGAATGGAGGGACGACTACCTGGCGGGCCTCTCTCCCGAGATCCTTCTCACGAGCGCCGCCGATCGGGTCGCGGAGGGGATCGTTCGGAAAGTCCAAGGGGGGAACTGACGCGTCCGGCCGCGGCGGCTCTCGCGCTCTTCGGCGCGCTTTCGCTCGCGGGGACGAGCGCCCAGGAAGCGGTTCGCCTGGAGTTCTTCGAAACCCGGGCGAAACTCGCCGATTTGGAACGGAAGGAAGCGGTCTACCGGTTCCGGGGGACGGTCACGAACCGGCTCGAGATTCCCGTTCGAGACGTCCGGGTGGAGATCGTATTCGCGAGCGTCCCGCCGCCCGGGGTGCCCGGCCGCCCGCGGCCGCACCGGGTCGAGGGGGCGATCGAGCGCATCCCGCCAGGCGGGACGGGCGCCTTCGAGGTCGAATACCGGACCGACCTTGCCGCGTACAGGTGGCAGGACCGCCCCGAGGAACCCCGAGTGGCGTCCTACGAGATCGGCGCCGACGACCCCGGGGCCGTCGCGAGGCTGATCGCGTTCCGGCCGGACGGCAGTCTTCCGGAGTTCGCCGTCCGCGAAGCCTGTCGCCGATTCATGGTCGCGATCGGGCCCGCGCAGCCGGAGCGGCTCCGGGAGCTCCTCGACGAGGCGACGCGGCTCGCCCCCCCGGACCCGAAGGGCTACGGCGGCTGGCTCGCCGCGCTCCTTGCCGCCGAAAGGCTGGAGCGCGAAAGCGCGACCCCGGACAAGGACCGGCCGGAGCTCGACGTCGGCGAGCTCCTCCATCGGCTGGAACTCGAAGGGGAGGCGAATGCGGTCTACGGGGAACTTCACGCCTCGCTCCTCGTGCGGTCCTATCTGGTCGAGGGGCTGGCGACGGTGGGGCCACCGGACGCGGCGAGTTCGGTCCTCGCGCTTGCCGCCGCTCTTCCCGAGGTTCCGGCAACCGCGACCCTGTACTTCCGCGCGGCCGGGGAGCGGGTCTGGCCGGTCCTCGCGGCTGGAGTCCGCGACGCGCGGTCCGCGCGGGCCGCCGACGCGATCCTCGATCGACTCGGAGTCCATCCTCCGGTGCGGCTCCTGGACGCCGCCGACCGGGACGTGCGCCTCGCGGTGATGGAGGCCTTTGCGAAGGGCCGCTACGAGGCGGCCCTTGTCCGGCTTGGCCGGATGGGCTCGGAACCCGATCGCGAGATCGCGCTCGCCGCAGCGAGGACCGTGCGCGCCATCGGAGGACCGAACGCCGGTGTCCTCGCCGATTTTGCCGACAGCCCGCATGCCGAGGTCCGCGCCGAGGCGGAGTCCGGTCTGGCCGATCTCGGGGGCGCGGCCGCCGCCGTCCTCCGGGAGCGTCTCGCCGTTCTGGGGAGCCGCCCGCCCGGGGACGCGAGCACTCGGTTCCTGCAAGACGAGTACGTCGGGATGCTGAGGATCCGGCGCGCTTCCCGGGTGGAGGCGAAGACCGCCCGGGCGCGAGAGCGGTTCGCGGCGGGGGAGGCCGAGGCCGCGGTCGAGGAGCTCGAGGGCGTGGTGGCGATCGACGCGGAATCGACGGACCACCTCGAGCTCCTGGGTGCCGCGAGCCTTGATGCGGGGACGCGCGCCCTCGCGCGGCAGGACGCCGCCGAGGCCTCCCGGCTGCTCCGCCGGGCGTGGAGCCTCATCCCGGCAAGGCGGGAGGAGGCCCGCATCCCCCTCTACAGGGCGGAGCGCGCGCGGCTGGTCGGAGTCGCGCTCGCGCGAGGGGCGGCCGCCGTGCTGGAGGAGGAGCCCTATCTCGTGGAGTTTCTCGGGACCGAGGAGTCGGCCACGCTCGTCGCCGACTGTCTCGCGCGCGCGGCGGTCACTCGGGAAGCGGCGGGCGAGGACGAGGAGGCGCTTCGCCTGCTGGCAGAGGCGCGGGCGCGACGGGCCACGGCCGACGTGGAGGGACAGATGGGGCGCGTCCTTGTCCGGCTCGGTCTCGCTCATGCCCGGGAGGCCGGTCCCGAGGCGCCCAACGAGAGTTTCGATCGGGTCCTCTCGCTCGACTGGGCCGACGACTCTCGCGAGGAGATCGCGAGCTTCCACATCGACCGGGCCGAAGAGGCGCTGTCCGGTTCCCGCTATGCCGGCGTCGAGTTCCATCTGGAGGAGGCGGATCGCTTCGGGCCGGATGAACGCGCGCGCGGGATCCGTTTCCGGATGGCCGCGCGGCGCCGCTGGATGGCGGCGGCTGCGGCCCTCGCCCTCTTCGTCCTCACATGTATCGCTCGCGCCGGGACGAGGCCATGAACGCGCCTTCCGCCGCTCGCGAGCCGCTCGTCATCCGCGGTCGCGCGAGCCCCGTTCCCCTCGCGATCCTCGCCGCCCTGACGATCGGCGCGGCGTGGGCCGCCGAAGGTCACTTGGGACCTGCCGCGGCCCTCGCGGCCGCGGGGGTCGCGCTCTACGGGCTCTGTGCGCGGAGCTTCTTCCGGTTCCGCGGGAGGCGCATCCGCCTGGAAGCCGAAGGAATCACCTTCGAAAGCGGTCGCGGGAGCGTGGCCGTCGCCTGGGACAATCTCGGCCGGATCTGGATCGGCCTCGGCGGGGAGCTCCTTGTGGAGATTCTCGAGCCGGGCGACCCCGCGCGGTTCCTGATTCGCCGGCGGGGCCCGGGCGGCCATCCCTCTGAGCTCCCGGAGCTCGCGGGCGGAGCGCTCCGCATCCTGGGAAGGTACGAGATCCCGCTCTCCGACCTGGGTGATCTCGTGGCCTTCTACCGGACCGAATCTACGTCGGGAACATGATCACGACTCGATGGGAGGAACGCCGAGCTGACGGCAGATCTTTCGCGCCAGGAGGTCCGCGATCTCCGTGTGACGCGGAACCGACGCACGGCGAGTCGCATCCGCGAGGCTGATGTACACGCTGTGCTTGGCCCCTTCGCGTAACAGGGCACAACCGTGACCCTCGACATGTCGAACCAAGGCCCGGCGCTTCACACTTCGATGACTTTCACCACCACGCGACGCTTGGAGAGCTTTGCCAGATCTACCGGCACTTGTATCTCGCGGATGGCGTCAACGAGGTTTTCCTGGGCTTCCTTCAGAGTCCGCCCCTGAGTGAGAGCTCCGGGCA
>JACQVV010000068.1 GCA_016209595.1 Planctomycetota bacterium
GAGCGCGAGAGCTTCGAGAGCGAGGAGATCGCCGCGGTCATGAACGAGCACTTCGTCTCGATCAAGGTCGACCGCGAGGAGCGGCCCGACGTGGACGCGATCTACATGGCGGCGGTGACCGCGCTCTCCGGACAAGGCGGGTGGCCGCTCACGGTCTTCCTGGCCCCCGACCGGCGGCCGATCTGGGGGACGACCTATCTCCCCCCCGAGTCCCGGGGCGGCCGGCCCGGCCTCAAGGAAGTGCTCCTTCAGGTCGCGGGAGCGTGGCGGGACGACCGGGAGGCGCTGCTCGGCCACGCGGACGAGCTCGTCGAGGCGGTGCGGCGGCGGTCGAGCTTCGGGTCGGGAGGACCCGCCGACGTCGGGGTCGAGACCCTGGACGAGCTCTACCTCCAGCTCGAAGGTAGCTTCGACGCCGCGAACGGCGGCTTCGGCGGCGCGCCGAAGTTCCCCCGCCCCCACGAGATCGTGTCCCTCGTCCACTACTGGGCGCGGACCGGGAAGGCGAAGGCCCTGGAGATGGCCGAGTTCACCCTCGACCGGATGGCGGCGGGCGGCGTCCGCGATCACCTGGGCGGCGGGTTCCATCGCTACTCGACCGACGATCTCTGGCTCGTTCCCCACTTCGAGAAGATGCTCTACGATCAGGCGCTCCTTGTCTGGGCGTATGTCGAAGCCTACCGGGCCACGGGACACGAGCGACACCTCGATGTCGCCCGCGACACGATCGACTACGTCCTCCGCGACCTCGCCGACCCGGCCGGCGGCTTCCACTCGGCCGAGGACGCCGACAGCGAGGGAGCCGAGGGGAAGTTCTACGTCTGGCGGGAGGACGAGGTGGCCGCGCTCCTCTCCGCGGAGGAGCTAGCCCTCGCCCGGCCGTACTTCGGAATCCGCGCCCAGGGGAACTTCGGCGAGTCCTTCCGTCACGAGGGCGGCATCCCGGAGAAGACGAACATCCTCCACGCGGCAAAGCCCCTGGAAGAGGTCGCCGCCTCGCTCGGGATCGAACCCTCCGAAGCGCGGCAGCGGCTCGCCTCGGCCCGCGAGAAACTCCTGACCGCGCGTTCCGGCCGGATCCGTCCCCACAAGGACGACAAGGTCCTGGTCGACTGGAACGGCCTCATGATCTCGGCGCTCGCCCTCGTCTGCCAGGCTACGGGCGACGAGCGGTACGCCGAGGCCGCCGCGCGCGCCGCGTCGTTCGTCCTGGCACGGATGCGCGAGAACGGCCGGCTCCTCCACCGCTACCGCGACGAGCGCGCCGGCGTCCGCGGCTATCTCGAAGACCACGCCTACCTCGCGCTCGGGCTCCTCGACCTCTACGAGGCGACCTTCGAGCCGCGTTGGCTCAAGGAGGCCATCGCCCTCGCCGGGGAGATGGAGCGGCTTTTCCGCGACGTTCAGGGCGGCGGCTACCTGCTCGCCGGCTCCGACTCCGAGGAGCTCGTCGCCTCGACCAAAGAGATCTACGACGGGGCGACCCCCTCCGGAAACTCCGTCGCGGCGCTCGTCCTGGGGCGGCTCGCACGGATGACCGCGTCGCCCGAGCTCGAGAAACGCTTCTCGGAACAGATCCGCGCGTTCGGAGCTAACCTCAAGCGGCAGCCCATCGCCTATCCTTACTTCCTTCTCGGCGCCGACCTCTCGATCGGCCCCTCGCGTGAGGTCGTGCTCGCCGGTCCGCGCGACGACCCCGGCCTCGCCGCGATGAAGCGCGCGATCCAGACCCGGCTCGTTCCCAACCTCGTCCTTCTCCACCACCCGCCCGGGGACGACGGGAAGGCGATCGAAGAGCTCGCACCCTTCCTCGCCGGCCAGGGACTCGTGGACGGCAAGGCCGCCGCCTACGTCTGCCAGAACTTCGCCTGCCTGGAGCCGGTGACAGAGGTGGACGCTCTCTTGGCTCTTCTCGCCCCGCGCGGGCGGCCCGGCGAGTAGCTCACCCCCCGGGAAGAGGGGAGAGAAAACGCCCGAAGCCGGACGAGAACTGCCACGCCTCGACTCGGGTTCCTCCTCCCGGAGCTACTCCCTGTCGCCCTGGAGCTCCTTCAGGCGCCGCTCCAGGTCCAGGACCATGCGCTCCGCATCCTGGCGGCGGCGCTCTGCTTCCTCGTAGTGGAGTTCGGCCTCCTTGCGGAGTTCTTCGGTGGGAGGAACGTAGCGTCCCTCTCGGTAGAGGGCGATCCTCCCGTTTTCGAGGCCGACGTGGAGTCCCAGGGCTGGGCTCCAGTAGCGTCCGAGGACGTCCGGGTCGAGCGGACGGTACTCGCCGGTTCCCGCGTCGAGGCAGAGCGCGACGAGCTCGCTGGACGCGGGGTTGAACCAGTAGTATTCGCCGATCCCCAGCCGGGCGTAGACCTCGCGGTTGCCGACGACATCCTTGTACTCGTTGCCAGGGGAGACGATCTCGAAGGCGACCGCGGGCGGGACGTCGGTCTTCCAGAGGAGATAGCTCTTGAGGTCGAGCTC
>JACQVV010000072.1 GCA_016209595.1 Planctomycetota bacterium
GCTGTAAGGAAATAACTGCTACATTCGGCCGGCTACGACGCCGCCAGGCTTCGTTACGCCTCCTCAACAACCGACTCCGGTCGGTTGTTTCGTCGGCGCGCCTCGCCTGGCGGCGTCTCGCTCGGCCTCGGTGTTGACGCACTTATTTCCTTACAGCCCCTTACGTCGCCGCCAGCGCCTCCTCGACCGCGCTCCATGGCAAGAGGGCGCAAGCAACGCGAACAGGGTAGGCACGGACGCTTGCGAGCGCAGCGAGATCGCCCAGCGGGGCGCCCGCGTCGGGTTCCTCGCCTTTCATGAGCGCGCGGAACGCGAGAGCGAGCCGGCGGGCCTCGCTCGTCGTGCGGCCGGTGAGGGCCTCGGCGGCCAGGCTCGCGGAGGCCAGGCTAACCGCGCAGCCGCGGCCGGCGAAGCGAACGTCCTCCAGGATGTCTCCCCGAAGGGAGGCGGTGAAGCGGACCTCGTCGCCGCAGACGGGGTTCGCGCGGCTGACGTCGAGGTCCGCCCCGGGGAGCACTCCTCGGCGGCGGGGGTGCCGCGCATGGTCGAGGAGGACTTGTCCGTAGAACTCGTGGCTTCCGTCCGGTCCTTCGCTGTCAGCGTGCGGCATGGAACACGTCGCGCACCTTTCCGAGCGCCGCCAGGAGGCGGTCCACATCCTCCTCGTCGTTGTAGATGTGGAAACTCGCGCGAGGCGTCGCGGGAACGCCCAGCCATGCGTGGAGCGGCTGGGCGCAGTGGTGCCCGGCCCGGATCGCGATCCCTTCTTCGTCGAGGATATGGGCGAGGTCGTGTGCGTGGACCCCATCCAGGCTGAAGGAGACGAGGCCGGCTCGGCGATCGGGCGGCGGGCCGTGGAGCGAGACGCCGGGGATTCTCGAGAGCCCGTCCCAGGCGAGCGAGACGAGAGCACTCACGCGCTCGCGGATACGGTCCATGCCGAAGGCCGCCAGGTAGTCCACGGCCGCCGCCAGGCCGACCGCCTCGGCGATGGGGGGGGTCCCGGCCTCGAACTTGTAAGGGAGGTCATTCCAGGTAGAAGAGCGATCACGCACTTCGCGGATCATTCCTCCGCCGGCGAGGAAGGGGGGCATCGCCGAGAGGAGAGCCTCCCGACCGTAGAGGATGCCGATCCCCGTCGGGCCGAGCATCTTGTGCCCGCTCGCCGCGAAGAAGTCGCAACCGAGAGCCTGGACGTCGACCGGCAAATGCGGCGCGCTCTGCGCTCCGTCCACCACGACGACCGCGCCGGCAGCGTGGGCGAGGTCGGCGACCTCCCGGACCGAGTTCACCGTGCCGAGCACGTTCGAGACGTGGCAGAGCGCCACGATCTTCGTTCTCTCGGAAACCGAGCGGCGGAATCTCTCGAGCGAGAGGGTCCCGTCCGGCTCGGGATCGACGATCGCGAGCCCCGCTCCCGTCCGGGCGGCGACGAGCTGCCAGGGGACGAAGTTCGAGTGGTGCTCCATCCGGGTGACGAGAATCTCATCGCCGGGCGAAAGCGCCTGGAGCCCGTACGACCAGGCCACGAGGTTCAGGGCCTCCGTGGCGTTCTTCGTGAAGACGATCGTCGTGGGCGCGCCGTCGTGGTTATAGGCGCGCGGGGCGTTCAGGAAGGCCCGGACCTTCTCGCGAGCCTCGTGGTAGCGCCGCGTGGCTTCCTCGGCGAGCCGGTAGACGCCGCGGTGGACGTTCGCGTTCGCGGTCCGAAGGAACGCGTCCATCGCTTCCAGGACGGCGCGCGGCTTCTGGCTCGTCGCGGCGGAGTCGAGGTAGACCAGGGACGGTGAGCGCGTCCGTGCGGCGAGGAGCGGGAAATCGTCACTCGGTCGTTGCATCGACTTCGTGGCGCATCGCGGAGAGCATCGCGTGCCAGGCGAGAGAGGCGCACTTGACGCGGGCCGGGTAGTCCCGGACCCCCTTGAAGATCTTGAGCTTCCCCAGATGGCTCGGCTCGCGCTCCGGGTCGAGTTCCCCGCGGACCATTCGCTGGAACTCGCTCGCGACCGCCTCGGCCTCGGCGGCCGTCTTGCCTTCCATGAACTGCGTCATCATCGAGGCGCTCGCCTTGGAGATCGCGCAGCCGGAACCCTGGAAGGAGAGCGCCGCGAGCTTCCCCTCGTCCATCCGGAGGTACACGGTGAGGTCGTCGCCGCAGAGCGGATTGTGCCCGTGGCAGGAGTGCGTGTGCCCCTCGATCACCCGAAAATTCCGCGGCTTCTTGTTGTGGTCGAGGATGACCTGCTGGTAAAGCTCGGAGCTCATGCGGGGCGTGGCGGGGGCGGATTCGCTACCGCGTTCATCGGAAGAGGGCCACGACCTTGCGCAATCCGGCGGCGAGGCGGTCGAGATCGTCCCGGGTATTGTAGATGGAAAGAGACGCCCGAGCCGTGGCAGCGACTCCGAAGAACTGCATGACCGGCTGGGCGCAGTGATGGCCGGCCCGGATCGCGATTCCCTCCTGATCGAGTACGCTTCCGATGTCGTGCGGGTGGACGCCCGAAAGGACAAAGGCGAGGATCCCCGCCTTTCGGCGCGCCGTGCCAGTGAACGAGAGGCCGGGGATCTCCTCGAGGAGCCGGGTGCCGTACTCAAGGAGCTCGGCATCGTGCGCCCCGATCGCGTCGATTCCGAGCCGCCTGACGTAGTCGATCGCCGTTCCCAGCCCGATCACCTCGACGATGGCGGGCGTACCAGCTTCAAACCGCCGGGGCACCTCGGCAAAGGTCGTCTTCTCGAACGTCACCGTCTGGATCATGTCGCCGCCCCCCTGGTAGGGAGGCATGGACTCGAGGATCTCGGCCTTGCCGTAGAGCACGCCGACCCCGCACGGGCCGAAGAGCTTGTGCCCGGAGAAGGCGAGGAAGTCGCAGCCCAAGTCGGCCACGTCGACACGGGCGTGGGCGACCATCTGTGCCGCGTCGACGAGAACGAGCGCCCCCGCCTCGTGCGCCTGGCGAGCGATCTCCCGGACGGGGTTGACGGTCCCGAGGGCGTTGGAGATGCCCGCGACAGCGACGAGACGTGTCCTACGGTCGAGAAGCCCCGGGAGCCGCTCCATCTCGAGCTCCCCCGCCGCGTTCATCGGCAGGACGTCGAGGTGCGCTCCCTTCTCCCGGCAGAGGAGCTGCCAGGGGACGATGTTGGCGTGGTGCTCCATCGCCGTGACGAGGATCCGGTCGCCCGCCTGCACCCGGGTCCGTCCCCAGCTCGAGGCGACGAGGTTGATGGCCTCGGTCGTCCCCTTGGTGAAGACGATGTTCCCCGGGCCTGGGGCGCCCAGGAAGCGCGCCACCTTCTCGCGCGCCCCCTCGAAGGCCGCGGTCGCCTTCTCGGAGAGACCGTAGACCCCGCGCCGCACGGTCCCGTACTTCGGGCCGTAATACTCCGCGACCGTGTCGAGGACGCACCGGGGCTTGAGCGACGTGGCCGCGCTGTCGAGGTACGCGAGCGGCTTCCCGCGCATCGCAACGGCGAGCGAAGGGAAATCCGCCCGCACGCGTTCCACGGGGAAGGCGATCCGGGGGGCGGCGGTCGCGGTCACGAAGGCGTGCCCTTGTCAGGGGGAGGGGAACTGCCCCCTCTTCCGGGCGACGGGGTTCGGGGTTCAGGGTTCGGGGGTTCCGTCGCCCGTCGCCCGTCGCCCGTCGCCCGGCAAGTGCCAGCGGCCCCCTCCGCTTTTTCCGCGGGGCGATCGACTCCCGCGAGCCGGAGCCCGACGAGGCATTCGAACTCCGCTCGCACGGACGGAAGGTCGATCGCTTCCAGAACCTCGCCGGCGAAACCGAAGACGAGCATCCGGCGAGCCTCGGCGAGCGGAATCCCGCGCGAGCGCACGTAGAGGAGTTCCTCCTCCTCTATCTGGCCGACCGTGGCCCCGTGGGAGCACTTGACGTCGTCGGCGCCGATGTAGAGGGCGGGCTTCACGTGCGCGCGGGCGGTGTCGGAGAGGACGAGGTTCGCGCCGAGCTGGTAGGCGTCCGTCTTCTGCGCCACCGGTTCCACGACGATCGCCCCGTCGTAACTCGTGACGGCGTTCTGCCCGAGGATCGTCTTGAAGTGCTGGTGGCTCCGGCAGGCCGGGGCGCGATGGTGGACCACGATGTGCTTGTGGTGTTCTCGGTCGTCGCCGAGCACTTCCGCGCCCGAGAGCGCGGCCGAGGCGCCCTCGCCAACGAGCTCGATCCGGTGCCTCACGCGGGACAGGTGTCCCCCGAAAGCCAGGTGGAACGAGGAGTACGAGGATCGTTCCCGCAGCTCGGCCTCGGTGAGATGGAAGAAGAAGGAGTCGTCCGGGTCGCCGTGGTAGTTGAAGTGGCGGACGGTCGAGTCCGGCGCGAGCTCGAATCGGAGGTGGTGGTCCGCGAGATAGCGGCCGGGACCCACACCGTCGGTCGTGGTGACGAGATCGAGAGAGGCTCCCTCGCCCACCGTGACCAGGACCCGAGCACAGACGACCGAGACGGCCTCTCCCGAGCTCGCGGAGCGCAGAACGAGGTGGACGGGCTCCTCGACGCGCGTGCCCGGGGGAACGTCGATGTGGAAGAGCGGAGGCGCGACAAGGCCGTTCAGGTCGCTGAAGAAATCACATCCGTCCTGGTCCGTCCCGAAATCGGCAGCGTCTTCGGCGTCGATCCAGGAGAAACCGCTCGCTGGACGGACGAGCGTTGACAGCCCCTCGGAGTGTCGGCCATTCACAAGGGTGACGCGACGCCCTTCGAGTCCGGGGAAGGAGAGCGGAGGGGCATCCCGGACACGCGCGGGAGATCCCGAGAAGATCCGGAAGGCGTCGCCGCGCAGGCGGCGGAGCGAGACGTATCGGAACGCCTCGTCCTTTTGGGTCGGGACGCCGGCGCCCAGGAGTCGCCGGTAGGCATCGCTCGAGGCAAGGGAAGTTCCCCCGAAGGTGCCCTCGACAGCGGCGACGAGCGGCGACTCGGCGGACGCCGGGGCGCGGGTGTCGGCTACGGTCGGCATGCTTCCAGCCTCCTCTTACGCCTGAGCGCCGGCGGCGGCGAGCTTGTCGTAGCCCTTCTCCTCGAGCTCGATGGCGAGTTCGGGCCCTCCGCTCCTGACGAACTCGCCGTCCACGAGGACGTGCACGAAATGAGGGCGGATGTAACCCAGGAGGCGCTGGTAGTGTGTGATGAGAACGAGACCGGTCCGCTCGTTCATGAGCCGGTTCACTCCTGCCGCCACGATCCGCAGCGCGTCGATGTCGAGCCCGGAGTCGGTCTCGTCCAGGACGGCGATCCGCGGCTCGAGCACCGCCATCTGGAGGATCTCGTTCCTCTTCTTCTCTCCGCCGGAGAATCCCTCGTTGAGTCCGCGGTTCTTGAAGTCGGGACGGATGTCGAGCATTTCCATCTTGCCGGTCAGGAGCTCGTCGAAGTCGAGCGCGTCGAGCTCCTCCTCGCCCCGGACGACGCGGCGGGCGTTGTAGGCCATGCGCAGGAACTCGGAGTTGTTGACGCCGGGGATCTCGACCGGGTACTGGAAGGAGACGAAGAGGCCCTGGATGGCCCTGTCTTCGGGCTGAAGCCCGGTGATGTCCTGGCCGTCGAGGAGGACCTCGCCCGAGGTGATCTCGTAGGCCGGGTGACCCATGATCGCTCGGGCGAGCGTGCTCTTGCCGGAGCCATTGGGGCCCATGATGGCGTGGATCTCGCCCGGGGAGACGGCGAGCGAGATGCCCTTCAGGATCTCGGCCTCGGCGACGGTGACGTGCAGGTTCCTGATCTCTAGCATGGTCGGGTGGGCTCCCTGGTGTCTATCCGACGGAGTGTTCGAGCTTCACGCTCAGGAGTTTCTGGGCCTCGACCGCGAACTCCATCGGGAGCTGCTTGAAGACCTCCTTGCAGAACCCATGGACCATCGCCGCGATCGCATCCTCCAGCGAGATGCCCCGCGACTGGATGTAGAAAAGCTGGTCCTCGCTGATCTTCGAGGTGGACGCCTCGTGCTCGACGGAGCTCGACCGGTTATGGACCTCGATGTGGGGAAACGTGTTGGCCTGGCACCGGTTGCCGACGAGCATCGAATCGCACTGGGTGTAGTTGCGGGAGTTCGACGCGCCCTTGAGGATCTTGACCTGCCCGCGATAGCTGTTCGTCGCGTGGTCGGCCGAGATTCCCTTCGAGATGATCGTGCTCGTCGTGTTCTTCCCGATGTGGATCATCTTGGTCCCGGTATCGGCCTGCATCCCGCCGTTCGTGAGCGCGACCGAGTAGAACTCGCCGACCGAGCCGTCCCCCTGAAGGATGCAGGACGGATACTTCCATGTGATGGCCGCGCCGGCCTCGACCTGGGTCCAGGAGATCTTGGAGTTCTTCCCCGCGCACTTGCCTCGCTTGGTGACGAAGTTGTAGATGCCGCCCTTTCCGGTCTTCGGGTCGCCGGGGTACCAGTTTTGGACGGTGGAGTACTTGATCTCGGCGTCGTCCTGGGCCACGAGTTCGACCACGGCCGCGTGGAGCTGGTTGGAATCGAACGCGGGAGCCGTGCAGCCCTCGAGGTAGGACACGCTCGCCCCCTCGGCGGCCACGATGAGGGTCCGTTCGAACTGTCCCGCCTCCTGGTCGTTGATCCGGAAGTAGGTCGAGAGTTCCATCGGGCATTTCACGCCCGGCGGGACGTAGACGAACGAGCCGTCGCTGAAGACGGCCGAGTTCATGGCGGCGAAGAAGTTGTCGTTCGCGGGGACGACCGAGCCCAGGTACTCTCGAACGAGCTCCGGGTACTCGTGGAGCGCCTCGGTGAACGAGCAGAAGATGACCCCGGCCTCCAGGAGCCGCTTCTTGTGGGTCGTGGCGACCGAGACGGAGTCGAAGACCGCGTCCACGGCTACGTTGGCGAGTCGCTTCTGCTCGTCGAGAGGGATGCCCAGCCGTTCGAAGGTCGCTCGGATGGCTGGATCGACTTCGTCGAGGCTTCCCAGAGCGGGCTTCTTCTTGGGGGCCGAGTAGTAGCGGATCGCCTGGTAGTCGATCGGAGCGTAGTGCACGTGGCCCCAGCGGGGTTCGTCCATCTCGCGCCAGCGCGCGAGCGCCTGGAGTCGGAAATCGACCATCCAGCCGGGCTCTCCCTTTCGCCGGGAGATCTCTCGGACGATTTCCGGGGAAAGCCCGCTCGGAAACTCCTCGCGCTCGACGTCGGTCTTGAAGCCGAATGCGTAGTCCTTGCGGGCAAAAGTCGGATCGGCGGTGGTCGTCATGACTTCAGGCTTTCCGCGAGATCTCGGAAACCGGAGGCGAGGCGGGTCCCGGGTAGGCGTTGGTAGGTACGACCCGGAGCCCGTCGTGGAGGCGGGCACGAAGGGTCTTCTCGATGAAGCCAAGAGTGGCCCCAGCGGAGATCCCGCAGGAGCCGCAGGTCCCCACGTAGGAGACCACGACGTCCCGCCCGTTCGCGACCTCGACCAGAACGAGGCCGCCGCCGTCGGCCGCGAGTCCCGGACGCACGTCATGGTCGAGGACGGCCTCGACGCGGCACCGCTGCTCCTCTACCGAGAGCGCGCGAAACTCAGTCTCCCGGGCACAGAGCCGCTGGGCCGCCGTGAGGCCGTCCGCCTGGACGCGGGCGGCGTCCCGAACGCGGGCGAGCGCCACGCCATCGGACCGGCCGGCCTCGAGCGCGGAGACGATCCGCGGCAAGAGGTCGAGGTAAGTCTCGGTGCCGTCGATCGCGGGGACGCCCGGAGAGTCGCGCAGGGCGAGCTCCACGTCCCGCGGCGAGATCTCCTTCACCTGGTCCAGCGTGCGGCCTTTCGCCATCTCGACGAACGTGTCGAGGATCGCGATCGTCGCCGGAGCCCCATAGGTGAAGAAGCGCGCGTCGTAGAGGACAAGGCTCTCGGGGTCGATGAGGGCGTGGAGTGTCGCGGGCGGGACCCTGGCCGTGACGAGCGCGAGGCCGCGCTCAGCGGCATCCTGTTCGACGAACGCGCCGCGGAAGGTGGGGCGCGCCATCCGGGCCCTCGCCTTCTCGGAGAGAAAGATGGGGAGGGGGCCGCTGGCACCTGCCGGGCGACGAGGGACGGGCGACGGGGGAGGGAACCCTCGAACCCCGAACCCCGAACCC
>JACQVV010000081.1 GCA_016209595.1 Planctomycetota bacterium
ACCCAAACCTGGACCTAAACCTGGACCTAGACCTAGACCTGGACCTAGACCTGGACTTGGACTTGGACCGGCCTTGGTCGAAGTCCACGTCCAAGTCCACGTCCAAGACCACGTCCAAGTCCAAGTCGAAGAAAGACAGAGCGACTGTCTCGTCGGGCCGGGGCGCCAGCCCCGCTAGATGAGCGTCTACGTTCAGGAATGAGTCAAGTTTCGGACCGTGGCAGTCGTCGTTTTCGTGGGCGTGGTCGTGGTCGTGATCGGTAGTTTCGTCGTTTCGCTGGCCATCGACCACGACCACGATCACGACCACGACCACGAGAAGAAAGGAGGTGTGTGTTGTCAGACTGGGGCGGAGCCCCGCTAGTGAAAACCGTCGCCGCATCCGCTCTCCTCGTAAGGGGGAGGGGAACGGCCCCCTCCCCCTTACTACCGCCGGCACCGTCCGCTCGCCCTGCTCGCGCCATCCATGGCGCTCGCAACGGGCTCGCTCCCGGCCGGCCCGCGCCTCGGGCCACCTGCACCGTCTGGCCCTTCGGCGCGGGCGTTCGCCGCACATCCTGTGCGGCTCACCCCTTGCGAAGCAAGGGTCGTGCCAGCGGCCCCCTTCCCTTCCTCCTCGCGCTCGCGATGGCGGTGTCTCCGCCCGCCCTGGCCGACGAGGAGGGCGCGGGCGATCCCCTTCCCGCCCTCACCGCATGGGTCGAGGAGTCCGGGACCCCGGGCGCACGCGCGACCGGAGGGCCCTATGCCGACGGCGTGAGAGCCCTTCGCTCCGGGGACGACGTGGGAGCGGCTCTCGCGCTGGGGGAGGCGGCGCTCTCGTACCCGGCCGACCCTCGGCCGCACCTGCTCCAGGCCCTCGCCCTGGCGGGCCTCCCGCGATTCGATCTCGCCTCGCGGGCGGCGCGGCGCGCCTTCGCGGCGAGGGCCGCCTGGGGCAAGGACGACATCGATCTCGCGCTGATCCTGGGCGAGGAGCGGAAGCTCGATTACGTCAAGAAGGTGAAGCCCGCTCTGGAAGAGTCCCTCGGGGAACCTCCGGACGAGGACATGGAGTTCCTTCTCGCGCTCGTCTTCGTCGCCGCGGGAGACCGCGCCGCGGCGAAAGACCGTCTCGAAGCGGTCCTTGCCCGGTCCAGGGACCACGTCCCCGCCCGGCAGCTCCTCGCAACCTGGCCGGAAGCGGAGCGAGGAGCCCTTTTCTCGACCGCGACCGGCCCGGACGGCCGGCCCGACGACGCGATGGTGCGGGGCTATCATCTGCTCCGTCTCGGCGAGTACCGGCGCGCGGCGGGGGCCTTCGCAGAGGCTTCGGTCCTCGACCCCGGCGCTTCCCTCCCCCGGATCGAGATGGGGCACGCCCTCTTCGCGGCGAGCCGATATACCGAGGCCGGGGCGGCCCTGCTCGAGGCTCTCCCGGGGGAGCCGCAGTGGTCCGCGAGAAACCTCGATCTATACGACCGGTTCGCCCGTGCCGACGAGCTCGACCTCCGGATCGAGGAGCTCGAGGGGCACGCCCGCGAGCATCCCGAGGATCTCGATTCGCTCTTTCTCTACGCCTACACCCTCCACTTCACCGACCGGGCGGTTCTGGCGGTCCCCCTCTTCGAGCTTCTCCAGAAGTCGCGCCCCCAGGACGCGGTCGTCAAGGCATTCCTCGCGGACGCACGGGCGAGGGCCGCGGGCTCCCCGCCCGACCCCGCGAACCCCGATCCCGAGGCCACCGAGACCGGCGCGGGCACCGACCCCTTCGAGGCCGGAACGCGGGCCTTCCGGCAGGGAGAGTACCGGGCGGCCCTGGACAGGTTCCAGGAGGCCGTCCGGACGAGGCCAAGTGTCCCCCAGCGTCACTTCTGGTTCGCGCTCGCGCGCTTCGCCGGAGGGCTCTACGCCGAGGCAGGAAGAGCGTTCCGGGAGGGGATGAGCCACGTCCAGGACTGGAAGAACTTCGCCTTCGACTGGCAAGGGTCCTACGGCGGTTCGAAGGACTTCGATCTCCACTTCGCCGGGCTCGAGAAGCACGTCAAGGCCCACCCCTCGGACTCCGAAGCGAGGCTCTTCCTGGGCGTCCTCCTCATGGCGAAAAAGGACTACACCAACGCGATGATGGCGTTCGAGCAGAACGTCCAGGCCGATCGGGAGAAACAGGACACTCTCTCGGCACAGCTCCTCTCGCGGGCACGCTCCGAGGCTCGGCCCGAGGGACGTCCGGGACGGTATTAGCGAGGCTTCCGGGAGGGGCGTACCCCTTCTACACGGTCACGGTCACGGAACACGACCACGGTCACGGAACACGACCACGATCGACGACCCCAGCCCATCCTCTCGGCTTGGCGATGGGAACCTCGTAGCGACAACTCCGCATGCCGTTGGTCGCTCTCGCCCCCCATCGCCATGGACCGTGATCGTGGACCGTGATCGTGGACCGTGACCGTGACCGTCAAAGGCGACCGTGCGGTCGAAAACCGCGAAACCCTAGCCTAGCCGGGTTCGCTACATCCCCAGGACCGCCCAGACCGTCTCCGGGTGCAGCCAGAAGACGCCGGGGACGCCGTCCACGCTCGCTTTGACGTATTCCGGCATGGGTGCCCCCTCGGCGGGCTTCTCGGGAACCGACTCGATCGAGAGCACACCCTTTTCCTCCTCCGGCACGGCCCCCTCCCCCGTCCGCTTCCAGAGGAACTCGACCGTCGCTTTGGGGGCCTCGACGGCGCCCTCCATCGCGGCCCACCCCTTCTCCGGGTCGGCTCGGAACCTACCCAGGAGGTCGGCGGGCCTGAGCGCGGCCCGGTCCTTCCAGTCCCCCTTCTCATCTCTCGCGTGAAGGAGAGGCTCGGCCCCCTCGCGGCGGATCTCGATCCGGACGATCTCTCCGTCCGGCGGGAGCGCCCAGACGGCGCGGTCCCGGATCTCGCCGGGCGCGAGCGTCGCGACGACGTCGGCGTCCTCCTCGGCGAGGAAGACTCCCGTCCGGCCCGACACGGTGGCGTAGACGCCCTTCTCGGTCTTCTTTCCGAACCGGAGCTCAGCCAGCACCTTCGATTCCTCACTCGACAGGCCGTAGAGAACGACCGTCTCGCGCGGCGGATCGAGCTCCCACTCCTTGAGCTCGTCCGCCGTGGGCTCTCCGGCGACGAACTCCTCGATCCGGAGGGTCCCGAGCTTGTTGAGGAGCGTGTACATCGCCGTCGAGTAGAGATCGTAGTCTTTCGCCTCCGCTCCCCCGGGCGGATGGACCACGATCTTCCATTTCCCCCCGGCATCCCGGGCGATCGCCCAGTGGTCCTCCGTCGGACCGAACTGGATCCGGACGGTGTTCTCGACCGTCTCCTCGGGATCGGAGAGGAGGAGCCGGCTCCGGACGCCGGCGAGGTCGAAGAGGGCGAAGCGCGTCTCGGAGCCGAGATGGAAGACCCCTTCCCTTCCCTCGATCGTCGCGTAATACGCGGGGCCGTCCTCCTTTTCCACGAAACCGATCCGGATCGGCCCGTGGTCGTCTCCCTCGAATGTGGAGAGCGAGAGGGTCGCGATCGGGGTCTCGATCCCATAATCGGCGAGGGGTTTCGCCGGATCCGGGAAGTCCTCGATCCGCAGGCGCAGCACGCCGGAAAGGACGCCGTTCGCGCGATCCTGTTCCGCGTCCTCGCGGATCGGCGATTCGATCTCCCAGTCGGCCTGCTTGTCGGACCGCGAGAGGACGACCTTCGAAGTCCGCTCGGCGTCCCGTCGCTCCATCTCGAACTTCGCGACCTCGTACTCTGCAATCGTGAGGACGCTCCGGGCGCGGAAGGACGCGGGATCGCGCGCGAGGGTGCGGAGCGCCCCCGACCCGACGACCCAGATGTCGTCGCCGTCCACGCCGTGCGCGCCGCGAACGCGCGCGTAGACGTTCGCCTGGAAGCCCGCTTTCCCCCCGAACTCGACCACCTTCTCCTCGTCGTCACCCTTCACCCGGAGCCGGACGACCGCCTGCGGCTTGTCGAGACCGGCCTCGGCCGCGTCGAGCCCCTCGACGGGAGTCCCTTTTCTCATGTTGACGAGCTGGCCGAGGAGGCTTCCGATGCTCTGAGAATCGGCGAGGTCGGAGGCGGGTTCGAGCATTCGCCAGTCGCGGTCCACCTTGTCCTCGTCCTTTTCCTCGGCCTCGAACCGGAGCTCCCCGTAGTCGTTTTCGATCGTGACGGCCACGAAGTCCGGAACGGGATGTGGGAGGAGGCGGTCCTGCGCGCCTCCCTCTCCCCATGGTTGCTTGGGGCTTCCCCACATCAAGACCGAGAGCCAAACGACCGCCGCGACGGAAGCAAGGGCCGCTGTGGTCTTCCGGTGTCGTCCCATCGCAGTTTCTTCCTTAGAACCTCCTCACCAGCCAGACGATGACCCCGAGGCAGAGCGTTGCGAACGGGAGGATGAGGAGGGGAAGCAAGACTCCCTTCCAGAACTCCGAGTCCTCGAGCTCCGCCTTCCACTCGCCCGTCTCGGGCGGGGGCAAGACGACGGGGTCGCGCCCGGCGAGCCAGAGGATCGCGAGATACGCGAACTCCCGGTTCTTCTGGCGCTTGAGGAACTCATCCTCGAAAAAGGTGGCGTCGCCGACGCAGACGGCACGAGACGAGACGGTCGACTCGAGCGCCGGGTCGCCGTAGTACTTCGTGACTGCGGCCGCGATGTCAAGCGGGCCCTTGTGGTCGTTCTGCGACGGACCATTCTCGACCACGGCCGGTGTCCAACCCCGGTAATTGACGAGCCCCCAGGACTTGTCGTCGGTCTTGACGAGGCCAGAGTACTTCGCCGTGCTGTCCCCGCCCAGGGGCGCGACGGATCGCGCGTAGAGGAGATCGACCCGGTAGTCTCGCTCGGCAAGGCCCCGCGTGACCGGATGCGACGCACCGAGCTCCTTGGTGTCGACCTCATAGGTAAGAATGCCTCCACCGACGGATTCCACGCCCCCCCCAACGAGCCTCAACATCTGCTGCTCGACCCAGACGAGGTCGTCGCGGAGATCGATCCCGACCTCGTCCAGCACGTCGTCCAGGCCCGTGTTCCAGCCGACCTCGCCCAAGAGGAGGAGACCCCCTCCACCCCGGACGTACTCCAGGACCGCGTTCGCCTCGACCGGCCCGAAAGGCCGGTCGCCGCCCGCGATCACCAGAACCTTGCAGTCGTCGGGGACGCGCCCCTGCACGCGAAGGTCGCAGGGGGCGAACGTGTAGGCCTCGTCCTCGAGAAAGGCCACCAGGCTCGCCGACTTGCGGGCGAGGTCGAGCTCCCCGTGGCCGGTGGTGTGGTAGACGGGGACCGGCTCGCGTACCGTCACCGTCCGTATCGCCTGGGCGATCGCCTCCTCCCCCTTGTAAGCCTCGATGAGCTTGCCGGAGAAGAAGTCCTGGGGCGGGATCGCGAGGTCGGCCGGGCGGAGGAACTTCTTCTGCGTCGTCTTGTCGCCGAACGTGGCAAGGACGAGCACCAGGTTGTCCTCCTCGACCGAGTGCTCCCGAGCGACGTCGTCGACCTCCGCCTTCTGGAGGTGGACGTCGAGAATCCGGTAGTCGAAGAGATCCGTGTAGTCCCGGAAGTGCCAGCAGGTCTCGTTCAGGCGGTCCCGGATGAGCCTCATGGCGTCGTCGGTGAAACGCCCGCTCGACTGCTTGGGATCGATGAGCGAGACGACCTCGATCCGGACCTTGTCCTCTTCCAGGCCGTCGAGGATAGTCCGAGTCTTCTCCGCGAGCGACTCTGCCTTCGAGGCCGTCAGATCGTGCCGCTCGCCGCGGTCGTACCAGAGCCAGTTCGCCCCCCAGGCGATCGCGACCACGAGAAGGAGCTGCGCCAGCACGTGGAAGAGGAGCTCCCAGTCCTTCCGCTCCGAGAAAGAGGGCGAATCGGAGGGGGAAGCCTGGCTCGCCGTGGTCACTGCCATCGCCGGACCTCGGTGAGCTTGTGAGTCCCGAAGAGGAAGACCGCCGTGCACGTCAAATAGAAGAAGACGACGCGCGTGTCGATCACCCCTTGAGTGAAGTCGGACCCGAACTGCTCAACGGGGTTGTAGATCCGGAGCGCGTGGGTCTGAGAGGGGTCGGAGGCGATGGAGCGCAAGAAGAACATGCCGAAGAAGACAAGCGTCAGCATGAACGTCAGGACCGCTGCGACGAGCGGATCGTCGGCGAGCGCGCTCGAGAAGAGGCCGATCGAGACGAGAAGGGCGCACATCAGGGCGACGCCTGCGAGCGAAGAGTAGAGCGGGGCCCAGTCGGGGGTTCCCGTCGCCTTGGTGGCGAACATCCAGAAGAAGAGGGCCGAGGGGAGCCAGACGACGAGCATCATGGCGAACGCGGCGAGGTACTTCGAGAGAACGACCTCCAGGTCCGCCACCGGCGCGGCGAATAGCATCTCGAGCGTCCCCTTCTTCTTCTCCTCGGCGAAGAGGCGCATCGTCACGACCGCCGGCATGAAGAACATGATGAGGTAGAAGAAGACGTTGTTGTAGAAGATCCCGATCATCCCGCGGACATCCCCCCGGCCGAACGTGAAGAAGGCCCAGAAGAGGCCCACCTGGAGGGCAAAAACGAAGAAGAGGATGATGTAGACGCCCGGCGAGACGAGAAAGGCCCCCAGTTCGCGGCGGAAGAGGACCCCCACGCGATAGAGCGAGCCCCGGAGGGCCGCGGGGAACTCCCTGGCGGCCTTCATCGGTTCTCCCCCTCCCCGCTCGTCAGGTGGACGAAAAGGCTCTCCAGGTCGGGAGGCTCCTGGCGGATCCCCGCGAGGCGCCACCGCTTCTCTCCGGCGAGCTTCTTCACCTCGGCCTCGACGCCGTCGGCGCCCGCCTCGCCCCAGACGATGAGGCGCACCTCCTTCCCCTTCCAGGACCGGATATCGGCCGAGGTCACGCCCTTGACGGTCCGGAGCGCAGTGGCCACGTCGTCCCTCGGCCCCTCGATCTCGACGATGTACGAGCGCTTGCCGCCGAGCCTTGCGACGATCTCGTCCCGGGTCCCGTCGGCCACGATCCTCCCCCGGCTGATCACGATCACCCGGTCGCAGATCTCCTCGACCTCCGAGAGGATGTGGGTCGAGAAGAGAACGGTCTTCCGCTCGCCGAGATCCCGGATGATCCGGCGCACCTGCCGGACCTGGTGAGGGTCGAGGCCGACCGTCGGCTCGTCGAGGATCACGACCGGCGGATCGGCGAGCAGCGCCTCCGCCAGCGCGACCCGCTGGCGGAAGCCCTTCGAGAGCTGGCCCACGATCCGGGTCCGCTTGTCGGCAATCCAGCAGAGCTCGCAGATCCGCCCGATCGCCCGCTGGCGGTCGCCCCGCGAGACGCGCCCCATGAGCTTCCCGCGGAAGTGGCGGAACTCGTCCACCCTCATGTCCGGGTAGAGGGCGGCCGATTCGGGGAGATAGCCGAGGTTCCGGCGGACTTCGAG
>JACQVV010000082.1 GCA_016209595.1 Planctomycetota bacterium
CCCGTCCCCCGAAAGTGCGAGAGCTTCCGGCCGCCTTCGCCCACGTCTTCGCCCGTGCGACCGCCCCCCGGCCAGAGGGGCGATACCCGGGCGTCGCGCCGCTCCTCGCGGATCTCGCCGCGGCGCGCGTCGAGGCGGTGCGCGACCTCGCCCTCGAGGAGCGCCGCTGCCTGTCGGTCCTCTTCCTGGCGCGAGGCCTGGAGCTCGATACCGAGGACCGGTCCGAAGAGGCCCTCCGCCACTACCACCTGGCCCGGCGACTCGAAGGGTCGGGGACCTGGCCGGCGCTCCAGGGCCGGCGCGCGCGGGTGGGGCTTCTTCGCGCGTTTCTCGTGGCTCTGGCGCTCGTCGCGATCGCCGCGGGAGCTTTTTGGGCCTTCCGGCATCTGTCCCGCGAGCGAGAGGAAGTCCCGCCCAGGACGAGTCCGCCGCGCTAGAATGCTGCACGCATGATCCGCTCTCGCCCGAGTGCAGCCCTGCTCCTTCTGATGGGTCTTTCCGGTTGCCAGCAGCCGGTGCCCTACGAACCCGACCGGGAGGTCGTCCGTTCGATCCCCCGCGAGCAGGCGAAGTCCGAGCTCGCGCGGCTCCTCGGCCGGGCCCTGCCGTCCAACCCGGCGTGGGGGGATCCGGAGCCCCTTCAGGTGGTCGAAGTGGGAGACGCCGGTTTCGCGTTCCGCTGGAAGAAGGGACATGAGACGCCCGAGTTCCGCGCCGACTACGCCTCTCTCGCCCCGCGGGCCTTCCGCTCGCACATAGGCCGCGAGAACGTCTACGTGAGCCTTCGAGGGAAGGATGCCGGCCCGAATCCCGGAGCCGGCGACGGCGCGATCTGGTTCGCGAGCCAGGCCGACGCGGAGATGATGATCGACGCGGTCGAAAGCCTCAAGGCCGCGGGGCAGCCTTGATGGCGGCGCCCGGCCGGGAGCCCGAGGATCTCTCGACGGAGCGGATCCTCCACGGCTGCGCCGCCGTGTCGTTCGAGGGGAAGAACGTCCCCTCTCTCGGTCGCTACGTGATCCTCTCCAGGCTGGGCCGCGGCGGGATGGGCGTCGTCTACTACGGGCTCCATCCGCGGCTCCGGACCGAGGTGGCGGTCAAGATCCTCCCGCCGGACCTCGCCGAGCGGACCCCGGGGCAGGCGGAGCGGTTCCTGCGCGAAGCCCGGCTCGCCGCGCGCGTCCGCTCCGAGCACCTCGTGCAGGTGCTCGACGTGGACCAGGACGAGGACACGGGGCTCCTGTACCTCGTCATGGAGTACGTCAAGGGCGCGACCTGCTGCGACTGGCTCGACCGGATCGTCGCCAAGGGCGACCGCTGGGCCCCCGAGGACGAGGCCCTCGACGTGGCGCTCGCCGCTGCCCGCGGCCTCGCGGCCGCCCACCAGGAGGGGATCGTCCACCGGGACGTCAAGCCGGAGAATATCCTCATTCCCGAGGGAGCGGGCGGGCGGCTCGATCTCGGAAAAGCGAAGCTCGCCGATCTCGGGCTCGCTCGCGGCGAGGAGGGGGGCAAAAGCCTCACCGGGACCGACGTCGCCATGGGGACGCCCGGGTACATGGCTCCCGAACAGGCGGAGGACGTCAAGCGCGCGGGCCGGCCCGCCGACGTGTTCGGAATGGGCGCGACCCTCTACTACCTCCTCTCCGGAGAAGCCCCGTTCGCGGGCGCCACCACGATGCAGAGGATCCTCGCGACGCTCAAGACCGACTACCGTCCGATCCGGCAGGTCCGCCCGGACGTGTCCGGTCCGACGGCAGCCCTGGTCGAGCGCTGCCTCGACCGGGACCCGGCGAAGCGGTTCCCCGACGCGGCGGCGCTCGCCGCGTCACTGGAGTTCTGCCGGTCGGCACTCTCGCGGCCCAGCGAGTGGGAGGAACGGACAACCGCGATCGCCGGCGCAGCGCCGGCCAGGGTCCCCACGCCGCCGACAGCCCTTCCCTGCCCGTCGCGGCGCGCGCGGCCCGTGGTCGGGATCGCCCTTGCCGCCCTCCTCGTCCTCTTGGGAGCGGGAGGGACGTGGCTCGCCCTGCGCGGGAACCGCGAGCCCCAGACTCCTGCGCCTTCCGGAGAGAGGGGCGCGGCTCCCGCCCCCGCTCCGGTCACCGAAGATGACGAGGGTCCGGAAGTCCCCGTTCCGGCGGCCTCGATTCTCCTCGATCTCTCTCCCGCGGAGGGGGAGGTCGTGGGCGGTCCTGTGCTCGCCGTGCGGGGGAGGGTCGAGGGCTCCGGGGTCCACCACATCGAGGTGGAAGAGATCGCCCGGAAACCCGACGGCAGCGGTCGCTTCGAGGTCCGGCTCCCGCTGGACGACTTTGAGGAAGGGGAGCACGCCCTGCGGATCGTGGTCGTGGGACCCTCCGGGACGATCGCCCAGACCACCCGCCGCGTCGTGGTGGACCGCACGGAACCCGCGCTCTCGGTCGCGGAACCGGCCGGCGGAATCGCGGTGCGCGAGTCGCGAGTCGCCGTCACGGGAACGGTCTCGGAGCCGCATCTCGTCCGGGTGACGGTCGACGGCAAGGAGGCCTCGCTCTCCGGCGAGGGCTTCCGCGCCGAGTTGGAACTCGCGGAGGGAGAAAACGAGATCTCCGTGGTCGCCACGGACCGGGCTGGAAACGAGACCAGCGCCACGCGCCGGATTGTTCTGGACACGATCAGGCCCGAACTCGTCCTCTTGGAACCGGCCACGGACCGGATCACCCGCGAGTCATCGCTCGTCCTTCGCGGGACGGTCGAGGACGCGACCCCGATCGCGCTCCACCTCGACGGGAAGCCCCTGGGCCTTGACTGCTCGCAGGGCCGGTTCGAGCACAAGATCGAGCTCGTCCCGGGCGAGAACCTGCTTCGCCTCGTCGCGAGGGACGAGGCGGGGAACGAGAGCGCCGCGGAACGTCGTGTCGCCCTCGACCAGGAGCCGCCCCGGATCGTCCTTTCCTCTCCGCGGGAAGGGGAATGGACGAAGGTCCTGGAGATCGAGGTACGCGGGACGATCGAGGACGAGAACCCCTCCCACGTCCTCGTCTCAGGCCGGCGCGCCGAAATCGCGACCGACGGGTCGTTTCTCATGGCCGTCATCCTTCCCGAGGGTGAGGGAACGATCGAGGTCCGCGCCCTGGACCGCGCGGAGAACGAGGCGGAGCCGCTCGTGGTGCACGTGGTCGTGGACCGAACCTCGCCGAGAGTCTCGGTGGATCCGCTCGCGCCCTACCTCGAAGCCGGCCCGGTGGATCTCGCCGGCTCGGTGGACGAGGA
>JACQVV010000001.1 GCA_016209595.1 Planctomycetota bacterium
CGGCTACATGGCGCCGGAGCAGGCGCACGGGAGGGGCGTGGACCACCGCGCCGACATCTACGCCCTGGGCGCGACGCTCTTCGAGCTCCTGACCGGCAAGCCGCCGTACCGGGGGCAGAGCGCGGTCGAGATCCTCGTCCGGCAGTCGGCCGAGGACGCCCCAGGCCTCGATGGGGTCCCGGGGGGGGAGCGCGAGATCCTCGATCCGCTCGTCGCCCGCATGCTCGCGCGCGACCCCCAGAATCGCTTCCAGGACTACGACTCGCTCCTTGCGGCGCTGGACGAGGCGCGGGCGGCGATCGGCCTCGCACCCGGCCCTGCGACGAAGCGGGTTGCCGTGGCCAGGCGGCCCACCTGGGGGCGTCCGGCCGTCCTGGGAGGGGTCGCCGCTGTGCTTACCTTCGCCGCGGTCCTCGTGGTCTGGTTCGTCGTTCGTGGGGAAGACTCGGGCTCGGGAGGAGAACCCGAGGAGCGTTCGGCGCCGCGGCACGATCGCGCCGAGGATTCCGCGCCGGCCGCGGCGGACACGGAGCTCGAACTCCTTCGCCGCTTCCTGTGCGCCGAAGTGACCCGGCGCGAATCGGGCCTTGTGGAGCTCCGTTACGACTTCGGCAAGCCCGATGTGGCCGGCGACTGGATCGTCGAGGCGGTTCGGGGAAGGTCGGAGGGGGAGGAAAAGCCGTGGAAGATCCAGGGCGGCGATCCGCCGACGGTCGACGGTGTTTTCCTCCGCCATCGGGCGAGCTTCGACGAGCTCTCCTCGGTCACGGTGTCCGCCGAACTCCCTTCTTCCGACCCGGCGGAGATCTCGATCGAGGTCAGCGATCCGACGAAGAGAACCGACCTCCTGTTCGGCATCGACCCCGACGCGGCCTTCGCGCGTCGGGTGAGGCTCGGCGAGCGCCCGCGGGGGCCGCCCGAGGTTGACTCGGTCGCGAAGACCGAGCGAGGGAAGTGGCACGAGATCGAGCTCGTCCGGGACGGCGAAGCGGTCCGCCTGGCGATCGACGGCAAGGCGCGTGTCTCGCTCGCGGCCCCGGAGTTCCGGATCAGGCAGTTCATCCTGGGGTCGAGCAGAAGCAGGGCGATCTACCGGTCGGCTGTTCTCGTGGGGAAGATCGATCCGGCCTGGATCGAGAGCGAGACGCGCGAACAACGCTGACGCGGGGCGAGCCGTTCGATCCGGACACACCCGTTTCGTGGGATTCGGACACGCTTCCTGGATCCTCTCCGACAGAAGGTGGCATCGATAAGTCCTATAGTGAAGAGAGTTGTGGCGTTCGTGCGCCTGCGGCACGTCGCTCGCTCTATCCTCCGCCATCTGCATGACGCCGAAACGAAGACAGGAGGAAGAGCCATGAAGACGTTCGCCAACCTATCGTCCGCCATTGTCCTTGGTCTCGTGCTCTCGTCCGCCGCGAGCGCGGACCTCTACGACGCGGAGATCTTCTGGACCGGATTCGGCTATTCGTGGCAGGACAATCCCCACCGCCTTTCTGAGCTCAAGACGCGCTACGTCGCCACGGACCTCGACCGCTACACGGGCTATCTCACGGCCCGCCACCTCTTCCTGGCCGACGTCGGCACCGTGTCGGACACCGCGGACTACTTCAGCTGCTACCAGGCGGCGCGCTCGACGGAGGTCTCGTTCGGCCGCGCGCGGATCGGGCCGATGGGCCTTCGGTGCGGGATCGACGAGGTCGCCGACAACCGGAGCACCTATCGGCGGGCGCTCGACGAGATCGAAGTCCTCTCGTCGCACGTGGAGTCGATGGGCGACGTCACCTGCCGCGCCTTCCTGGGCGGGTTCTACCTGGACGCCTCCCGCGACCAGGGCTGGCACTTCCGTCGGTTCGGTCTGGGCATCGACGCCGTGTCGTTCGACGAGGCGAACGATCGCGTCCAGTTCGACGTCTGGGCCACCGTGGCGCCATCCAACTCGCCCGATCCCCTCACCCGGTACGACGGCGACTGCCTCTACGAGCTCTACGTGGACGTGATCTTCGTGATCGGCCCCTCGGCGCGGGTCGACGTCACGTACGAGGAGAGGACCCAGACGTCGTCCGAGACGACGAGCGCGAGCCTTGCCGCCACCGTGTCGGAGTCCCTCGACAGCCGGGCCAATCCGGAGGAGTGGCGGGGTTTCCTGGCCATGACGGGGTTCTCGATCGACCTGGCCTCGGACACGGAACACGCGGGCCGCTA
Source organism: Planctomycetota bacterium (assembly GCA_016209595.1). Taxonomy (GTDB): domain Bacteria; phylum Planctomycetota; class JACQVV01; order JACQVV01; family JACQVV01; genus JACQVV01. The sequence continues at coordinate 2,206 of JACQVV010000001.1, forward strand.
CCTCCGCGAGATGAGCGCCTGGACCCACGACCTCGACTACGATCCCTCGAGTGGGCGGGCATCCTACGAGGTCGTTCACGAGTTCAGCAACGAGGGCACCTGGGACTACTCGTGGACCATGACCTCCTACACCCGCACCGCGATCGTGGAGATCCGGGACGCGAACGCCGAGGTCGAGCCGGGTCGGGTCTCGGGAAGCGCGGGCTGTGCCGTGGGCGAGGAGACCGAGGTTCTCTTCGGGGAGTAGGCTTCCCGGCGAGGAGGAGCAGACATGAAGACCATGATCTACTTCGCGACCGGGGCCATCGGCAACTTGCGAGAAGGAGGACTCTCATGAAGACGCTTGCAGCCTCGCTCATCGTCCTGACGGCCTTCTTCCCGGGCCGCGTCGCGCGCGGTCAGGAGACCACCCCCCAGGGAGAGAATCCCTGGGGGGGCCGGGGGAACGACGTTCACCTCCACCTCTGGGGCGTGGCCGGCCGGCCCCGCCAGGGAGCCGACAGGTCCAAGGAGTTCGAGGCCGCGGCGCAGAACCTCCTGGAGCAGATGGACCGCCACGGAGTCGCCAAGGCGGTCCTCTTGCCTCCCCCCCGGGCAAAGGAGGGCGACGCTCGGGCTGAGTTCTCGCTCCTCCTGGAAGTCGCGAGGCGCCATCCAGGCCGGTTCGTCGTGGGCGGTGGCGGCGACACGTTGAACCCGATGATCCACCAGACGCCGGCCGGGGCGGTCACGGAGGAGATCCTGGCGCGGTTCGAGCGGGAGGCAAGACGCCTCGCGGAACTGGGCGTGAAGGCGTTCGGGGAGATGACGGCGCTTCACCTCTCGCTCAATCCGACTCACCCCTTCGAGGAGGTCTCGCCGGACCATCCGCTCTTCCTTCGACTCGCGGAACTCTCCGCGGAGTATGGGATCCCGATCGACCTCCACATGGAGGCCGTGCCCGAGGAGATGGCCAAGCCCCCGGGGCTGAACGACAACAATCCCGACAGACTCGCGGCGAACATCGCCGGCCTCGAGCGACTCCTCGAGCACGACCGGAAGGCGCGGATCGTCTGGCAGCATATCGGCTGGGACAACACCGGCGGGATGACGATCGACCTCCTCAAGCGGCTTCTCGCGGAGCACTCCAATCTCTGCCTCGCGCTCAGGGTCGAGGAGAGGCTCGTGACGATCGGCGGCATGGAACCCATGCCCCACCGGATCGTCGATCGCGAGTGGAAGATCGATCCGGCCTGGCGCGCGCTCTTCGAGGAGTTTCCGGACCGCTTCGTGATCGGCTCGGACGAGTTCTTCGGCGGCCCGGGTTCCAGGCGCGCGCCCCAGTCGTTCGAGGAGACCTGGCGGATCCTGGACCAGCTCCCGGCCGACCTGGCTGCGAAGATCGGCCGGGAGAACGCGGCGAGGATCTATGGGCTGGAGTGAGGTCCTATCCTCCTACCGGAGGGTGGTGGGCCGCGAGTTCCTTGAGACGCCGGCAAGAAAAACGGCCGGAGTTGTCACCCCGCGGCCCCCCCGGTTGCTACCCTATCGGGTGGCTGGGCGGGGGGTGGCGGGCCGAACTACCGCCTTGGAACCGGCGGCCTGCTTTGCCGCGTTGCGAAGGGCATCCTCCTCGACGAGCTTCCGGAGCGTCTCGTTCTCGTAGAGCTCCTTCGCGTTCTGGACCGCCCCCTTGGCCCGTGCCCCGGAGGGATGGGCTCTCGGCGCGTCCGACTGGTTCACGCGAGTCGAGGGATCGCCGTAGACGATGAAGGCGTAGAGATTGCGGACGACGTCGTACACGGTGCCCCATTCGCCCCCATCCCGCGCGAGCGCGACGGCGCCGTAGCGGTTCCGCACGATCCGCATCGCCGCGCCGAGCGTATGGCCGGCGGCGAGCTCCTTCCCCGCGTGGATCTCGGCCAGGAATCCTGGGCCGGCGTAGGGACTCGTCACGGCCTAGGCGCCCAGGAAGGCCGTGGCATGGTAGCGGAGAAAAGCCTCGCCGAGGCCGCCGGGAAGGCCGTTCGTGCAGGCCATCGAGACCATGACGGGACCGCGGTCGGTCGCGAGGTTCGCGGCGTCGTTCTTGTGGAGGTCTTCGCCCGTGTTCGATTCTGGGACGGAGAGTGTGAGCAGGAATCCCGGACCGAGCCGGCGCGCCGAGGCGCGAGCCGGCCTAGGCGCAGGCCCGAGAGAATACTGGCGGTATTTTGAGGGCCTGCAACGACGGCCGGCGAAGCGCATCGGCGATGACGGCGACGGGAGGGATTTCTGCTCACACTCGGAGGGCCACGAAGCGTCGCCCCGACCCTCACGCTCGACCGGGCGCCGCTCGAGCCCCTACGATCGGGGCTCCCGCACGAGCCGCAGGCCGAGGTTCTCTCCCGCGTAGCGGGGGGTCCCGCCGAACCGGTAGGCGGCACGGAATTCGTCCGGCAGCATTTGGGCCCAGGAGCCGCCCCGGAGGTTCCGGAGCCCGGGCGAGAACTCGTCCTCGCACCATTCGGAGACCCCGCCGGCAAGATCGCGGACTCCGTACGGCGACACGTCCGTCTCGAAGCTCCCGACGTCCTCGGGGATCGCCGGGCCGGGCCTCGACCTGTATCCCTTGGCGAACGCCCAGTCGAACTCGTCTCCCCAGGGGAAGCACCGGCCGTCCACGCCGCGGGCGGCCTTTTCCCACTCGCCGGCCGTGGGCAACCGGTAGCGCCAGCGCGGGTCTCGGGTCGAGAGCCACTCGCAGTAGGCTCGGGCGTCCTCCCACGAGACGCCTCGCGCCGGCGTCCGGTCGCCGCCCGGCGGCAGCTCGAGCGGCGTCCCGCCGGGTCTCCGTGGCCGGCGGTTCCGGGCCTCGTCGGGAGCCGTCCGCTCGAGGTCCGCGAGGAACTCGAGGTACTCGGCGGTCGTGACCTCGAACCGGCCAATGTGGAAGCCGCTCGCCTCGTGCACCGCCGCGGGGGCGCTCCGAGGCGCTCGTGAGTCGCCTCCGGCGAGGTAGGGACCGGCCGGCACGAAGACGAACCGCTCGTCCTCGGCCTCCGGCCCCGGCAGCCGGATCGACCCCGTCCAGGACCCGTCGCGCTCGATCCGGACGGGGTAGAGCACGTCGCTTTGCCCCGGGCGCGAGAGGACGATGACGTGGGAGCCGACCGGCAGCGAGGCCCCCTCGATCGGGGTGGACCCCAGCGGGATCGACCGGGCCGCGTCGATTTCGAGTCGCCGCACTTCGACGACGACCGGGCAGGCTGCCGCCTCCGCCGGCTCGCCGCCGGTCGAAAGCGAGAGCCGCCCCGTGCCCGCGAGGCGGCCCGCGAGGGATCCGTCGTCGTAGGCGCGGACCTCGTCCCGGCAGAGTTGGGCCGCGGACGGATCCCGGGAGCGTTCCGCCTCCAGGAGCTCTGCGAACCAGTGCCGGGCGAGGAGCGCGCGGGCCTCGGGATGGCCCGGCTCCAGGGCGAGGGCCTGGACGAGGAGGAGGACGCGCTCGCGCGACCGGGTCTCTGCCCGTGCGCGCGCCCGCGCGAGACGGTCCTCGGCTTCCCAGAGTCGCTCCTTCTCGCCGAGCGGCGACCCCTCCTCGATGGTGGTCGCGAGCTTTCCGGCCTCCGCTTCGAGCTCGCTCGCCCGCCGCCTGTCCTCCTCGATCTCACGCCCCATGACCCGGGCCTCCTCGACGAGGGCGCGGACGCGTTCGAGAGCCGAGCGACGGTCCCGGATCGCCTCGTCCTCGGGCGCGATCCGGGAGAGATCCTCGTAGATCGCGAGCTTCCGTTCGGGGGAAGCCTCTCCGGCCTCCTCCAGGAGACGAGAGACGCGCCTTGCCCGCGTGTAGGCGCGGCCGCCCCAGGCGATGGCCCCACCCAGCACGCCGAGGACCAGAACACAGGCCAGCCCCGCGGCGGGCGGGTTCCTTCGCGCTCGCCGGAAGAGTCGCCCCGCGAACCCCACGGGGCGGGCCCGGAGCGGGCGCCCGGCAAGCGCGCGTTCGAGGTCCTCCGCGAGCTCTCGCGCCGTCGCGTACCTGCGCGAGGGGTCCTTTTCGAGACACTTGAGGGCGATCGTCTCCGCGTCCCGATGGATCCGCGGATCGATTCGACGGGGGCGGACCGGCTCCTCGGTGCCGACCCGGGAGAGGATCTCGACCGCATTCTCGCCTCGGAGCGGCGGCCGTCCGGTGAGGAGCTCGTAAAGGGTCGCGCCCAGTCCGTAGACGTCCGCCCGGGCGTCGGCTTTCTGGCCGAGGGCCTGCTCCGGACTCATGTAGGAGGGGGTCCCGAGGATCATTCCCGTGACGCTGAGCTCCGAGGGCGCGGCGAGGCTCCGGGCGAGTCCGAAGTCGCTGACGTAGACGTGGTCCCCTTCCCCGAGCAGCAGGTTCCGCGGCTTGATGTCACGGTGGACGACCCCGTGCTCGTGGGCGGAGTGGACCGCGTGAGCCGCCTGCCGGACGATCCCCAGGGCGCGGCGCTCCGAGAGATGGGCTCGCGACAGGTCGTTTCCCCGGACGAGCTGCATCGCGATGTAGGGGAAGCCGGCCGCCTCGCTCGCCTCGTAGGTCGCGACGATGTTCGGGTGGGAGAGCCGGCTCGCGAGCTCCGCCTCGCGAAGGAACCGGGCGCGCTCGGTGCGTGTCCCTCCCCGGAGGATCTTCACCGCGACCCAGCGGCCGAGGTCGACTTGCCAGGCTCGCCAGACCGCTCCCATGCCGCCCTGGCCGATCCGCTCGAAGAGGAAGTACCGTCCAAGCCAGCGCGGGGTCGGCCCCGCCTCCTCCGCCCCGTCGTCCGGGGAGCCGTCGGGGGCGAGAAGGACCGTCGAAACGCCGGCGACGTTGGGCCAGGTCTCGTCCGGCGAGGACGGCGGGACGGTCTCGTCGAGGAGAGAGCGGACCTCGGCGGGGGAGAGGCCGGCCCGAGCCACGAGGTCCTCGAGCCCCCGGAGCTCGCGGGCGGCGTCCGGACCGATCCGCCCGCTCCGGACCGCGAGCTCGACGATCGCACGCTCGTTGGGGGTCATCGGCTCGATGGAGGGGAGAGGGGAATCATCCGGAGAAACGCGACGGATCTACGGCGCCGGGGGCAGGAAGCGCCTCCGGACCGCCCGGATGTAACGCGGAAAGAGGCTCTCCGCCTCGCCCAGCGAAGCCAGGACCTTCTCGTCGTCCAGAGTCGCGTATTCGTGGACGAGTCGGTTGCGGAGCCCGGCGAACGGCGCCAGCTCACGCGCGAGAGCACCGTCCAGCGTGCCGAGCGAGGCGAGGTCGAGGAAGCTCCCATAGGCGTCCGCGGGGGGTGGCTTTCCAGACTCCATGAGGATGTGGTAGTTGGCGTCGACCGTGGCGTTCACGAGCTCCTGGAGGAGCTTTTCCGCCCCCTTCTTCCGCAGAACGTCGGAGAGGTACTCGTCGAGCGAGAGTGCCGCCACCGCGCGCAAGAGGTCGAGCCGCTCCTGGATCGTCCCGAGTTTCCTCGCGAGCACCGAGAGGTCGATCGGACTCACGCGATCCCTCGATCCTCGAGCCATCGATCGATCGCGCGCACGAGGTAGGGCAATCGGCGAAGGTCGTCCTGCCAGCGGCGCTCGGCGAGGGCCGCAAAAGCGGCGAAGCGCCCGCGCTTCTCCTCGTGGAGGACGCGGCCCCGCGTGGCGACGATCTGCGAGAGCGTCCCGCTCGCCCGCCGGAGGTCGGCGAGATCGACGGCGTCCGTATGCAGAGCCCCCATGAGCTCGCCGGCGAGCCGGTCGAGGTCGGTCCCCGCGAGAGGCCAGACGGCGATGTCGGTGTCGCTCTCCGCATGGACTCGGCCCGTGACGAGGGAGCCAAAAAGGACGGCGAATTCGACCTTGCCGGAGAGGACGCCGCGCAGCCGCTCGACGAGGAGCGGGTCCAAAACATCGGGAGGGAGGGGGCGAGGCGACATGCTCACGAGCATCATACGCGAGGCCTGGCGGTCGAGGCGGGCTACAATCCCGCCCGGAGGAACGATCGATGCGGCTCTATCTCGTCCAGCACGGCGAGGCGCACCCCGAGGAGATCGACCGGGAGCGACGACTCACGCCGAAAGGAGAGGAAGAAGTCCGGAAGGTGGCGCGCTTCCTCGCGCCGCGGGGCCTCACCGTGAAGGCGATCTGGCACAGCGGAAAGACGAGAGCGAGACAGACGGCGGAAATCCTCGCGGAAGCCGTCACCGCCGCGCGGGGGGTGGAAGCGCGGCGAGGCCTCGATCCGAAAGACTCCGTTCGCCCCGTGGCGGAAGAAATCCATGCGGCGGGGGAGGACATCCTGATCGCGGGGCACCTGCCCTTTCTGGCCCGGCTCGCCTCGGTCCTTGTCGCGGGCGGCGAAGAAACGCCGGTCGTCACGTTCCGCTACGGCTGCGTCGTTGCGCTTGAGCGCGGCGAGGACGGGCGATGGTCGGTCGTCTGGATGGTCGTGCCGGAGATCCTGCCTTGAGGAAAACACGGCGGCGGGCCCGGACGGACAGGGATACCCCCTGGAACCCCGCCGAGCGGAGGCTCCTCGCACGGCTCCGTTCTCCCGAGGCGATCCAGGCCTTCCTCGATGGGATCCCCTACAACGACGAGAAGACCTGCCGCTCCCCCCGGCGCGTGATGCGCGACAAGAAGGCCCACTGCTTCGAAGGGGCGCTCTTCGCCGCGGCGGCCCTTGCCCAGATCGGCCACCCGCCCGTCCTCCTCGACCTCGGCGCCGTGCGGGACGACGACCACGTGCTCGCTATCTTCCGGCAGAAGGGCGCCTACGGCGCGCTGGGCAAGTCGAACTTCACCGGGCTCCGCTACCGCGCCCCGGTCTATCGGAGTCTCCGCGAGCTCGCCATGAGCTACTTCGACGACTACTTCAACACGCTGGGCGAGCGGACGCTCCGGAGCTACTCGCGGCGCTTCCGACTCACGGAGCGCGTCCACTCCGGCTGGCGCACCGCCGAAGAGGACCTCGACGACATCGGCGACCGCCTCACCGCCCAGCGCCACTTCCCCTTGCTCGCCCCGGGCGCGGCGCGGACGCTCGCCCGCGTCGACCCCAGGCTCCTGGAGTCGGGGCTCCTCGGCGCGAACGCGAAGGGACTCTACAGGCCGTGACGGCGACCCGACCCCCGGTCACTCAGGCGCCCAGGTCAGGTCCGCACCCGCGACACGCACTCCAGACAGCCAGTACGGTCAGCACATCGCCGTCGATTCGATAGTAGACGTGATAGCGGGTCGCCCGGAGGAGGAGCCGTCGAGTATCGGTCATGTGTGGATGGCGGTAGCGCCTGCCCGCCATGGGCTCCCGGGCGAGGAGGTCCATGGTGGCCGCGATCTCCTCGGCGAAGAGCGAGGGAGCCGCTGGGCGATTCCGCCGCCACCAGAGATCGATCTCCAGAATGCCGACCTCTACTTCGTCCGGCAGGACGATGTTAATCGGCACGTCGCTCGCGGAGGTGTCGAAGGACGTCCTGGGCAGGCTTCACCCGTCCAGCCTGGGCCGATTCCCACGCGCGATTCATGGCAGCGTGGAGCCTGTCTCTCTCACCGTCGGTGAGGTCGTCACCCTCGTCATCGATGACGAGATCCAGGACCATCCCTTCAGGCAAATCGACGGGACCTTCGACGACCAGCCGCCCGTTTGTAACCTTGGCTCGCATGAGTGTTCTCGGCACCTCTTTCCACCCGAATCCCAGCACAGTCTATCATGCGTCCGCGTCCATCGTCCGGGACCCTTCGAATTGCCCCGGGTACTCGGATGGGTGATACCCGAGATCGGGATGTGAGTTCGGTAGCGCGATCTCGCGAGCCAGCTCGGCAACCGACGAACTCTCGAACCGGAGCACCCGCGCCAGGGCGCGCTCGACGCGCTCGGGAGAGAGGAAGCGCCCGGCCTCCTCACGGAATTTCGCGGCGGCGGTTCCCAGGCGATCGGGTCCTCCGGGCGCGCCGTCGGGGATGTCGCGGCGCGCCGCGTAGCGCTTTCCGTCGCGGGTGACGAGCTCCACGCTCGCGGGGAAGACCATCCGGAAGCGGGTGAAGTCGACGGCGCCGAGGTCGCCCCCCTTTCTTAGAAAGAGGCGCCGGCGGCCGGCGGCGCGGAACGCGCGGGAGAGGAGAGCGCGCGGGTGGCGGGCGAGGAGGGAGCCCCAGCGGAGCGGGGTCCGCTTGTGACCTCCCATGCGGCTCCTGTAGCCCAGAAGGACTGCGAGGAGATCGCGGGGAGAGAGCGCGGCGGCGATTCCGTTCTCGCCGAGGGCGGCGTCGAAGGCGTCGGCGACCTCGAGCGTCATGTCCCAATCGTGGCGGAGCGTGACCCGTTGGGCGAGGAACCGGATCTCTTCTGCGTGGCTCGCGAGCCGATCGGGCTCGAACTCGGCGCCGGAGAGCCGGCCGGCGAGGATCGCGATCGCGGCGCTCGCGGGAATCGAGAAGTTCACCCTTTCGGGGGAGAGGGCGCCGCGGGTGCCGTGCTCCTCGCTTCGGCCACGGGTGCCGCGCTCCAAGCATCGGCTGTCCGCGGAGAGGTTGTCCATCTCGACCGTGAGGAGGCTCGCCCTGACCTCGACCGCCAGGACGTCGTCGGGCGCGAGCGGTCGTCCCCGGTCCCGGCGGAACTCGTCCAGGACCTCGAAGAGCGCGTCCATCGCCGTGTCGATGTAGGCGCAGCCGGGGTACTTCTTGAACGCCAGCGTGTCGGTGATCCAGGCCCGCGAGAGGCCAGTGAGCATGTGGGGAAGGGGGGCGTAGGCGAAGAACGACCAGAAGCCCCCGGTCGGGTGCTCGAGGACGTCGAGAGGTCCGGTCATCCCCTCTCGCGCGAGGAGCGCGGCCTCGACCCCGGCCGCAGCGGGGACGGCGGCGGTGAGCGCCTTGGCGTCCGAGCCCATGAAGCCCGGCATGAGCGTGAAGGTCGGCTGGTAGAGGGCGATCCCGAGAGCGTGAGCGGTCTCGCGCGCGGAAAGACCGAGGAGCTTCGACGCGAGGGCGGCTCCGGCCGCGGCATGGAGGAAGCTCCAGGTCTGGCCGTTCTGGGGCCCGAGGAGCGTGCTCGCCGCGACCCGCCCGCCGATCTCGTTCGCCACGACCTGGGCGAGGAGCACGTCGCGGGCGGGGAGCCCGCCGGCCTCGGCGAGGGCCCAGCTCGCGAGAACCGCGGTGTGGCCGGTGTGGCCGAGAAAGAGGTAGTCGTCGTGGTCGAGTGCGACGGAGGATGCGGCGTTCGCGAGAATGGCGTCCGAGACGGAGACCCTCTCGCCGGTCGGGAGGACGCTCGCGGGGCCGGGAGCGCCGCGGCGAAGTACCGCGCGGCGGACGGCGCTTGCCGCCGCGGTCCGGCTTCCGGCGAAGAGGGAGGCGAGGACGGAGAGGATCTGGCCGCGCGCGAGGGCAAGGACGCGCTCCGGGATGTCCTCGTACCGGACCGCCGCGATCCAGTCGGCAAGCCGCCCGGTCGCTGTCCCTTCGCTCGCGCTCATTCTTCGGGCGGTCCGGAGGCGAGCTTGCTCGCCGCGAGCCCTCGGGACGCCGATTCCGCTTTCTTCCGTCGCTTGCGCGGCGGGCTCACTCGATCGGCTCCTCCTGGGCGAGGGCCGGGATCCAGTCGAACGTGGGGCGCGTCTCGCCATCCGGGAAAAAGACGCCGGAGGGGGACCAGGGGCCGCCGGGCCCCAGGAGCGCCCGACACGACAGCCCCTCGACTCCCCAGGCCGCTAGCGGGAGGACCTCGCCGGGACCCGATATCCCGTCAGAGTCCTGGTCGCGCCAGAGGGAGAGGCCGTCGAGCTCGGCGCCGGCCAGCCGCCCGTCGCCATTGTCGTCGAGGAGGGACAGTGGCTCGTAGCCGTGGTTCCAGGGGATGTACCAGGTGATGCTCCCGAACATCTGGCGGGCGGACTCGACCTTTCCCGTCCCGCGGGGATCCCACACCAGGAATCCGGCCGAGGGGCGGATCCAGGGGCGGAGCTCGGGGGCTCCGTCCCCGTCGAGGTCGAAGCGGACGGCGCGGCCCGGGTCGAGGAGCTCCGAGAGAGTGCGGACGGGCTCGAGCGGGACGAGGATCGGCGTGATCCACTCGGCGGCAGTCTTGAGCTTCTCGCGGAGCCTCGCGACGTTCTTCGCGACCTCATCGCGTTCCGTGGCGTCCCCGTCCGTGCCGGAGAGGGCGAGGAACCGCTCCCCGGCCTCCAGGGCGACGGAACCGTGCCAGCCGCCGGAGTAGTGCGACCACTCGGCGCGCGCGAGTTCCTCTTCCAGGGCCGCTCGGTGGGCCTTCCGGTACGCGTCGATCGACTTGTCGCGCGCGCCTCCCTCCTCGAGGCACCAGGCGGTGCCCAGGAGCGACAGGGCATGCGACGGGTCGATTTCGAGGGCCTTCGCGTACCAGGCGATCGCCTCGCGGAGGTGGCGCGCGCCTTCGAGCGGCTTCGAGATCGTGGACAGAACGGTCTGGACCCGCGCCCGTTGCTCGCTCGAGAGCCCGGTTCCCGCGAGGACTTCGCGAAGGGCCGGGACAGCCGCGATCCCCATGGCGAGGAGCTCCTTCTGGGCCGCCTCGCGCGTAGCGTAGTCGTCCAAGTCGAGATTCGCGACGAGAAAGTCGAACTTCGCCCGGTCCTCGGGGGAGAGCGCCCCGGGTTCGTTTCCGTCGAAATACTTCCGCACCGCCTCAGCCCAGGCACGTTCCGCCTCCGGCATGTAGGTCGGGGACTGGACGTCCATCCCGGGCAAACTCCCCTCCGCCCCGGGGTAGACGTCGTCGAGATCCTCGGAGGCCTGAGCGTAGGCGATCGCGTGCAGCCGTCCGAGGATGTAGGGACCTTGCGGGTCTCTCGGGTTCACCTCGATGTAACGGCGGACGTTCTCCTCCAAGCGCGCGAAGGGAATATCCCGCGGCGATTCCATGAACTCCGCGGCGGCGGGAAGAACCCATGCCGCGAAGATCGGGATCGCGATGGCAAGAGCCGTGCTCCTGGGGGCGAGGGGGCGAGAGCCGGGACCGGTCAGAGTCATGTCGATCATCCTCCCGGGGCGGGTCGGCTTTGCCGCCTGGTCCAGGAGCGCGACTCGCGCCCCGGAATTCGCGGCCCACCACCCCCCGCCCAACCACCCATAGGGTAACAACCGGGCCGGTCGCGGGGTGACAACTTCGCTCGACAATTCGGGAAGCGCTGGACAGGACCCTGAAGGCGGCACCCGGATTCGAACCGGGGATGATGGTTTTGCAAACCATTGCCTTGCCGCTTGGCTATGCCGCCTGGTACGACGCCGTGATTCTAACCGCCGGTCGGAAGGGGCGGCAACTACCCGCGCTCGAGCAATAGATAGACGACGAGTGCCGCGAGGGTGAGGACGAGCGCGAGGCTGCCGCCCGCCAGGATGAGCCAGAGGGTGGTCTTCGAGTCGGCGTTCTTCACCAGGCGCCGCGAGTGGACTCCAGAGGCTCGGGCGCGATCATAGACGCCGGAAGCTCCCGACTTCTTGACGCCGGCTGTTGACGGGGGGCGATGGATGCCAGAGGTCGTTCCCCTCCGGCGCCGCTGGCTGGATCCAGCCTTCTCCCCGGGACGGGGAGTCGCGGGTCGGCCGGCCCCCCCGCTCCCCGCTTCGGGGGGGGCGTCGAAGTCCACCTCTCGCTCGCTTGCGAAGCCGACGCGGCTGTCGGACATGGGAGTCGGAGAGATGTCAGAGACCGGAGCGAGCGGGGGCGCGGTCGGGCCCGGGGAAGGGGATGGAGTCGTGGGGCGCGCCTGTCCAGCGCCCCCCGACTCCGCGCTCACGACCCCCACAGCCTTGCAGTGCGGGCAGCGGACCTGCTTCCCCAACATCGCAGACTGCACACGGCTCGGCTTTCCGCACGCCGGGCACTGGTGGAGAACGGTCCCGGCCGGGCCGGGCTGCGGCGTGGACGGGCGCGCCGTGTCGGGGGACGAGCCCGGCCGAGCCGCGGGCATGGTCGGCAGGGTGAGGCTCGGTGTCAGGGGTACGACGCTCTGGCACCGCGGGCAGGAGACCTGCCGCGCCTTCGGGTCAGCGGGGACGGGGATCGACTCGCCGCACCGGCACGCTATCGTCCGGGACATACCGTCGTCTTCCGCCGCCCCCCGAGTCGTCCGCGTGAATCGAATCGTTCGCCGGTGCTGAGTATATCCCCCGGGCGCCCCAATGCAACGCACCCTTGGGTGGCCGGTCCCGTCATTCTCATGCAAGTCGCGCTCTCGGGGTCGTGGTCGGGGTCGTGATCGAACGCCCGAATGCCGACCACGGCCACGACCACGTCCACGACTGCTGGTCGGGTCGATCTTGAC
>JACQVV010000075.1 GCA_016209595.1 Planctomycetota bacterium
CCTGAACCAGTCCCGGATCGAGGCGGACTACGCGAATATTCTGTAGGTGCGCGGGGTGGACCGTGACCGTGACCGTGACCGTGGACCGTGACCGTGACCGTGACCGTGACCGTGTGGGAACACCTCAGCCAGTGAAGGTCTGTCACAGCTCGATCTGAAGTCCCAGCTCGATCACCCTCCCGGGCGGCAGATCGAAGTAGGCGGTCGGGGAAACGGCGTTCCGGGAGAAGAAGGCGAAGATCGCTTTCCGCCACCGCGCCATGCCTGACTTCCCGGTGAGGAGCAGCGATTCACGAGAGAGGAAGAACGTCGCGGTCGCGGGCTGGACGGCGAGGCCCAGACGCCCCGCCTGGCGGAGGAGCTCGGGGACGTTCGGCGTCTGCATGAACCCGTAGCGGGCCAGCAGCCGGTAGAAGCCCTCGGGAAGCTCATCGAGCGTGGACTGCTCGGCCGGCGCGACAACCGGGACGTCAGCCGTGAGGATCGAGAGAAGGAGCACCTTCTCGTGAAGCGTTCTGTTTAGCTTCAGGTGGTGGAGGAGCGCGACGGGCGTCGCGTCGGGCTGGCTCGTCATGAAAACCGCCGTCCCCTCGACCCGGTGGGGCTTTTGCTTCGCCACGTCGTCGAGGAAAAGATCGAGAGGGAGCTTCCGCCCGTACATTCTCTTCGCGAGCTGCGCCCTGCCGTCCCTCCAGGTGGTCATGACGAGGAACACGAGCCCCGCGATGGCGAGCGAGATCCAGCCGCCGTAGGGAAGCTTGAGAAGGGTCGCGCTGAGGAATGCGAGGTTGAAAAGGAGGAAGAGCGCCAGGAGAGGCAGGGCCTTCCGAAGCGACCAGCGCCACCGCCGGCGCGCGACGAGGTAGTAGAGGATCGACGTGATCGTCATGGCCGCCGTCACCGCGATGCCGTAGGCTCCCGCCAGTCCGCTGGACTCCCGGATCGCCACGACAAGGGCGAGGCAGCCCAGCATCAGGGTGATGTTGACGGCAGGGATGTAGATCTGCCCCTCCACGGCCGAAGACGTGTGGACCATGTGGAGCCTCGGAAGGAATCCCAGCTGGACCGCCTGGCGGGTGAGCGAGAAGGCCCCCGAGATCATGGCCTGGGAGGCGATGACGGTCGCAGCCGTGGCGAGCGCGACGACGGGATAGAGCAGCGCGTTCGGGGATCCGTCCGGGCGAGGCACCAGACCGTAGAAGGGGTTCGCGGCCTTCGAGGGATCGGCGAGGAGGAGAGCCCCCTGGCCGAGGTAGTTGGCGAGCAGCGCCGGGAAGACGAGGCCAAACCAGGCGAGCCGGATCGGCTTCTTGTTGAAGTGCCCGAGGTCCGCGTAGAGCGCCTCGACCCCGGTGATCACCAGGACGACCGACCCCAGGACGAACGATGCGTGGAGCCGGTGCTCGAGGAAGAAGCGAAACGCGTGAGCGGGGTTCGCAGCGGCAAGGATCGCCGGCTCGCGCATCACCCAGCGGACCCCGAGCGCGGCGATGCTCGAGAACCAGAGAAGCATCACCGGGCCGAAGACCCTTCCGATCCGCGCCGTCCCCCTGCTCTGGGCCCAGAAGAGCCCCGCGAGGATCGCGCACGAGAGCGGCACGATCCAGTCGTTTGCCGCCTCGGTCGCGACGCCCAGCCCCTCGACCGCCGAGAGGACCGAGATCGCGGGAGTGATGACTCCATCGCCGAAGATGAGTGCAGCTCCGGCGAGCGCCACGAGGACGACAAGCGCCTTGAGGCGCGCGCCCCGTTCCCCCTCTCCGGTGGGGACGAGGGCAAGCAGGGCAAACACTCCTCCCTCCCCTCTGTTGTCCGCCCGGAGGACGAACATGAGATACTGAACGCATACGACGAAGGTGAGCGCCCAGAAGATGAGCGACAGGACGCCCAGCACGTTCGCCTGGGAGACGTCCACGGCGTGCGGCCCGTGGAAGCACTCGCGGACCGCGTAGAGCGGGCTCGTCCCGATGTCGCCGTAGATGACACCCAGGGCCCCGAGCGCGAGGGCGGCAAGTCGGGGCTTCGCGGCGGAGCCTGCCGGGGGCGGGGTCTGGGCGTTCGACATGGGGCTACCAGGATAAGGGCCGGGTCGCGGGATTACCGCAACTTCCCCAGCGCTTCCTCGGCCCAGCTCCGGACGTACTCGTTCTGGACCGGCGCATCGAGGACCTCCCGGTAGCGCTCGGCGGCGACCTGAAGATGGTCCGCGCGGTCCTCACGGGCGATCTCCCAGGAGAGACCCAGAAGATAGGCCGCGAGGTCCAGGTTCCTGCCGCCCGTCTCCCGGACATAGGTCGTCATCTCGTCGTCGGTCCAGCCCTTGAAGTAGTCCACGATGCTCGGGCAGAAGTCGCCGAGCCTCGGCTCCTCGCGGAATCCTTTCACGAGGAGGTTCCGGAAGACCGCGTGCTCCTTCGTCCGCCCGAGCCGCACGGCGAGATCGCAGAGCCGGATCGCCGCCAGGCACGCGCGGTAGGGATCGGTCCGGAAGTGGTAGTAGAGCACCGGATGGAGCCGGGCGGCCTTCTCGGCCCTGTCCTCGGCCTCCTCCGCGTAGGCCATCTGGCCGGCCGCTTCCCGCTTGAGCTCGACCTCGAAGCGGTCCGTGCCGAACGGGACGATGAGCCTCTCCCGGCGGATCCATGCCTCGAGGTAGGCGGCGCCCGGGTCGAGCGCGACGGCCCTCTCCCAGACGGTTCCGGCCTCCTGGGGCCGCCGGAGCTTCTCCAGCGCCGCGGCGAGGTAGATGTGGACGTCGGCCCGGCCCGGGTCGGTCGCGGCGAACCGATCGCGGGCGGCGGCAAGCGCCTCCACGGCGGGCTGGTAGGCCGCGAGATGGAGGAGCGCGACGCCTCTCGCGAGCAGGAGCTCGGGGTCGCCGGGGCGAGCGGCGAGGAGCTCCTCGGCTCGGGCGAGGGCGCGATTGTAGCCGGTCCGGAGCGGCGCGACGGCGACGGCGCGGTCGGCCTCGCGGAAGAGGAACCACAGATGGCGGACCTGGACCCGGGGCGAGCCGGGAGAACGCGCGAGCGCCCCCTCGAAGTGCGCGCGGGCCTCCTCGATCGAATCCCCGGCGGCCAGTGCCAGGTCCCCCAGCGCGAGCTCGGCCTCGATCGGATCGACCTCGATCTTCTTGATGAGGGCCGGAAGCGTCTGGAGAAGCGTCCGCCCGGCGTCCGCGCGATCCATGAGCCCGTGGTAGCGAGCGGCCTCGACCAGGAAGCGTCCGAGGCGGTCCCCCGAGGCCGCCGCCATCGTGCCCGCCGCCCCCACCGGATTCGAAAGGAATCCGAGCCGCTTGTGGATCGTCTCCTGCAAATCATCGAGCATCTTGTGCGCAACCAGGACGAGCTCGCTCCGGATCCTCTCCTGGTCGATCGCCTCGCCCATGCCGGAGGCGCCGGCCTTTCCCGCCGCGTGCGCCGCCCCGCCGAGATCGACTCTCGTGAGGCTCACCATCTCCGCGAGCGGAGCCTCGAAGGCGAAGTTCAGCATCTTCGCGGGATCTCCCGACCGGACCGACCTCGCCCAGCCAGGGAAGCCCAGGTTGTCCTGCACTTCGAGCTGCCGCCAGAGACCGGCGAGCGCGAGGACAAGGTCGTCGAGCGCCGCGTCGGTCTCCTCGATGCGGAGAAAGAGGATGCTCCGCACCGTCCGGAGCGCCCAGTTGGAGGAGAACTTCTCGACGATCGGCGTCACCGCATCGATCGCCCCCCGGACGAGCTCCACCCCCTCGCTTCCCCCACGCCCCTCGGCCGCGCGGAAGCGCGCGAGACAAAGGTAGAGCCGGATCGCGTCGAGGCCGGGGTCGAGATCGAGCGCCTCCTGGAAGAGCTTGGCCGCGAGA
The DNA here is from genome assembly GCA_016209595.1 of Planctomycetota bacterium. GTDB lineage: Bacteria > Planctomycetota > JACQVV01 > JACQVV01 > JACQVV01 > JACQVV01. The sequence continues at coordinate 3,848 of JACQVV010000075.1, forward strand.
GAGAACTCCCCGTCGCGGACGGCGTTCGCGCCGCGCTGGATCTTCTCGGCGACCTCGATCCACCTCCGGACCAAGCGGGCGGCGCGGATCTGGGAGAGGACGTCCCGTGCGATCTGGCTTTCAGGAAACTCGTCGCTCACAGCCTCCGCCTCGACCGCGACGTCCCGCGCCAGGGCATCGTCCCAGCCGCCGGAGGCGAGCAGACGTCCGGAGCGGGTGGCAAGCGGGAGTTCCCGCCTCTCCCTCGCCCGCCGGCGGGTCTCGGCAAGCTTGCCCCCCGCCACGGCGTCGTCGGGATAGACGCCGAGGGCGCGCTCGAACGAGGCCGAGGCAAGATCGAAGTCCCCCCTCTCCAGCGCTTCGCTCCCGTCCGTCATGGCCTGCCGGTAGGCGACGTAACGGACGAGAGACCCCAGGCCCAGGAGAAGGCCGGCCACGACGAGCGCGAGCGTGGATGCCACCGCGAGGGCGAGCGCCTTCCGCCGGAGGATCCAGCGCCAGGTGCGCTCGATCCGCGTGATCCGCCGGGCGAGGACGGGGATCCCCTCCAGGAAGCGGTCGAGGTCCTCGGCCAGCGCGAGCGCGGTCTGGTAGCGGCGGCGCGGGTTCTTGTCCATCGCCTTCTCGACGATGGTCGAGAGATCCCGGGGGACCGCGGAGTTGAGCTCGCGGACGGAGGGAGGATCCTCCGAGATGACCTTCCGGACGATTTCCAGAACTCCGTTTCCCTCGAACGGGGCGCGTCCCGCGAGCGCCTCGTACAGAGTCGCTCCGAGACTGTAGACGTCGCTCCGGGCATCGATCTTCCCCGCGCTCGCGTGTACCTGCTCGGGGGGCATGTATGGCGGGGTCCCGAGGGTCGCCCCGGTCTGCGTGAGGCCCACCGAGGAGCCGTGCACATCGAGAGCGAGGCCGAAGTCCGTGAGGAAGGGTGTCCCCTCCCGGTCGACCAGGATGTTGGAGGGTTTGACGTCGCGGTGGACGATCCCCTTCTCGTGCGCCGCGTGCAGGGCTCGCGCGATGGTCGCCGCGATCCGGGCCGCGCCTTTCGGCGTGACCTCTTTCAGCGCGACCCATCTCGCGAGCGACGAGCCCTCGATCAGGTCCATCGCGAAGTAGTAGCGGTCCCCGTCGGTCCCGACGTCGTAGACACGGACGACGTTCGGGTGCTGGAGCCGGGCGGCGGCCCGGGCTTCCCGCAGGAACCTCTTCACCCAATCGGGGTCGGCCGACTCGCCCAGGGCGAGGAGTTTCAGCGCGACCTGGCGCTCCAGGCCCGCCTGCCGCGCGCGGTAGACGACTCCCATCCCCCCGCGACCGAGCGCCTCCAGGAGCTCGTAGGCCCCCACCGTCCGCGGCGCGCCCGGGGGAAGCCGGCCGGCCTTCTCCGGAACGGCGACTGTCGCGTCTTCAGCCCGGGCCCCCTTCTTTCGCGTCGACGGACGGATGCCACCGGGCGGCCGCCCGGTGGCGAGCGCGCGCTCGAGAACCTCCGCTTCCCGGGCGAGCTCCTTTGCCGCCGCGGGGCCATCCTCCTCACCCGCGACCGTGTGGACCTCCGAGGCCGGGTCTCCGGCCAGCGTGCCAGGGCCCCCGTCGCATCCTGAGAAGTACTTGGTGACGAGGGCGTCCGCCTGCTCGGGATCCATCCCCTGGTGGGACGAAAGCCAGTCGCGGATCCGGTCCGCGTTCCCTCCCGCGTGGAACCAGCGAAGGAGTTCGAGCACCGTCTCCTCGGCGAGCAGCCGGGCCTCGATCCCGATCCGGAGGAACCGGAGGAACGGGGCGCGGATCCCCTCCGGCTCGACGGTTCGCACGAGCTCGTAGTCCGAGAGGACCAGGTCCGTCAGCCGGTCGAGCTCCCGGCGGTCCGACCTGGCCATCCCGGCACGCTCCTCGGCGGTCCGACGAATCCCTCCCCGGGAGTCGCGGCCCAGGAGCGCTTCGAAAGCGACCTCCAGGGCCACAAGACCGCGCGCCTCGCCAATCGCCAGAAAGACAAGATCGGGATCGAGCGGCCCATCGGGCCACGAGGCGGAGACGATTCCCTCCAGGGTCCGCCGGGAGACCCGCCCGGAAGCCGCGAGGCGCTCGCCGAGGGAGTGGACTGCATCGCCGGGACCCAGGAGGGCTTTCCGGAGGGTCGAGGGGTCCAGCCGCCCGCTTTCCAGCCCGGCCCGACAGAGATGGAGATCTCTCAGGAACATCGCTCGCGGCGCGCCCGCTTCCTCCCCCTGTTCCCTCTCGAGGCTGGGTTTGAACTATACGGGCCCCGGCCATCCGAGGCAAGCCGGCCGACCATGAACTTGCGCAGGGCGTGCCCATTCCCTATCCTATGCACCGAACAGCCCTCAGGCGTCGGGCTTCAGACCGGCAGACCGTTTCTTCCTGAAGGCTGAAGCCCGATTGCTGAAGCCTGAAAACAGCGGTTCATCCTTGACTTTGGGTTGGACGGGGCCGATTGTTCTCCCTCCATATCGATCCTGAGCACGCCGTTGTCGAGCCGTTCGATCCCCGCGTGGTCCGGGAGCAGTACCTCACCACCGATCGCATCGTCGACTGGCTCACGAAGCAGGGTGTCGTGCACGGATTCGACCGCGCGGCGATCGAATCGATGGTCTGCATGGGCAAGGGCGAGATACCGCCGCAGCGATCGATTGTGGTCGCGCGCGCGACGCCTCCCGGCGAGGGAACGCCCGCCCGGATGCAGCACAAGTTCCGCATGGGACAGGTCGTGATCAAGGGCGACGTTCTGGCGGTGAAGATTCCGCCCGGCTACGGCGCACCGGGGAAGTCCGTAACGGGCGAGGAGGTCGGCGGGCTCATGGGCCGCGAGCTGCGGATGCGGCCAGGCCTCCGGACGGCCGTCAGCGCGGACGGGATCACCTGCCTCGCCGCGACGTACGGCGTCGTCATGGTCGAGGAGGACCTCGTGGACGTCCGCCCGCTCGTGCGGATCGCCGAGGACGGGATGGTCGCGTGGGCCGACGTCTATCCGAAGACCGACTCCGGGAAGCCCGTGGAGGTCAAGACGATCCAGGAAGCCCTCCGCCACGAGGGGGTGGTCTACGGGGTGCTGGACGACGCGATCCTGGAGGCCGTCTCCCGGGCGACGAGCACCCGGGCGCCAGTCGAAGAGGTGATCGTCGCCAGGGGAAAGGAGGGGGTCCGAGGCGAGGACACGAGCTACAAGTTCTACTTCAAGGTGAGCGGGATGGACCCGGTGGATGCGGACAAGATCCGCTCGCGCCCCGGGTTCGACGAGTCGAAAGTCACGCTCGATCTCGCCCGCATGGGGGACACGATCGCCGTCAAGCGTCCGATGCAGCCTCCGGCCGACGGAAAGACCGTCCGCGGGGAAAAGATCGAGTGCCCGCCGGTGAAGAACGTCGTCCTCCTCCCCAAGGAGGGAGTGCAGCTTTCCGACGACCAGCTCACGTACGTGGCAAGCGTCCCCATCTGCGGGTACGCGGACTACCGCGAGAACGCCGTCTCGGTCACCTCCCCCCTGTCGATCCCCGAAGGCGAGAGCGAGGCCCGTCTGACGATCCACCCCCCCGACAGCAAGAAGGAGTGCCTGGACCGCCTCCTCGTGGAGCGTCTCCTCACGAACGCGGGCGTCGTCTATGGGGTCGACTGGCAGGGTGTGGACCGGCTCCTCGAGGAAGCGAAAACCCTGCCGGCGCCCGTCCGGGACCGGGTCATCGCGTGGGGAAAGCAGGCGAGGCCCGGAGCGGACGGGCGGCTCGACTTCAAGGTGGACGTCGAGAAGCGCGTCGGCACGCGCCGGGCGGACGGGTCGATCGATTTCTACGAGCAGGGGACGATCAAGAACGTCGAACAGGGGGAGATCCTCCTGGAGATCGTCCCGCCGACGCCGGGCGAACCCGGAGTCTCGGTGCGAGGCAAGGAGATCCCCGCTCCCACGGGGAAAGAGGTTCGGCTCCAGGCGGCCGACAACGTCGAGATCTCCCCCGACGGGCGGATCTTCCGGGCCCGGAAGAGCGGGATGCTCATGGTCACGAGCACCCACGTCGGCGTGTTCGATTCCTACGTGGTGAACGGAAACGTCGACTTCTCGACCGGCAACATCCGGTTCGAGCACGGCAGCGTCACGATCTCCGGCTCCGTCCAGTCCACGTTCAAGGTCGCCGCCAAGAGTCACGTGTTCGTCCGCGACACGGTCAACGATGCGGTCGTGACCTGCCGGGGTGACATTGAAGTCGGGAGGGGCGTGGTCCAGGCCGGGAAAGGCTACCTCCGCGCGGGCGGATCGATCCGATGCCTCTTCGCCCACAACGCCCGCCTCTGGGCGGAGCAGGACATCATCATCCACCAGTCGGCCGTGAACTGCCAGCTCGTCGCCGGCGGGAAGGTCACCTGCGCGGCCGGCAAGGGGCGGATCATCGGCGGCACCATCAAGGCGAAGGAGGGCATCGCCTGCGTAGACCTGGGCTCCGAGATGGCCGTCGAGACCCATGTGGTCATCGGCAGCTCCTACCTGGAGATCGAGGAGATCCGCCAGGAGATCACGAAGCTCTCGGCCGACATCGCCAAGGTCCATCAGGTCCTGGGAGCCGAGCGGACGATCGACGAGCTCTACCTCTTCCCCGCCGACAAGCGGGAGGTTTTCCGGAAGCTCATTCTGTACCGGGACAAGGCGAAGGTGAAGATCGAGACGCTCACGGCGGAGAAGGACAAGATCATCGCGGATTCCAAGAACCGGAAGCTCGCCTCGATCCGCGTGGAGGGGACGGGGTATCCTGGTGTCTTCGTCACGATTCTCGAGAAGCGGTTTTCCTTGGAGAAGGAGATGCGGCATTTCTCGATTCACTACCACAGAGAACGCGACGAGATCGTCGCCGAAGGGATGGCGTAGGGGCGCGTGAACCCGAGCGACCGAACCCACGCGGGCGACCCGGCGCCCGAACCGGGGCCCCCACCCGAGGACGAGGATCCCCTCGGACTTTTCGACGACTCCAACCCCTTCGAGGAGTCGGCGTCACCCGTCGAGACGCCCCTCCTGGAGGAGTCTGACTTCGACCTGTCCGCTTCGCTCCGCGATGCGCGCCAGGTCATCGACCAGGGCGGGAAGGCGACCTACACCGTGCTCGTTGCGGACGACGACGAGAACACCCGGCGGATCCTCTCCCGCTATCTCACGTCCGCGGGCATTCAGCCGATCGAGGACAATGGCAAGGACGTCCTCCGCAAGATCGCGCAGTTCAAGGTGGACCTCGTCCTCATGGACATCGTCTTCCCGCACACCACCGGCTTCGAGATCTGCAAGGAGATCAAGGCATCCCATGCGCTGGCGCACATTCCCGTGGTCATGTGCACCGCCAAGAAGACCAAGGAGTCGATCGTCAAGGCGGCAGGCGTGGGGGCGTCCGGCTACATCGTCAAACCGTTCACCCGAGAGACGATCCTGGAGAAGATCACCGATCTCAGGAAGAAACAGGCCATCGAGGGTCCCCCCCCCTCCCTGTCCGTCCAGACCCGGCCCACCGAGATCCTGAGGGCCGACGCCGTCCGGGTCCCGGGGGCCGAGACGGTACGGCTGCGCAAGGAGGCAGCCCTGGCCCGGGGGCTCCAGGTCCCGTACCCGTTCCTCATCATCGACGACGAGCGGCTGGCACGGCACGTCCTCAAGGTCGTCCTCGAGCAGTGCGGCTACGCGGTCGAGGAGGCGACACGTGGCGAGGAGGGGCTGGAGAAGCTGGGCGCCGGGAAGTACTCGGCAATCTTCCTGGACCTCTCGATGCCGGGGATGAGCGGGTTCGAGGTCGCGGCCACGATCCGCTCGCGACCCGAGACCTCGGCGATCCCGATCATCCTCTGCACGGCGCGGACATCGAAGGAGGACATCCTTTCCGCCGCGAAGCTCGGGATCCGGCATTTCATCAAGAAGCCGTTCACCCGGGAAACAGTGCTGGAGAAGATCCAGGCGGCGCTGGGGGGTTAGGAGCGCTTACACCCCAGGGATCTTGAAAAACCGAGCAAGTTTGCAAGCGCAAGACGTTCAACGTCGAACGCTGAACGCTGAACGTCCAACGTCGAAGTTCGGAGTTGAACGTTCGAAGTTCGGAGTTCGACGTTCGATGAGCCAACGAACGAATACGTCTCGACGGCTTGAGGCGGAGCCTCGTTGGAACCCTTCAGCGCCGGTGGAGCGCGGTGTTCTCTTCCGCCCGGAGGAGCCGGTATGCGTCCTCGGGGCTCCCGGCCGAGAGGAGGCTCTCCCGGAGCTCCTCGTCGTTCAAGAGGCGCGCGATCCCCGCCAGAGTCCGCACGTGTTTCTGCAACCGGTTCCGTGGCACGAGAAGGAGAAGGACGATGCGCGCCGGCCTCCCGTCGATCGAGTCGAAGGGAACTCCCGCGGGGGCGAGCGCGAGCACGGCCTCGACCCGGGGCAAGAAATCCACGGGTCCGTGAGGAAGGGCGATGCCGTGCTCCATCCCCGTCGAGTGAGCCTCTTCGCGATGCCGGATCGCCTCGAGCGCGTCCGCCTGGTTCTCGCGGCGGAGCGAGCCGATGGCCGTGAGGTGCGCCACCATCTTCTCGATCGCATCCCAGCGGGTCGCGGCTTCGAAGGGGAGGAGAATCCGCAGCGGTTCGATCAGGTCGGTCAGGCGCATCGAGACTCCTCGTTCACGCGGACGCCTCCACCACACGTGCCTGCCTCGCCCGCCGGGCCGCCGCCCCGCGCAGGGCAATCAGTCCGCCGCCCGCGGCCACGAAAAGCACGAGACCGACGTACTGGCTCGTCGTCAAGCCGACGCTCTTAACCGGTCGTGTGATCCAGGTGTCGTGGCGGAGGAACTCGACGAAGAAACGCTGCACGGCGTAGAGGAGACCGAAAAGGCAGAAGATCTCGCCGTTCGCCCGCCGGCGCGGATAGTACCAGGTGAGGGCGAGGAAGATGAGGAGAGCGCCGGCCGAGCAGAGGAACTGCGTCGGATAGGTCGGCACGGTCCAGTCGCCGGCCGCGAGGTCCGGTTGGCGGGCGGGTGGGGAACCCTCGGGATACCGGAGGCCGAGCAGGAAGGAACCACACGCCTTACCCCAGCAGCAGCCGTTCAGGTAGCAGCCGAACCGCGTGAAGGCGAGCCCCACCGCGACCGAGGGGGCGAGCACGTCCGCGGTCGCGAGAACCTGTAGGCGCTTCGCCTTCATGGCGGCGATGGTCGCGGCGGTGGCGAGGAGGAACCCGCCATAGAAGACGAGCCCCCCCTCCCAGATCGCGAACGCTGACCAGTCAAACTCCCCTGCGTACCGGTAGCGGGACGCGACATAGGCACCGCCCGCGGCCCATGCGAGGGCCGCGAGAGCGCCCGCGAGCCGCCTGCGGGCGCTCTCGCCCCACGCGGACACCCTCTCTCGGATCCTGCCACGGTTCTTCCAGGCTCCGTGCGCGAGATAGCCAGCAAAGGCGAGGTCGAGGAGACTCCACCCCCCGGCGGCAAGGACCGCGTACGTGGCCCCGATTCGAGTCGACAGGACCGCCCCGATCTTCAGGAGCACGAGGAGCGCCGCGAACAGGAAGACCCGCGAGAGCTTCCGCGGGTTCCCCGATCCGGCGATTCCCGCCGCGAGGCCGGCAAGCGCGCCGGCTGCGTACCCGCTCCATCCCAACCCTGCGTTCCGCGTCGCGAAGCCGAAATCGAAGTCTCCCGCGTTCTCCGCTACGTGAAAGAGCCGCGCGCCGAGCACCCCGCCGGCGATGGCGAGCATCGAAAGGTCGTAGACATGCTCGTCCGCGATGCCGACCGTCCGGGCCCTGCGCAGGGCTACGTGGAGCGCCACCAGGAACCCGACCATGATCATGAACCCGTACGCATGGATCGGGAGATCCGAACCGAAGAGCGGGATTTCGAAGAGGATCCGCCGCATCCAGGGCAGGCGTCCGGGTTCGAGGGAGGGGCGTGTCGAGAAAGGAGGCAATACTAGGTGGGGCTGCGGCGGCTGTCAACCCGAGCGTCGCATTCTGCTCCGCTCTGTTCCGCTCCCGCGCCCGACCGTTTCTCGCGCGCGGGAGCGGGAGGGGGAGGGGGAACAACGACGCCTCGACAGTTCGAGGTGGAGCCTAGCTAGTCTCCGGTGCGAAATAGCTCTTAGGAACCCAGGAACCCAGGAACCCAGGAAGAGCCAGATCGATTCCTGGTTTCCTGGGTTCCTCATAGTTACTCCTCGGGCCAATCTCGAATTACGCACCAGGAACTAGCTAGGCATCCGGCCCGCCATCCTCTTCCCCCTCACCCTCCCCGTCGCCTATCATGGCCTCATTCACCTCTCGGGAGACTCGCGCATGAAAGGGGTCATCCTCGCCGGCGGCCTCGGGACCCGCCTTCTTCCCCTTACCAAGATCACGAACAAGCACCTGCTCCCGATCTACGACAAGCCGATGATCTACTACCCGATCCAGGCGCTTCTCTCCGCGGGGATTCGGGAGATCCAGATCGTCACGGGGGGAAACTTCGCGGGCGACTTCCTCATGCTCCTGGGGAACGGCAAGGAGTTCGGCCTCCAGCATCTCGACTACACCTACCAGGAGGGAGAGGGCGGGATCGCCGACGCGCTCCGCCTCGCCGAGCACTTCGCGGAGGGGGAGGGGATCGCGGTCGTCCTGGGGGACAACATCATCGAGGGGAGCTTCCGCGCCGCGGCCGAGCGGTTCCGCCGGAGGAAGGAAGGCGCGCAGATCCTGCTCAAGGAAGTGGAAGACCCGCAGCGCTTCGGCGTCCCGGTCTTCGAGGGGGAGCGGATCGTGCGGATCGACGAGAAGCCGGCCCGGCCGGCCTCGAACTACGCGGTCACCGGCATCTACTTCTATGACAACCGCGTGTTCGACATCATCCGGACGCTCGTGCCTTCCGGCCGGGGGGAGCTCGAGATCACCGACGTCAACAACGCCTACCTGCGCGCGGGAACGCTCGAGTGGGACGTGCTCGAGGGCTGGTGGACCGACGCGGGGACGTTCGAATCGCTCCTGCGGGCGCAGAACCTCGTGGCGCGTGGAGGCGCGAACAAGGTCGAAGGGCCGTTTCTCGCGGAGCGGGAGCTCCTGACCCAAGGAGCGATCCGATGAAACCGGTTCCGCTTGTGGCGCTGGTGCTCGCCGCGCTCGCGTCCGCTCCTGCCCGCGCGCAGGACGACGGTCCGAAGACCTTCCGTGGTCCCGCGGTGCGCGCCACGGGCACCGCATCCCCCTCCCCAGAGCAGGCGGGCACGCCGCAGGGCCGGCTCATGGCACGCCGAGCGGCGGAGGCCGTCGCGCTCCGGAACCTCGTCGCGGAAGTCCGGGGGTACTTCGAGGTCCGCGAAGGGGAGGACGTGACGCGGATCGTGGAAGGGTTCGTCTCCGGATACGAGGTGACGCGCGTCACGGAGAAGGAGGACGGCTCGGTCGAAGTCGAGGTTGCCCTGCCGCTGGAAAAGGTCGCGGCGAGCTTCCGGGAGGGGCGGGAGAAGAACGCCCGCCTGGAGGAGGAGGTCGCGCGCCTTCGAGCGGAACTCGATGCCATGAAAGCAGAAGCGGCGAGGCTCTCGGCGCTCCTGGATCGGGCGGCGGCGGAAATCGAGGAGCTCGGCCGACGGCTGCGGGGAGGGAGATAAGCGGGGCTTTCGCGGTTTTCTCTCGCACGATCGCCTTTGACGTTCACGTTCACGTTCACGTTCACGGTCACGTTCACGGTCACGTTCACGGTCACGTTCACGGTCACGGTCACGGACGACGGTCACGATCCAC
>JACQVV010000083.1 GCA_016209595.1 Planctomycetota bacterium
GGCGCGCCTTGCCTGGCGGCGCCTCGCTCGGCCTCGGTGTTGACGCATTTATTTCCTCACAGCCCCTTACCTCGGGGCTTTCGGGTCGTTCGTGACGTCGAAATCGGTCTCCGACGTGCGCCAGCCGTTCACGAAATCCGGGTTCCGATACATGCGCTGGTAGGAGTCCTCCAGGACGGATGCGACGATCAGCGCCTCGGCGTCGATGAGATCCTGGCCCGTGAGGTCGCTCCCGGAGAGGACCCGGGCGCCCAAAGTCCGCGCCAGGCTGTTCATCGCAGTCACGTCCCCGCTCTGAAGAACTCCGCGGACGAACTCGGCCGGGTCGGCGTCGGGGTACTTGTCGCGGAACTGGCGGTACATCTCGAGACTCTCCAGGTACTCGCGCTCCTCGACACCCTTCAGGCCGTCCAGGAGCTTCGCGAAGATCCCGAGCGCGACGTCGGCGGGCTTTCCCAGGTATTTCGTCGCTATCTGCTCGACCAACTTCTTGACCCCCGCGGTGACAAAACCCTTGCCCGGCCTTGTCCGGAGCTTGAGGGCCGCTTTCTTGGCCCTATCGATCGCCTCCGCGCTCTCGTTCCTCGCTCGTGCCCGTCTTTGCTGCTCGGCGAGGAGCGCCCTCAAACGTGCCAGGCACCGTTCGGCGTAGTTGTAGTCCTCCACGGTGCCCCCTGGCCGGCTCGCCTGGGCCCTGGCTCGTCGCCACTCGTTCCGCCATGCCTCGATCTCCAGCGGCAAGGTTGAGTCGGGCACGGTCCTGGGATCCTGCTCGCCCAAGCCGGGCAGCGACAAGGCCGCAAGCAGGAAAGAAGCGAGCAACGTGTTCCGCACGGTGTTGAACTTCTTCGTGGTCTTCATCGGATCCCCTCCAGCACGTGGTCGTTGCGCCTTTCTTGCGGCCCGCTCTATCCTCCGATCGGCGCGGCCGCGTCCAGATCGATCTCGAGCTCCTTCTCCACACCCCAGCGCGTGCCCATAAACTTCGACCAGAGGGCACCGCCGAAGAGCTCGACGAAGAGCGCTGCCCCCATCGCGATCAGCACGGTCAGGATGATGTACTCCGTCAGTCCGACGCCTCCGCGGGGCGCGTTTCGTCGCGAGCGCATGTCGGCTCCTCCTCATGAAAGGGCCGCGGCTCGTAGCCGCGGCCCGGTTCGTTCCGGTTGGCCGGCCGGCCCCGCAGACGGGGCCGGCCGGCGCTCGACTTGGATACCTGGGATTCGCTAGCCGAGGGGCTGGCCGCCTCCGTTGTCGTCTCCACTCATGACGTTCTGGACGTTGAGCTCTCTCTCGATTCCGTGCGTGGTCGTGTCATTGAACGTCGTCTTGACCTTCCCGCCGAGCGTCTTCACCGCGGCGAGAACCGCCATCGCAACCAGGACGACGATGATGAGATACTCGCTCATGCCCTGCCCAATCTTCCTGGCGAGGTTCCTGTTCGTGACCATGGCCTTTCCTCCTCTTTCGTTTGCCGCGACTTCCCGTCGCGACTCTTCGTGTCTCGTTCCTGCGTCCGGCCCCGTCCGCCGGAGCCGCCGGGAAGAAGAGCGAGCCGCGTGCCCCCACCGCCTCGCAGGGAAAGAAACTTCGTAACTTATTACAGCGCATCTTGTTCCTGAATCGCACCCCGAGGTTCGTCCTCGCACCTCCGGCCTCGGTGTCCGCGCGGCCGGTCGCATCCAAGTCCGGCGGCTCGGACGGCGTCGAGTCGCGCGGACAGCCGGCGAGACCGGATTGACGCTGCCGGGACGGGTTGCTACTCTCGGGCTCGCCGGCTCGGGCGAACGCCGGTCGGGCGAACCCGAGAGCGGAAAGGCGAGGGTGAACGAACGGGACCGCTTTGAGGCGCTCGCGGAGATCTGCGAGGCGGTCGGGGTTCTCCAGGACCTCGACTCGTTGCTCGCCAAGACGCTCGACCTCGTGGTTCGCCACCTCGGGGTCGAGCGCGCCATCGTCTTCCTTTGGGACCCGGAGAAGCAGGAACTGCGTCCCCGGGCGGTTCGCGGGATCGAGGAGACGGCGCTCGCCGACGCCCGCGAGGTGAGCCGGACCGCACTCGAGCGCGCTCTTTCGGGTGGCGGGGTCCTCCACATCCCGGACTCCGGCGAGCTCGCCGACCCGTCGCGAAGCGTGATGGAGCTCGGGATCCGCAGCATCCTCGCCGCCCCGATCCTCCTCCGCGGCGAGCCGGTCGGTGCGGTCTACGCGGACACGCGCGCCTCGGTCCTCTCGCTCGCCTCGGAGGACCTCTCGTTTGCCGCGGCCTTCGCCAACCAGATCGGGGTCGCGGTCGAGAACGCGAATCTTTACGGGCGCCTGAAGAACGAGACGGCGACCGCGCGGCGCGCCTACGCGACGATCGAGCGCGAGATCAGGGACCGCTTCTCCGTCCGGCACGTGATCGGGCAAAGCCAGGCTTTCCAGAAGGTCCTCGAGCTCGTCGACAGGCTGAAGACCGGGCGGACAACGGTTCTCTTGCTCGGCGAGAGTGGAACGGGGAAGGAGCTCATCGCCCGCGCGATCCACTTCCAGAGCGATCGCGCGGCCAAGCCGTTTGTCGCACTGAACTGCGCCGCGCTCCCCGAGAGCTTGCTGGAGAGCGAGCTCTTCGGGATCGAGGAAGGGGTGGCCACGGGGGTCAAGGCCCGGGCGGGACGGTTCGAGGACGCCGACGGGGGGACGCTCTTCCTCGACGAGGTGGGGGACATGACTCCGCCGGTTCAGGCGAAGGTCCTTCGGGTCCTCCAGGAGCGGACGCTCGAGCGGGTCGGCGGGAAGAAGACAATCCAGGTGGACGTGCGGGTGATCGCCGCGACATCTCGCGACGTCGAGGAGATGATCCGCGAGGGAGAGTTCCGAGAGGACCTCTACTATCGTCTGGCGGTCTTCCCGATCCGGCTCCCACCGCTCCGGGAGCGCCGGGAGGACATCCCCGTCCTCGCCCGCCGCTTCGCCGCGCGGTTCGCGGCCGAGCACGGGAAAGGCACGCTCGCGCTCGCCGACTCCGCGGTGGACGCTTTGCTGGTGCACGACTGGCCGGGAAACGTGCGCGAACTCGAGAACGTGATCGAACGGGCGGTCCTTCTCGCGCGGGGGCCGGTCCTCACGCGAGATCTCCTCGCGGGAGCCCTGGGCGGCGCGACGGCCGCGCCGCGAGATGGGCCGCGCGTCGCGACGGCCCCGGGAAACGAGCCCTTCGGCGAGGAGCTCCTCGCTCTCGCCTACGAAGAAGCGAGGAACCGGGCCCTCGACCTCTTCGACGGGGCCTACCTCGAACGGGCGCTCGCCGCCGCCGGCGGAAACGTCACCCAGGCGGCCCTGGCGACCGGGCTCCGCCGGCAGCGGATCCACGAGATCGCGAAGCGTCTGTGCATGGACGTGTCGCGATTCCGCGAGTCGGGGGAGGATGCGACATAGCCCCGACCCTGCGGACCTACCGCGCCGTCTTCCGGGCGGCGGCGATCGGCGACGCAGCCCTGGGCGTCTGGATCTTCCTCCCGGGCGCGCTCTCGGGCCTACATAGGGGGGCGCGAATCGGCACCATGAATCGGCGGCGCACCCGTCGCGCTTTGCGCGACGGGTTCCCGGCCGAGGCGTTGTGCAGAATCGCGCCCTCTCATTTGGTAGCGAGCGGTTTACGCCGGCCAGCGCCCCGCAGATCGGACGATGCGGTGGGACATGCGGGCTAGCGCAGCGAAGGGAGCCCGGCGCAGCGCCGACGGCCCGGTTCTGGATGAGCCCCACGCCGTTCGCGGGCCCGTTCCCGTTCCCGAGGCGAGGTTGGGTTGGGCGGAAGACTCGGGTGGAATCTACCGTTTCTCCTCGGGAGCGGAAACGGGAACGAGCGCGCGGACGGAGTGCCGGGATCCTTTCTAGAACGCTGCGGGCGCAAGGAGCCGGGCCCGCTTCTCGGCGAAGCACCGGCGGCAGAGGGCGCGGTACTTGTCGGCCGCGCCGACCTCGATCACGTCGAATCCCTCGGTCAACCGATCGGTCCGGTGGGAAGGATGGCCGCACAGGACGCAGATCGCGAGCGACTTGGTGACCTGCTCCGCGATGGCGAGGATGGCCGGCATCGGGCCGAACGGTTCGCCGCGGTAGTCCTGGTCCAGGCCCGCGACGATGACGCGGCGGCCTTCGTCGGCGAGCGCGTCGCAGACGGCGGGGAGCTCGTCATCGAAGAACTGCGCCTCGTCGATGCCCACGACCCTGGTCCCGGGCCGGACGCGGCTCCTGATCTCCGCCGCGGTCGAGACGACCTCGGCCGGGATCGAGATCGAGCTGTGGGAGACGATCCGGGTGTCGTCGTAGCGGTTGTCCAGGGCGGGCTTGAAGGTGTCGACTTGCAGTCGCGCGATCTCCGCCCGCCGGATGCGCCGGATGAGTTCCTCGGTCTTCCCGCTGAACATGCTCCCCGAGATCACCTCGATCCAACCCCGGTCTTCCGTCATCCACATGTCCCCGTCTCCCTCGTTCATCACGATTACCGATCCAGATCCTGTATGGAGTCGCCGGCAACATACTAGGGCTTGCGGGCCATGTCAAGTGTGGATCGCAAGGCGGCCAGGAGGTCGGCTTGGGCTGCGGTTCGCTTCGCTCCGTGCCCGTCTCCATCACGGGAGAACCCCCCCGGCCGGGACCGGCCGGCAGGAGGGAAAAGCTCCCGCAAACCCCTGGGGGCCCATGCGCGGCAAATGGAGACGATCGCGGTCGCCAGAAAGTCCATCGGGTTCCTCCGCATCCCGCTTCGCGCGGGAAGCCTTCGCGTGCGGACCCGCGCGGGGTGCATGGCCGATATTGCGAGTCGCTTCGCCCTTCGAACTCGCTCTCGTACTCGTCCTCGTGGTCGTTTTCCTGGAACGCTGGGTCGGGCTCCTATTTTGCTCGGGGAGGGCTCTTCGAGGCTCCAGGGGTTCGTGCAGGGCTTCCCGCCTCTGGGCATCCTCGACTGGGGGCTCGCCGCGCTCGTGTTCTTCCGGATCCTCCGGATGGTCCAGGAAGCCGTCCGGCTCCTGGCGCGCCGGGAGACTCAGGAGTAGGCGCAGGCGCGTAAGATACGCGGCCATGTGGGCGCCCGACCTTCCTGAGGACGAGGGACACGTTCGCGAGCACTCGGCGCTCGCCGTCGCGCGCCGGTTCGTGCCGATGGTCGCCGGCGAGATGAAGCGGGTCGCCGCGGGGGCCGCGCTCCTCGTGGTCGCGCTCGCGGCGGACCTAGCCTCCCCCCAGATTCTCCGCTACCTCGTGGACGACGCGATCCCGTCGAGTGCCGCGAGCTCGGGCCGTGAGGGGGGTACGGGGGGGAGGAACTCCCCCCCGGGCGCCAGGGTGGCACCTGGGGAGGCTGAGGGGGCGAAGCCCCCTCAGGGAGGAGCGGAGGCCAGGATGGCCGAATCGACGATAAGTATCGAGCCCGCGCCGTGGGGGATCGCGACCGCGGCCGGGCTCTTCTTGGGTCTCTTCATCCTGGGCCGGGCGGCCGCGCTCCTCCAGGTGAACGTCCTCGCCCGCGCGGGACTCGGGGTCGTGACGGCTCTGAAAGAGCGGACGTTCGCTCACATCCTCAACCTCTCGATGGACTACTTCGAGAAAAACCCGCCAGGCAGGCTGCTCGCCCGGGTCGAGTCGGACTGCGAGCGACTCCTCGCTCTCTTCTCCGAGGTCGGCGCCGCGATTGCCGGGACGGTCCTCCTCCTCGCGGGAACGGTCGTGCTGCTCCTTGCGACCGACGCCCGGATCGCGGCGGGGGTCTTCGCGATCCTCGTGCCGATCGCCCTCACGAACATCTTCTTCGTCCGCTATCTCCGCCGTTTCTACAGCGCCTCCCGGAAGGAGTCCGCGCGGCTTTCGGCTTTCCTGGCCGAGTACGTTCAGGCCGTACCCATCCTCCAGGTCTACGGGATCGAGGACCTCGCCCGGTCGCGCCTGGCCGAACGGAACAAGAGCCGGCTCCAGGCCGAACTCGCCGGCATCTTCCGCGAATACCCGTACTGGGGTGCGCTCCAGGCGACCGAGGTCGCGATCGTGGCGGCGCTCCTCTGGTTCGGATCGCGGGCTATCTTCGGCGCGGCGCTCTCGCTCGGGACGCTCGTCCTCTTCGTCGAGTACGTCCGGCGGCTCTTCCTTCCCCTGGTCAATTTCTCGGAGCAGCTCCATTTCGTCCAACGGGCACTCGCCTCGGCCGACCGGGTCCTCGCGGTCCTCGATACGCCGACGCGCACCCCGGAAGCTCCCGGGGCCCTGGACGACGTGCCCGCCGACTGGCGCGAGCTCGCCTTCGAGGACGTGACGTTCTCCTACCGAGACGCGGAGCGAGCGGCGGTCGATCGGGTCTCGTTCCGCGTCCGGCGAGGCGAGACGGTCGCGCTCGTCGGGGTCTCGGGGGGCGGGAAGACGACGCTCGCGAGCCTGCTCCTGCGGTTCCACGACCCGACCTTGGGGAGGATCGCGCTGGACGGCGCCGACATCCGGCGTTTCAAGAAGCGGGCCTGGCGGCGGGAGATCGGCCTCGTCCTCCAGGACGTCCAGCTCTTCCCCGGGACGGTCGCGGAAAACCTCCGCGTCTTCGCGGAACAGGCCCCGGACGGGATCGCCGTCGAGGCGATCGAGCGCGCGCTCGAGGTCGTGGGCGCGAGAGAAATCGTCGGCCGCCTCTCCGGGGGAGTCTCGACGGAGCTCGCCGAGGGGGGCGCCAACCTCTCGCTCGGCGAGCGCCAGGTCCTCTCTCTCGCGCGCGCCGTCGTCCGGGATCCCGCGATCCTTGTCCTCGACGAGGCGACCTCGTCGGTCGATCCGGCGACGGAAGGGCGGCTCCAGCGCTCCCTGGAGAAGACGCTCGCCGGCCGCACCGCGATCGTGATCGCCCACCGGCTCGCGACGGTGCGGCGGGCCGACCGCATCGTGGTCCTCCACGCCGGCAAGGTCGCCGAAGAGGGGAACCACGAAGAGCTCTGGGCGAAGGGCGGGATCTACCGGAATCTGGTCGAGCTCCAGCTTCTCGGGGGAGGACCCATCGCCGCGCGGGAACCGAGAGCGCCGTGAGCGCGTTCCCGACGTTCGCCTCGAAGGCCCGCTACGTGGCGGCGCGCTGGCGGCCCCACCGAATCTTCCTCGTCTTCCTGGCGCTCTTCACGCTCGTTTCGAGCGCCGTCACGGTCGCCTATCCGCTGGCGCTGAAGCAGGTGATCGACGGGGTCGAGAGGGCTCTTCGCGCCGCCGCAGGCGGCGAGAGGGGGTCCGGGGGGGAGGCACTCCCCCCCGGTCGCCAGGA
>JACQVV010000085.1 GCA_016209595.1 Planctomycetota bacterium
GCTTTTGACGGTCACGGTCACGGTCACGGACGACGGTCACGGTCCACGGTCACGGGTCGTGATCGTGTTCCGTGGGCGTGACCGTGGTCGTGTTCCGTGACCGTGACCGTGACCGTGACCGTGCTTTTCAGCGATCCTCCTGTGCGGAGGGTAGCCAGGAAAACCCGCCACCTCCGCCTCCACGGGATGCTCGCTTGAAAAAACCGCGAAACCCCAACCTAACAGCCTGTGGATCCAGTGCTTCGGAGGCGCGTGCGAGCGATTTGGCGCGACGTCGAGGAGCGAAGCGCGGTCGTATGAGCCCCGGACTCGACGCAAATGCCGTTCTCCGCCGCGTTCCGCGGGGCCCTGGATGCCCCGACACCCGGCCTGCCGACTTTTGAAGACGGCATGTCTCCGCCGAGAACTTGCCCCGGGCCGGGGGCGCGATATTCTTCTGCCGCTGCCATGGCCGACATCAAGAAGACCGAAAGAATCCTGAACCTCGTCTCCTTCCTTTTCAAAGTCCGCGGGCGGCGGCTCGTCACGTGGCGGGAAGTGCGGGAGACCGTCGCGGGCTACGACGACGGAGGCTCCGCGGGGACGCTCCGCCGGCGCTTCGAGCGGGACAAGCGATTCCTCGAGACCCTAGGGATCGAGCTCGAGTACGTCCAGGACGCCTCGGGCGAGGGGGGCTACCGGGTCCGGCGCGACGCGACGCTCATGCCGCCGATCTCGATCGGGCCGGGCGAGGAGGCGCTCCTCTCGGCGCTCGCCGCGTCGGTCCCGCCCCGCGACACGCCGTTCGCGCGGCACCTGCAATCCGCCCTCCTGAAGCTCCGCTTCGACAGTCCGGCGAGTCCGGACGTGGCGGAGGGTCTGGCCGGCCGGATCCTCCCCGCCGCCGCGTGCACGGAGGTCGGCGACGCGGCGAGGCTCGCGAGGCTGGGGACCTTCGGCGAAGCCGTGGCGCTCTGCCGGACGGTGACGTTCGATTACGGGGGTCTGGAGAACGGTCCTTTGCGAAGCGCGCGCCGAACGCTCGACCCCTACGGTCTCTTCGCCCGCGGCTCGACCTGGTACGCGGTCGGGCGCTGCCATTCGCGCGACGCGATCCGGACCTTCAAGGTGGACCGGATCCGCGGGGCGATCGACTGGACAAGCCCGGGCGAGGGGCCGGATTTCGCGGTGCCCGAGGAGTTCAGCCTGGAAGACCATTCGAATCCCGATGCCTGGCGCCGCGGGGAGGAGGCCTTCGAGGCCCGGGTGTGGTTCGACCCCGCCTGTTTCTTCCGCGTCGCCCGCCGGCCCGACGCGCGGGCGGGTGCGCCGGCCCCCGACGGCTCCGGGGAGGCGACCTTCGGGGTCTCGAACGCCGACGCCTTCGTCCGCTGGCTCCTCTCCTTCGGCCGCCATGCGCGAGTCCTGTCGCCCCCCGACCTTGCGCGGCGGCTGGCGGAGCGCGTGCGGGCCACGCTTGCGGGTTACGAACCGTGACGACCGTCTCCAGCCGGCTCGACCGGCTCCTCACGCTGCTCCCCTATCTCGCCAGGAACCAGGGCGTAAGCCTGCCGGAGCTTGCCTCGCGCGCGGGAGTCCCTCCGGCCGTCGTCCTTTCCGACCTCCAGACCCTCATGATGTGCGGAGTCCCTCCCTACGCCCCGAGCGACTTCGTCGGAACGCGGGTCGAGGGGGAGCGGGTGTATCTTCGTTTCGCCGAGCACTTCGAGCGTCCCGTCCGCTGGACTCTCCCCGAGGCCCTCGCCCTCCAGGTCGCGCTGGAGCTCCTCCCGGCGGGAGCGCGCGGCCCCTTCCGCGACGAGGCCGCGCGGCTCGCCGGCAAGATCGAGTCGGCCCTGCCGGGGCCTGCGCGGGACCGCGTGCGAAGCCTGCGTTCCCGCACGATCTCGCGGGACGACCCCGCGGCCGAGGTCTTCGCCGCCGTCCGCCGCGGGCTGGAGACGGACCGCCGGATTCGCCTGGAGTACTTCGCGGTCGGGCGGGACGAGCTCGCGAGCCGCGAGGTGAGCCCGCACGCCCTCTTCGAGGACGAAGGACGCTGGTACCTCGCTGCGCACTGCCACTTGCGAGACGGCCTCCGCTTCTTCCGCGTCGACCGGATCCGCGGAGCCGAGGTCCTTGCCTCCGCCGCCCGCGCCCCCCAGGATGGAACGGACGGCGTCCGACGGGAGTTCGAGCGGTGGCGCGAGACCCCGTCCGACCGAGTCCGCATCCACTTCCGAGCCGCCGCCGCGCCGTACGTCCGCGAGGCGTTCGGCGGTCTCGCCGTGCGCGAGGTCGGGGAAGGCAAAGTCGAGCTCACCCTCTCGTGCCGGGGCGTCACCTGGCTCGTCCCGTGGCTCCTCCCCTTCGGCGACGGGGCCCGGGTCCTGGAACCGGACTCTCTTGTCCGGGCCGTGCAGGACGCCTGCCGCTCGATCCTCGCCGAGTACGATTGATTTCGGGGGCGGGTCCGAGTAGGATCGGTCGCGTCCGTAGAGGGGTGAGGTCGCTTTCTTAAGTACTTAAAAAATGCACACCACCGAACGGCGTCTGGGCGTCGTCGAGATCCTGTCTCTCGAGCTCGAGGTGGCCGGACGCACGATCCGCGTCTTCCGGCAGCTCCTCACCGACTACCTCGACGGTGTCGGCGAGATCCAGCTGCCCGCCCAAGAGGTCGACCGGCTCGAGGACGAGGCCGACCGGCTCCAGCGCCGCCTGGAACTCGAGCTCCTCCAGAAGGAAACCCCGAGCCAGTGGGAGGCGGACTGCATCCATCTGGCGAACGCGATCGAGAAGATCGCGAATCAGGTCGAGGACGCCTCGGAGTTCCTGGTGCTCACGCGACCGGAGATCCCCGGCTTCCTCGCGGAACCGCTCCTCCTCATCAACAATGCGACGGTCGCCGCCTACGAGTCGCTCGCCGAGGGGTGGGACGACTTCCGGAACGCCCCCGCCCGGCTGCTGGACGCGACCCACCGCGTGGACGACCACGAGCACTCGATCGACCGCATCCTCTGGGACGCCACCCGGCAGATCTTCTCGAGCGGGCTCGGTCTGGCCGAGAAGATGCACCTCAAGAGCTTCTTCGACCAGGTGGAGCGGATCTCGAACCGCTTGGAGGACGCGGCCCACGCCCTGGAGGCCCTCGCGGTCCGCGAGAAGAACCGGGAGGCCCGCAAGGGATCCTGAGTGCGCGGCGGCTGGGCCGCAACCCGCAGCCGCACGGCGTGTTGGATCCTATAATGTTCCTGGCTGCGGGACGCGCCCCCTCCTCCGCGTGACGAGAGCGATGGCCGAACACATCCCCTTCGAGAAGCTCTTCGCGACCAAGGTCGTCCATCTAGGGCTCCTCTCCCGGGAGGAGGTCCTCGATCTCTACCGCCGCCGGAGGGCCCAGTTCCCCGCCGGGAACGCGCCACCCCTGGACGCCTGGCTGGTGGAGGCGGGAGCGATCGCGGCCGAAGCGGCCGAGCGGATCCGCCGGGCGATCTCCGCAACGAGCCAGACGCTCGCCGCCCCGGACACCCACGCGACGCTCGCGGCCTCGGGAAAGCCGCCGGCCCATCCGCTCCTGGGCAAGAACCTCGGGGGATACCAGATCGAGTCGCGGATCGGCGGCGGCGGCATGGGCGAGCTCTTCAAGGCGCTCGATCCGGCCCTCGACAAGCACTTCGCCGTCAAGGTGATCTCGTCCGACCGGGCGCGGAACCCCGAGTACCTCGCGCGCCTCCAGGGCGAGGCGCGACTCGCCAGCCGGATCGACGACCCGCACACGGTCCCCATCCTCAAGTTCGGCGAGGACCAGGGCTACCACTTCTGCGTGATGCCGTACGTGGAAGGCAAGAACCTCCACGACCACATCCGGCAGAAGGGGCCGCTCGCGATGAAAGAGGCGCTCGCGATCCTGGGCCAGGCAGCCCGCGGTCTCGCCGCGATCCACCGGGCGGGGATCATCCATCGGGACGTCAAGCCGGAGAACCTCCTCATCAACCGGGAGGGGCGCGTGCTCGTCGCCGACTTCGGGCTGGCCAAGGACCTCCGGGTGGATTCCTCCCTCACGGCGACCGGACAGGTGCTGGGGACCCCGCACTACATGTCGCCCGAGCAGGCGGGCGGAGGCGAGATCGACGCGCGGACGGACGTCTACTCGCTCGGGCTCACCTTCTACTTTCTCCTCACGGGAAGCCCTCCGTTCGACGGCGCGACCGCCATCGCCGTGATCGACAAGCAGAGGCACGAGCCGCTTCCCGATCCGGGCGGGGCCAACCCCGAGGCGACGGGCGAGCCGGTGAAGCTCCTCTACCGGATGACGGCCAAGGACCCGGAGATGCGCCCGCGGTCGATGGAGGAGGTCCAGCGCGAGATCGAGATTCTCGCCGCGGGCGGGCGGATCCGGGGCCCCGGACGGGTGGCGAGGGCGCTCCGCGCCCGCGCCGGAGCCGTCGCCGCGGTGGGGCTCCTCGCCGTCCTGGCACTCGCGGGCACGGGGGCCTGGGCCGCGGGGCTCTTCGATCCTGCGCCCGAGGAGAACCCGGGGCCCGATGTCGAGCCGGCAGGCCCGGAACAGCGGGGAGGCGCGCCCACGGCGGACGAGTCCCAGGTCTGGTTCCAACAGGCCGAGGAGTTTCGCGCGAAAAACTCGGGACACCCGGAGCTCGCGGCCACGATCCTGGAACGCTACCAGCGGATTCTCGACCGCTTCCCCGACACGCTGGCCGCCGGCGCGAGCGAGGACCGGATCGTCGAGATCCTGGACGGCCGGCGGCAGGCCCTCGCCGGAACGCTCTTGCCGCTCGCTCGGGAAGGCCGCGTCGGCGAGGCGATCGCGCGGCTCGAGCAGGCGAGAGGAGAGTTCGCGAGCCCCCACTGGGACCCGATGCTCGATTCGCTGCGCCTCGACCTCTACCGCGAGGCCGTGAACGAGGTGGACCATCTCCTCGGCTCGGACGATCCGGGCACGCTCCTTTCGGCCCGGACCCGCGTCCAGGCACTCCTCGACCAGGACCTCCGCTTCCTCTCCGGCGCGGGGCCGGGGCTATCGGAGTCCGATCTTGAGCACCGCCTGGAGGTCGCCGACAGGAAACTGGCGGAGGTCAAGGTCCGCCTCGGGAGCCTTCTCGCCCGCGCCAGGGCCCTGGTGAAAGGGGGGGAACCCGCGGGGCTCGCGGAGGCGCGAGTGCTGCTCGCCCCCCTCCGTGGCCACGCCTCCGAGCTCGCGTTCATCGAGAAGGAGTTCGAGATCGACCGGCCCGCGTTCGAGGCGTGGATCGAGGGGATCGACCGGGAGCTCGACACGGCCCGCGACAAGGCTGTCGATCGAGTCTTCGCCCTCGTGCTCATCGGGGACTCCGCCGCCGCGGCGGAGTACGTCGGGAAGAACGAATCCTGGCTCCGGCCGCCTGGCGTGCGGGAGGGCGAGATCGTCCGCGAGTTCCAGGAGCTTGCCGACAAGGTCGCCCGGACTCGACACAAGATGTGGCGCGGCGTCCTCCTCGCGGATCCGGACGGGGTCCGCGAGGCATGGAGGTCAGCCCCCGGCCTCCCGGATTTCCTCGGGAAGGAATATCCCAAGGAGGAGGAGAAGGCGCCGGTCAAGGCGCTCGAGGAGGCGCTGGAAGCCGTCCTCGCGCGCCTCGAGGAGGCCGCGGCGACGCGCCGGTCGATCTACTTCCGCGCCCGAGGCGAGGAGGCGCGCGTCCAGCGGATCGTCCTCTCGCTCGACCGGACCGCGGAACCGCTCGAGGCGACGCTCGCCTATCGCAAGTTCCAGGGAAACGAGACGGAAAAGCTGCCGGTCCGGAAGATCCATCCGGACGACTTCGTGGCGCTCGCCCTGGGCGGGGCGCTCGACACGAACAAGGACCCCGAAGTCGTGGACGCCGCGAGCGCCGCCCAGGCCGCCCTCCTCTACCTCGGCCTCGGCGTGCCCGATGCGGCCGAGGGGCTGGCGAAAGAGAAGGTCGAGGATGAGCATCAGCGGAGCCGGATTCTCCATGCGGCAGAGGTGGTGCGCCTGGAGCTCGCGAGCATCGCCGCGGGCGGAAACGGGCCGGGACCGGATCCCCGCGAGAGGCCCGGCCGCGAGAGCGAACTCGTCCGGCGGCTCCAGGACCAGTTCGGACCGCAGACGAGGCTCCTGGAAGAGGCGGAAGACAGACTCCGCGTCTCGGTCTCCTACGATTTCGAGACCCTGGCGGAGCGGGGCTATTTCGACAAGAAGTACCCCGGCTACCGGACCGATGTCTCCGGAGGGCGACTCCGCGTCATCGCCGAGAGGAACGACGCCGGAGACGACGCGCAGGGGTTCATCGCCCTGCTCGATGACTGGGAGGAGGAGATCGAAGCAGAAATGAGATTCGACTTCCCCGGCGAGCGGAACCGCTTCGTGGGGATCGTCTACTTCCTCCAGGACTCCGGTATGGCCTACGTCGCGGGCGCGAGGTGGCTCGTGCCGGACGTCGCGGAAAAGACGGCCGGGCTCTTCCTTGCCCGCACGAGTCCCAACGCGGGGCCGCCCAAGCCCACCGAGATCTTCGGCCGGGCGCCAGGCCTCCGCCTCGGTGCGCGGGCCGGGGAGGAGATGGGACTTCGCCTCTCGGTCCGAGGCTCCCGGCACGAGGTCAGGTTCTCGCGTCCGGGGGCGCCGGATGTCGTCGCCAGCGGAGACGACCCGGAGCTCCGGCGCGGCCGTGTCGCCGTGGGGTGGACCCGGATCGAGGAGCTCCGGATCGACCGCCTCGCGGTCGAGGGCTGGCTCACTCCCGAGTCCTCTGCGAAGTTCCTGAAATAGACGGCGGAAGCCGCGCGGCCCGTCAGGCCGAGAGACCCTCCTTCACCCACCTCGCCAGCGTCGCCATGTCGGAGAGCGGAACCGACTCGACGCACTTCCCCTCCGAATACCGAAGCGCCATAGGCTTGCGCGGGCTCGCTCCCTGCTCGAGGAGGACGAGCCGGCCGTTCCGGACCGGGCCGACCCTCTCCGGGTCCGCCGGCCGGTAGAGGATGCCGACGGCGGGGCCGTTCATCCTCACGAACGCCCCGTCGCCCACGTCGGAGAGGTAGCAGGCGGCGCCCCCCTTCTGATCCTTCGACGGCTCCCGTCCGGCGGGGCCGTTTGAGATGACGAGTCCTCCGCGCTGGTTCGAGGCGGAGAAGGGACCCGACCCATCCTGGAGGAAGACGTAGGGGCGGGCGGCGGCGTCGTGCAGGCCCAGGTAGCTGAACGCCGAGTTCCCGGGCACCCCCGTCACTCGCACCGAACCCCGGCTCATCTGGGTCCCGAGGTGATGGATCGGGAATCCTGGCGGGAGGTAGACGCGGAGCTGAAGGTCGGGACGCTTCAAGAGGTCGTCCACCCGCGCGAGCGCCGCGTCGCCGGCAGCTGCCGGACCGCCACGGAGCAGCCGGTTCACGTCCTTCACCTTGTGGGCGGCGCGGATCTTCTCCAGGGCCTCCTCGTCCGCGGGCTGCCAGGCCTTCTCCCCCATCACCGACTGGAGGAGCCCGAGCGGATCGACGGCCCGGACGTCGTTCCTTTTCCCCCAGGCGGCGAGGAGGTCGGCCGCGAGGCTGACGAGAACCCCGAGTTTCTTGGCGAGCGCCTCGGGATCCTCCGCCCGGCCGATGTCGTCGGTGAGGAAGTTCGGGTTCCGGGCGAGGCGGACGTAGCGGTCCACCAGGTCTCGGGTCGGGTTGTCCGACCAGCGGCGCTGATAGGCCTGGCTCCACATGTCGTCGATCCCGGTGAAGGTCTGGCGCACCTCGCTCTCCGGGCTGGGATCGATCTGCCGGTCGAGGAATCCGAGCACCGTCGCGGAGCCCGCCGCCACCATGCTCGCGATTTCCTTGTGCGCCTTAACCCATGGCCAGAGGTCGGGCCAGGCGAGAGAGATCCCTCCCAGCCCGGCCGCGCCAAGGAAGATGGAAAGGAAGGGGTGCGACCGGACCTCGTGCTTCGCCCGCTGGTAGAACCGGACCGGCGCGAGCGGTTCGGCAGGGAAGTAGGTCACCCAGCGCATGCGGCGCCCGTAGACCGCCTCTTCGAGCACTCCGACGAGCTCGTAGTTGTCCACGGTCCAGCGGTTCTCGGTCACGGCTCTCCTCCGGTTCCGGTTCCCCTCGAACACCCAGGCTACCCTGCGGGTCGCCGTCCTTCAATCTCCCGGGCCCGCCGCGCTACAATCAAGATGGAAAGAGAGGGCAGAGCCATGCAGAAAACCATCTTCCTCGCCGCGCTCCTGATCGGGCTAACGGCCATCGCGGCTGGACAGGACGAGACCGTCGTCCTGACGAACGGAGACCAGTACACCGGAGAGATCGTCTCGTTCGAGCTGGGCGTCTTCCACGTGAAGACCGCCTACGGCGAGCTCCACATCCCCAAGGAGAAAGTCGCGCGGATCGAGTTCTCCCGGGACCCCCTGAAGCAGTTCCTGCCCGAGGTGGGGGCGATGCGCGACCTCGTCGAGGCTCTCCGCGCCGCGGCGCGAGGGCAGGATCCCGCCCAGGACCGCCACGCCGACCGGGACCTCCTCGACACCGCCCTCGACCTGATCGAGGCCTACCGCCTCCCCGAAGAGGTGAAGGACAGGAAGGAGAAGATCGAGGCGCTGATGAGGCGGCTGGAGGGGCTCGCGCCCCGTTTAAGGCCGGAGCCGGAGAAAGAGCCCGAGAAGAAGGAAGGCGGGGACTACTGATTGCGGTTTTTCGGCGTCCGCCGTCAATTCTTCAGTCAGGATTGTAGTTTTTCTGAAGCCTGAAGCCTGAAGCCCGAAGACTGTCCCACCCAGCCGTCCACTTCCATCATGCTCCGGACGGGATCGGCCTGCCGGGGGCGCCGGAGGAGGTAGAGCACCAGGGCCGCGGCGAGCGAAAGGCCGCCCAGCGTGAGTCCCAGGCCCGTCCATCCGCCGCACACCTCCAGGATGCGCCGGAAGACCTGGGTGAGGAGCCCCACCTTCCCCCCTCTTTCCAGCTGGAGCGCGTCGAATGCGGTCGAGAGGAGCGGGCTCGCGAAGCTCGCCGCCAGCGCGACCTTCGCGGACGTCTGCTTCACGACGCGGGTCGGGGTCGCGATCTCCTCGACCTTCTCCCCCTTGTGGAAGATCTCGACGCGGGCCGAGTCGAAGGTCCCCTCCGCGAGCGGCGTGATCTCGAAGACCGTTCGGGTCACCTTCCCCTTGACGGAGAGCCGCACGCGCTCCGGGGTGACGAGGCAGCCGGGGAAGTGCGGGGCGATCTCGACCCACGGGTCGGCCTCGGATACCTGGATCGCCCGCTTCGCCTCGACCTGGGCGACCTCCTGGGCACGAACCTCGGCGATCTTCTTCTCGCTGAAGAAGACGACCAGGGGGAAGACGCGGAGCGGGTTCATCTGCCGGAAGTAGCGGACGGTCGCGCGGCGGGTGATCTCGTCGGGGACCGAGGCGGCGTCGCCACCGCCCGCCGCATCCGGGCGGACTCGTCCCGTCGCACTTCTCACCGTGGCCACCGGCGCGACCAGCGTCGTGGGGGCCCGTTCCGCGGGCGGCGCCGGAGCCCCCGCCGCGACGCAGGTGTCTTCCTCGTGCGTCGAGCAGGGCTTCCCATAGACGAGGTAGTCCGACTGCGCAGGGGAGGGGGCGGAGGGCGCCTCCGGCGCGGGCCCCACCGGCGTCGAGTCTCCCGCGGCCGAGTCGGCGGACCGCTTCAGCGCCTCGAAATGGACGGTCGGGCCCGGCAGCGGATGCTCGAGAGGCGCCTCATCCGGAGGAAGCGCCGCGCCGGCGGGCGCATCGAGCGCGGTCGCCGGCGAGAGAGCGATGTCGCGCCGTGTCGCCTCTCGCCACTCGATCGGCTCACCGCAGGGCTCGCCTGGCTCCGGGTCCTCGAGCAGATCCTCTTCCTCGGTCGTCTCGCCGGTCGAGGACTCGTCCATGAAGGTCTCGTCGCTCCCGATCTCCCCGAACACCGTGAGCGCCGGCTCCTCGAGAACGATCTCGTCGAGCGCCTCCATGGGCGCGGGAGCCAGATCCACGGGGGCCATGTCGCTCCCGATGCCCCGAGCCGCGGGCGGCGAGCCCATCCCGGACGACGAATCATCCAGAGCGAGCTCGCTCGAGGAGTCATCGAAGACGGCCTCCACCGTGAGATCCCCCGGTCCCTTCTCCGCCGGCTCCGGTCGCGCGACGTCGAACGCCGGCTCCAGGGCGAGCTCGAGGTCCTCGTCGATCCGCGGGGGCTTGGCCGCCTCCTCATCCACCTTCTCCGCCGGCCTGTCGAGCGCGTCGATGAAGATCGACTCGTCATCCTCGAAGACCGAACTCCGATCGCGAAGCGAGGATCCCGGCGCCGGAGGGACGACCTCCATCTGCTGCGTCGATTCTTCTTTCGCGCCTCCCGGGGGAACCGCGTCCTCGGACCCCTCGTGTCGCGCGCCCGCTTCCTCCTCCTTCCCGGACTCCTCCCCGGCGAGCGAGGCGAACTCCTCGTCGAGGGAGCGCGCATCCCGGGCGGAGACCTTCGCGAGCGCGGCCGCCTTCCAATCCGCGCCGCCGCCTCGAGGTTCCTCGGCGACGGGGGTCCCCTCGTCGCCCAGCTCCCGGGCGAGCGCCTTCCTCATCTCCTGCCGCCAGAAGGGCCGGTCCCCCCGCGGCGGCTCCTTCGACCCGGGCTCCGTCTTCGCGCCCACTCTGGACGGCTGTCGCGGCGCGACGGTCAGGCGGACGCCGGCCGCGAGGTCGAGCCCGGCGTCGGCGGCGACATCCCGGATCGTCCGCTCCGGATCGTACGCCTTCCCGTCCACGAGAAAGTCGAGCTCGACGTCGCGAAGGTCCTCGCGCTTCGCGGTCACGAAGCGCACGAGCTGCGACAGGGTCGTGCTCGCCGGCACCTTGAGGGTCGTGATCGACTTCCCCTCGGCATCGACGAGACGCAGGATGATCTTGTCCACGGCGGCCGCGCCCCTCCGGTCGGTTGGGCCGTCGATTCTAACAAGGCCCCGCGGCACCGGCAACGGGATGCTGGAAGGAGGCTGACGCGCCCCTGCCGGACGAAGCGTGCGATCTTGCAACATCTTCGACGGCTTCGTCCCCTTCTCCAGACGTGCGGAGATGCAACAGGGATCCGTCGAGTCCGCGCACGCCGCGCACGGTTCCGGCCGACCGGCGCGGGCTCTGGGGAATCCCCTTCTCCCCGGAGGGAAAGGGGTTACGCGATCTCGACCCGGGGATCCCCATCTCCGGTACGCGGCTTGCGGATCTCTTCATCGCCGCAAGGGGCACGAAAGGGGGTAGGGGAGATGAAAGTGAATCCGGAGGCGAGGACGAAGGAGGAGCCGAGGCAAGCACGGGCCGGAGCCTGTCTGGTCCACTACAGGGCGAGCCACACGGTGCTCCACATCCTCGAGCGCCAGAACTTCTTCATCGGGCGCTCCCCGCGGTGCAACATGGTCCTTTCGTCCGGGAAGGTCTCACGACAGCATGCGATCATCCGGAACCAGGGTGGGAGCTACGAGATCTTCGACTGCGCCAGCACGAACGGGGTCGTCGTCAACGGAGAGCGGATCCGAACCCGCGTCCTTTCGGACGGCGACCGGATCGTCGTGGGCCCGCGGGAGATCGAATTCCGGATCCTCGGCGCACAGGAGGTCAAGCCGTGAGCCCGGCGGGACCCGGGCCCTGCCTCTACCTCACGCGGGGCGCGGACCGTTCGATCCTCTGCCTCGAGGGACCGATCGCGATCCTGGGGAGCGCGCCGGACTGCGACCTCGTGGTGGGCGCGGACGGGGTGTCGAGGCATCACGCCGTCGTACGGCGCGGGAAGGGAGGCTACGTCCTCCACGATTTCGCGAGCAAGCGAGGCACGTTCGTGAACGGGAGGCGTGTGGAGGAACACGCCCTCGCGGACGGGGACGTGATTCGCCTGGGATCGGCCAGCCTCGTCTACGCGATCCCGACCATGGTGGACGGGTCCTTGTGAGAAGATGTCGGCATGTACGACCTGCACGGGAGACGGTTCGAGTCTTCCTACCTGGCGATCCCCATCCTGGTCCTGGCCGCTTCTTCGTGCGACCGGGGCGATGACGAGAACGGGAAGCCGCTGCCCGATCTGGACGACGACGACGTCCTCTACGCCGACCTCTACCCGGCGCTCGGCCGCTCGGGTCGGATCCGCTTCGCCGGACGCCTGGTCGTGGAAGAGAAGGACGACCTCGCGGAGATCTCGGAGACGACCCCGCTCGAGGAATCGCGCCAGGACGAGGTCGAGAGCGCCCCCTTCGCCCTCTCGGTCGCGGGAAGGACGCTCCAGGGCGTGTGCGACGAGGAGGGGTTCTTCGAGCTCATCGCGGAGGGGCTCGCGCTCCCGCCGGGCGAGCAGGAGTGGACGGTCGGCCCTCGGGAGGGAGGGGAACCCTGGGGCAGGGCCCGGGGAACCGTGCTCGCCGAGGACGACCGGGGAGTCGTGGTGACGAGCGACATCGACAAGACGTACCTCGTCGCGAAGTTCGAGTCGGCGGGGGGCCTGGCCTCGCTTCTCCGGCAGAAGGCCTCCGACCGGGTGGCGCTCCCCGGCGCGAGGGAGCTCTACCGTTCGATCGCCGCGACCGGCCGGCCGATCGTCTTCCTGTCGGGCAGCCCACGCTTCTTCAAGCGCACGCTGGAGGCGAAGTTCCGAGCGGACGAGCTCGCGGTCTCGGCGCTCCACCTCAAGGACCTGGGCGGGTCCATCCGGCAGGGAGGTATCGCCTCGGTCACCGAGCAGGTGGGGTTCAAGCTCGAAGGGCTTCTCCAGCAGAGGCGCAACCTACCCCCGGCGGCGCCCGAGATCCTCCTCGGCGACGACAGCGAGGC
This sequence comes from Planctomycetota bacterium, assembly GCA_016209595.1. Taxonomy (GTDB): domain Bacteria; phylum Planctomycetota; class JACQVV01; order JACQVV01; family JACQVV01; genus JACQVV01. The sequence continues at coordinate 12,810 of JACQVV010000085.1, forward strand.
CGACTTCGTCGTCTACCGGATCTACCGGGACGCGATCTCGGGCCGGATCTCCGCCGGCTCCCTGGCCGCGAGGCTCCAGGCGCTCGGAGTCTCGGAGCGGGACGCCGGCCGAGCCGCCGACCTTCTGCGGGAGCTCGGCGACCCCCCGCTCGCGGGCCCGGTCCTCCTCGCCGCGATCCGGCGAACCGGGACGCCGAGCGAGCGGTATTCGCTCGACGAATACCTCGACGGGGATATCGTCGCGGTAGCCGACAGCTTCCAGCTCGCGCTCGTCCTCGCCGATCGGGGACACCTGGACGCCGCGGCCGCGGCGCGAGTGCGGGACGCGATGGTCGAGTCCGGCGCGGATCGCGCGGCGCTCGACGCCACCGCCCGGGAGGCCGCGGGGAACGGACTATTCCACGAGGGCGTCCTGGAAGCGGCCGGGAGATAGGCAGGGGTTTCGTGGTTTTCGACCGCACGCCCGCCTTTGACGGTCACGGTCACGGTCACGGTCGACGGTCACGGTCACGGTCACGGTCACGGTCGACGGTCACGGTCGACGGTCACGGTCGACGGTCACGGTCGACGGTCGACGGTCACGGCGTGAACGTGTTCGTGACCGTGGTCGTGCTCCGTGACCGTGACC
>JACQVV010000077.1 GCA_016209595.1 Planctomycetota bacterium
CCCCGCTACCCCATGGGCCGCCTGCCCGTTCTCCTGCCGGTGGTCGACGCCCTCGCCCACGCTCACGAACAGGGCGTCGTCCATCGCGACATCAAGCCGGCGAACGTCCTGCTGGATCAAGCGGGGCGGCCGCGAGTGACCGACTTCGGTCTGGCCCGCAGCCTCTTCGCTCCGGAGCGTCTGACGCGCGTCGGGGCCGTGGTGGGGACGCCGGCCTACATGTCGCCGGAGCAGATCGACCGGCACCTCGAAGGGCACGGGCCGCAAACGGACGTCTACGGACTGGGCGTCCTCTTCTACGAGGCGCTCACGGGGACCCTCCCGTTCCGCCACGACGGCTGGTTCGAGCTCATGGAACAGATCCTCTCCCACGAACCGGAGCCGCTCACCCGCCACGACCCGGCCATCCCTCGCGACCTCGACCGGATCGTCCGGCAGTGTCTGGCCAAGGACCCGGCGGAGCGCTATCCCACGGCGCGCGAACTCGCGGGCGACCTCGAGCGCTTCCTTTCGGGGGCCCATGTCCGCGCAAGGCCCGGCGCCGTCTCGAGCCGGACGAGGAGAACGCGCCGCCGCCACGCCCTGGGGGTCCTCCTCTCCTCGCTCCTCATGGCAGGGACTGTCCTCTGGGCGGGAAGCCTCTTCCTTGATAGGGACGAAGCCGGCGGATCGCGGAGCGAAGAAGGGCCCGAGGCGATCGCCTCCGGCTGGCGCCGTCTGGAGGGCGGCGATCCCCGCGCGGCGAGAGAGGCCTTCGTGAACGCCCTCCAGCGTCCAGACCTCTCCCAGGAAGAAAAGGCACGGGCGCGAGCCGGGCTCGCGCAGGCTCTCCTTTCGATGGGGGAGACGGAGCGGGCGCTCGTCGAGGCCGACGCGGCTGTGTCGCTCGATGCGAACGGTCCGGCGCCGCTCGCTGTCCGCGGGCGCGTCCTCGCTCGGCTCGGACGCCATCGTGAGGCCGTTCGGGACCTCAGCCGGCTGGCAAACACCCGGCGGGACGATTTCGACCTTCACCTGGAGCTCGCCGAGAGCTGGCTCGCCCTCGCGGCCGGCAAGGGCGTCTCGCGCGAGGACTTCCACGAGGCGACCCTCTGCCTCACCCGGTTGGCGGTGATCGCGCCGGCCGGCGACCCCCGTCCCGACTATCTCCTCGGATCGCTCCAGGAGCTCCGCGGCGAAGCGGCGCGTGCGAGAGACTCCTACGAGCGGGCGCTCGCAAAGGACCCGCGTCACGCGCCCTCGCTCGTGGCCCGGGCGCGGCTCGCGGACGACCCGGAGCTCGCCCTGGCGGACCTCGCTCTCGCCGCGAGCCTCCCGGACTGCCCGGCGGGGATTCCGGTCCTCGTGGCTCGTTTCCTCGTCCTGTCGGGCCGGCCGGAGGAGGCGCTCTCCGCTCTCGCCGGAAGTGGGGAGGAGGGCGAGCCGGAGAGGGAAGAGCTCCGGGTGGAAGCCCTCATCGCCCTGGGTCGCGCGGAGGAGGCGGACTCTGCTGCCACGCTCCTATTCGCCCGCGGGGCGCCCGAAGAGTTCCTCCTCCGCTGGGCCTATCACTTGTATGAGCGCGGCGAGGCGAAGCGTGCGACCGAGATCCTCCGGGCCGGCGCGGGAGCGGAGGATTCCGCCTCGCGAGAGGGCCTGGCGCTTCTCGTCTCGGGCCGCGAGGCCGAGGCGCTCCCGCGACTCGAAGAAGCCCTCGCCGCCGCCCGCGCCGATTGGTTCCTCGCCGGGCTTGCGGCACTCGCTTCGCCCGAGCCGGCGAGAAGAGCGCGTCTCTGGTCGCTCGCGGGAGAGCTCGAAGCGGATCGCGACGGATCCTGCGCCCGGAACCTGGCGCGGGCGGAATCGCTCTACCGGCTGGGCTACCTCTCGCGCGTTCTGGCCCTCGCGCGGCTCGTGACTTTCCTGGGTCCGACCGACTGGAGGGGCCACCGGCTCCTCGGCCGCTCCCTCTCGCTCGCGGCTCGCCACGAGGAAGCGTCGGAGAGCTTCGCCCGCGCGATCCGGCTCGCTCCCGGCCGCGGCGATCTCCTCCTGGAGGCGAGCCGGTGCGAGTTCGCGCGCGGTCGCGCCGGGGAGGGTCTCGATCTCGCCCGGCAGGCCGGCGAGGCGGGCGCGGACGAGGTAGAGGCCGCGCTCGTCGCCGCTCGGGCGCTGATCGAGCTCGGCCGGCCCCAGGATGCGCTCGTCTCGCTCGACCCGGACTCCCGTCGGGAGGGCTGGCCCGAGGTCGCGCGACTCGAAGTCCTCGCGCTCGAGAAGGCGGACCGCCCCGCGGACGCGGAGCGGGCTCGTGAACGTCTCGAAGAGATGCGACTCGCGCGCCGCGAGCGGGCGATGTCCGAGTTCCAGGAAGGACGGAAGTTTGCCGGGGCCGGAGCCCTCCAGGAGGCGCTCGACGCCTACGGGCGCGCGAGCAGGATCGATCCGGAGCTCGCCCAGGCCTTCTTCGAAAGAAGCCTCGTCTGCCACCTCCTCTTTCTCCAGAGCCAGAATCTCGACATCCTCGGCGAAGGGCTCATCGAATTTTTCCGCGCCCTGCGGCACGACCCGAGCGCGGCCGACATCCTCCTTGAGCGCCCGCTCGCCTTCCAGTCGGCCTTCGATCCCGATCGCATGATCGAGACCATCGAGAGGACGGCCAAGGGGACAGAGCCCGACCCGGCCCTCCTCCTCGCCCGCGCCTTCCTCTCCGGCGCCACTCAGTTCGGCCCGGGCGCGAGGCCGGGAGGATTCGCGCGCGCACTCCCCGACGTCGAGCTCGCGCTCTCCCTTGATCCTGAGAACTGGATCGCGCGGATGATCCGGGGCGTCATACTCCGCGAGATGGGGCGCCTGGACGCGGCCCGGGGCGAGCTCCTCGCGTGCCATGAGGCCCATCCCGAGGTGGGGATGATCCGCCTCCAGCTCGCGTGCCTTCACGCCGAGCTTCAGGAGCTCGCGCCGGCTGTCGAACTTCTTGATTCGGTCCTGGCCCGGCACCCGGGCCTCTGCCAGCGCCTGGCCGAGTACCCGAGCCTCGATCCGATCCGCGACGCCCCCGAGTTTCGCGACCTCCTCGCCCGCCGCTGCGGCGGCAAGTGACGCTACGGCAGGCCGGTGATCTGGCGCTTCAGGTCGTCGTAGCCGAGCTTGGGGGACGAATCGGTGTGAAGGATCCCGAAGTGGGGCTCGGGGCCCCAGCCGTTCGTGTCGGGGTCGAGAAGCAGGTAGTAGTTCGCGAGGACGACCTTGTACTTGTTTGACCGGTTCGCCTCCCGGACCTTCGAGTGGAGGGCGGGGATCGACTCGTTGATCCATCGTTTCTGGCCCTCCTCGTCCGCGAGGACGGGGGCCCAGCTCGAGTAGCCCGTCTCGAGGACCGCGCCCTTCTTGCCGTACCAGGGGTCGCCCGGCGTGTTGATTCGCTCGACGAGGCGCTCGAGAGGATACCAGTTGGAGTTCGAGCCGGGGCTCCAGGTGCCGGGATAATGGTCCACGCCGATGACGTCAATCGAGCTCCCGGCCTTCGAGACCCAGTCCGTCACCGCGTCTTCCCAGCCGAACCAGTTGGCGTTGACGTTGACGTAGAGCGTGGCCGTGGGGTCGAGGCGGCGGAAGATCGCGCCTGCTCGGGAGAAGAGCTCCCAGTCGTCCGCGGCATCGATCGGGTCGATGAAGTGGTTCGCTTCGTTCCAGACCTGGTAGTTCCCCACCCGGTCTCCGACCTTCCGGACGACGCGCTCGACGTATTCCTCATACTCCTTCCAGAAAGCCTTCGGGTCCCGGGAGTGGAGCTCGATCGCCCAGCCCGGCGCTCCCGAGACGATCATCATGGGGTCGAGGCCCTTGGAGCGCGCGAGTGTCACGTAGCCGGAGTAGAAGTCGAGGAGGGAATCGTTCCAGGCATCCCGCGCCGGTTCCACCTCGGCCCAGAAGATGTCGGTGCGAACGCCCTTTCCGCCCAGGTCGAGGACCTTCTGGAAAGCGGCTTCTGACTTCGTCCCGTCGTGCCCGACCTCGCCGCCGTGGATCGAGAAGTACCAGGGGATCGGCGGCCGGGTGACACGGAGCCGGGCGCATCCCGCCCCGCCCGCGAGAAAGATAAGGAAGAGCACGAGAAGGGCCGCGGCGACGGCCGCGGGTCGGCGATTCATGAACAGATTCCTAGCCATCACGGTTTCGTCCGCAATTTCGATGCCGCACGCCATGAAGAAGCGCAAGTCCCCCTTCTTCAAGAGAATCCAGCGATCTTGGCTCTGGCGATCCCCAGTTCCGGGACCCTTGCCGTTACCTCGCGCTGTTACCCTTCGAAACACGGACGAGCTCCGCAGCGACGCGGCTGGGGGCTCGGGAGGCCCCCTTGGCGAGGCTTCTCCAGCACGCACTCGAGTCGCCAAGAGGCCTCGACAAGAAAGGTCGATAGTCGGCGCCCGTTTACGGGCCGCCGCGGCTCTGATACTCTCCCGCGCGAAGAAGGGAGAGCGGAGAGAGGCGCCGGGAGAGCCTGATGATGAGAAGACACCTCGTTCTCGGCATTGCCATCCTGGCCGCTCTTCCCGCCGCTCTGTTCTTCCTCGCCCTCCTCGCCCCCGAAAAGGTCTCGCGGGCGTGGCGCGCCGCGTGGGGCGAGGGGCGCGAGGTCGAGGGCCGCGTCGTTCCGCCTGCCCGCGTGGCGGTCGGGACGCCGGTCCGGGACGAGGGGAGGCTCGCCGGCCGGGTGGCCCGCGACCGGGGAGAGGGCCGGGTCGAACTTCTCCTCGAGCCCGACGCGAGCGGGCTCGATGCCCCCGTCCCGCTCGCCCGCGTCGAGAACCCGCGCGGGATCGCCTGGGCGCTCCAGGAGCTCGTGACCTCGGACGTGGTGCGCGAGTTCGTCACCGCCGCGTCCCGATCGCGCCTATCCGACTCGCTAGAGGAGGCCTTCGACGTCGTGTTGGCCCGACTGAAGAAGGAGTTCCCCGACGTCTACGCCGCGAACCGCGAGCGGATCGACGCGACGCTCTCGCGGCTCTGGAAGGAAGAGCTCGCCGCGGAGGCCGAGACGCTCGCGGCCGACTACGTGGTCCCGAAGATCGCCGAGGAGGTCGAGTTCGGCGAGGTCGGCAAAGAGGTCCTCTCCGGGACGCTGGAGGAGGCGCCCAAGGAGGCCGCGCTCGCGGTGCTGGGGAACGACGAGGCGCAGGCGGAACTCAAGCGGGTGATCCTCGAAGAGCTCGCCCAGAACGAACGGCTCCGCGATGGGCTGAAGAAAGGGACGGCGAACGTCTGGGAGGACCCCGAGTTCCGGCAGCGCCTTGCCGAATCGGTGAAGCGGGTGTTCGAGGACGAGTCGCTCCGCCAGACCGCCGGGGGGGTCCTCTCCGACACGCTGGAGGAGACGCTCCCCGGGATCGAGAAGGAGATCTTCGACCGCCTGGAGGCCTCCGGCACGAGCGAGTTCGATCTTTCGCCCGTCGTCCGGAAGCTCCTGCTGGACGAGAAAGGCCTGGGGATCCGACCGGCGCTCGCGAGAGTCCTCCGGCGCGAGCTCCTCGAGAAGGATCTGTACGAACTGGTCGTGGTCCGGGAAGGGAAAGCACCGTGACGGTCGAGACGGCGGGAGCTCCGGCGATCGAAGTCCGAGACCTGACCGTCCGCGCCGGCGGGCGCTCGCTCCTCGACCGTGCCAACCTCTCCGTCCCCGCGGGGGAACTCGCGATCCTCGCCGGAGGGAGCGGGACGGGGAAATCCGTGCTCCTCAAGATCCTCGCCGGCCTGGCGCGCGAAGATCCCGGCGTCCTCTCGATCGAGGGAGAGGTCCGCACCACCGGCCGGGTCGGCATGGTCTTCCAGCAGGGAGCCCTCTTCGAGGAGCTCTGTGCCCTGGAGAACGTCGCGTTCGCGCTCGACCACTCGCCCGACCCATCCGATCGCGACGCGCGCGCGCGGGCGCTCTTGGAGGAGGTCCTCGTCCCGCCCGAGCTCGCGCCGCATGCCGCCTCGGGAGGAGAGCGGCGGCGCGTGGCGATCGCCCGGGCGCTCGCGAACCGCCCCGAGATCCTCCTCTACGACGAGCCCACGGCCGGGCTCGACCCCGACCTCGCCCTCCGGATCGCCCGCTCGATCCGCGAGGCGCACGAGCGGCACCGGACGACGACGCTCATCGTGACGCACGATTTCGCGTCGCTCGCTTCCGTCGCCGACCGGATCCTGTTCCTCGATCCGAAAAGCGCGACGCTCCGGGAGGTCGGTGCCACCGAGCTCGACCGGCTGGTGGCCGAGGGCGCCTTCCGTGCCGAGGCCGCGCTCGGGATATCGGCCGGACCTGGGTCGCGGAGCGTCGCCGGCCGTGTGGAAACGCTCGGACGGGGCTTCGCCGCCTTCGCTGGCGCGGCCGCGTCCGGGCTCCTCCCGCGCTGGCGCCGGGCGCGCTGGGGGCTCCGCGCGCTTCTGGCGATGCTGCGCCTCGTCGGCGGCCCGACCTCGGTCGCCTACGTCTCGCTCGCCGGAGCCGTGACGGGGTTCGTCGCCGTCTACTTCAGCTTCCAGTACCTCCCCTACGCGGGGTATCTCCGGCCGCTCGTCACCGAAGACCTCCTCGGCGCGATCGGTTTCGCGCTCTACCGGATCCTCGTCCCGGTGCTCGCCACGACGCTCGTCGCCGCCCGCTGCGGCGCGGCGGTGGCGAGCGATCTGGCCGGACGGTCGTATCGCGAGGAGCTCGACGCCCTCCGGACGCTCGGCGCCTCCCCCGGCGGGATCCACGGGTTCGCCGGACTCGCCTCGCTCGCGATCGCGACGCCGTTCCTCGTCCTGGTCGCCTTCCTCGTGGCTCGCGCCACCGCGCTCGCAACGTTCGCGCTGTGGGACGAGGACGTCTCGATCGGGTGGATCACGGTGACCTTTCACTCGGTGCTGCGCGGGGAGGCCCCCCTCTACGCGGGGACGGGCTGGGTCCTGGCGAAGTCGCTCGCCTGCGGGCTCGCCGTGGGCTGGGTCGCGATCGGGTTCGGGCTCGGCCCCAAGCGCGCGCCCGCGGACGTCTCGCGCGCCGTGACCCAGACGGTGCTCTTCTCGACCGCGCTCGTTCTCCTCGTACACTTCGCGTTCGCGTTCGTGGAGTTCTGAAGCCGTGTCCGGTCCCACGCTCCTCGTCCTGGGCCCTCCGGGCGCCGGAAAGACGACCTACCTCGCCGCGCTCTACGGGGAGTTTCTCCTGGGGCGAGTCGTCGATGCTGGCGTGGAGCCGGACCGCGAGTCGGCGCGATACCTCGCGAGCCAGGTCGCCGCGCTTGAGAAGACCAGGACCCCGGTTCGCGCGACGATCGAGACCCGCTTGATGCGCTGGAGGCTGAGGCTCCCCGGCGAGGCCGAGCCGGTCGATCTCCTGGTCCCGGAGTACCCCGGGTCGATCCTCCCGAGCGCCGCTCCGGACGGCCTCGTCGTCCTCGTCCCGCCTCGCGAACCTGTCGTGCGATGCCGGGAGCTCTACGAGGACGGAGAGCCGCTCCTCGCGCGAGTCCAGGAAGTCGCCGCCGCTTTCGAGCGTGCCGGAGGACGGAAGATCCCGGTCGCGCTTGTCCTGGTCCAGGCCGATCTCGCGGGGCTCGAGCTCTCGAAGGACGCCACCGAGGCCGCGCGATGCTACCTCGAATCGCGCTTCCCACCGCTCGTCGAGGCATGCCGGAACCGCGCCTCGGAGATCGCCTTCTTCGCGGCAAGCTCGTACGGGACGACGCCGGCCGACCGCCCCCACGAGCCGCCCGACTCGATCCGGCCCTTCGGGGTCGTCGCGTCCTTCCTGTGGGCCGCGCGACGGGCCGCGGCGCCCCCCCCCTCGCCGTCCGAACGGTCTCTGGGCGCCTGGTTCGCCCGGCACCGGGCGAAGTTCGCCTGGATGGGGGGCGGAACCGTCCTTTTGCTCGCCGCGCACTGGATCGGGAGGGCCGCGTTCGAACGGGAGGGTCCGGGTGAGGCCGAGGCGCGAATCCTCCCCAGCACGGAGGATCGGGCGGGAGAGATCCACGCCCTCAAGACCGAAATCGGGGAGCTTTCGAGGCGCGTGGATCGGCTCGCGGAGCTCGCGCGCGTGAAGGACGAGTGGGAGCAGCTCCTCGAGGGGATCGAGAAGGACATCGCGGAGAACCGCCAGGGAGAAGCCCGCCGGAAGTCCGAGGAATTCCGCTCGCGACACTGGCGGGACTGGGCCGCGCTCACGAGCGGCGACTCCCCGAACCATTCGCTCGCGACCCAGCGCCTCCGGGAGTTCCGCGAGAAACTCCGGGGTCTCCCTCGGGCGGGGGAGCTCCTCGCCCCCTGCCTGCGCGAGGCGGATCGGTGCCTCGAGGACGAGTTCCAGAAGAGAAACTGGAGGCCGTTTCGGGAGGGCGGCTGGTTCCACCAGGTCCAGGTCGAGAGGATCCGGGTCCACGAGGATTGCGACGCGATGCGGGAGAAGGACGGCTCGGCCAAGCTCTCGATCTCGATCAACGGGCAGGTGGAGTACCACCGAGAGGATTTCGACTCGAAGGACCGGGAAGAAAGCGGTTGGTACGAGTACTCGTTCGATGACAAGGGCGCGATCGAGAACCTCCATATCCCGCTCGGCGAGGAGACCGTGATCTCGGTGAGGAAGCACAACACCTGGGGCGTTTCCGAGGCGAAGCAGTGGATCCGCGGACCCACGGAGTTCTTTTCGCCGAAGAACGGCCCGCTGGGATCGCCGGAGAAGGAGCTCCGACTCCTCTGCGAAGACCACGGCACCTACGACCACGTGCGGATGGAGCTCTACTTTCTCGAACACGACCTCTACGTCCTCGCCCCTGACCCGAGGTAGCCCGTGGACCCTCGACCGCCCGAGACGCTCGGCCGCTACCGGCTCCTTTCGGAGGCCCCTGTCCCCGGGAGCTCGAAGACCTACCGGGCCGAGGACCCGTTCCTGGGACGGGAGGTCCTCCTCAAGGCCCTCGAAGCCGGGAGCGCGCCGGCCGAGCGCGCCGCGCGCTTCCGCCAGGAGATGCGGCTCGCGGCGAGGCTCTCCCACCCCGGCCTCTTCCGCGTCCTGGACGCCGGCGAGGACGGGGACTGGCTCTGGTTCGCGATGGAGCGGCTCGAAGGCCGGACGCTCCGGGCGGAGATGGACGAACGCAAGCGCCTGCCGCTCGCGCGGGCCCTGGGCGTCCTCGTCGGAATCCTCTTGCCGCTCGACTACCTCCACGCTTCCCAGGTCGTGCACCGGGACGTGAAGCCGGAAAACGTCCTCCTCGTCCCCTGCCGTCTCGAGCCCGAGGGGAGGCCCGTGCTCCTCGATCTGGGCATCGCCAAGGACCGCTCGGACGCCGGCCGGACGATCACGCGGCACGGTGAGCGGGCGCTCGGCAGCGAGTACTACGCCGCCCCGGAGGCTCTCGCCGATGCCGCGCGGGCGACCTTCGCCTCCGACGTCTACTCGACCGGGGTCCTTCTCTACGAGATGCTGGCGGGGAGGCTCCCGGTCGGCTCGAACTTCCCCGCCCTGGACGATTGCGTCCCGGACGCCCCATGCTGGATCCAGATGCTCTTCGAGACGATGCACGCAAGCGACGAGCGGGCGCGCTTCGCGAAGGCGGGCGACGTGCTCGCGGCGCTCCGCGAACAGGTCTCCCCCGAGGCCTGGCACGCGACCGCGCGGAGCGGCTCCTCCCCTCACGACCCACCCCGGTCGGCGCGCGAGTGGGAGGCCGCACGGGCTCCGGGGAGCGGGCGGGGCAAGACGCCGTTCTGGCTTGCCTGGCTCCCGGGCAGGGGGCGCGCTCCGTGAGGACCTGGAGGCTCGCCGCGACCGCCGGTCCAGCTCTCTGGCTCGCCGCGGGGGCGACGCTCGCGTGGTTCGCGGCGGGCACGCGCCCGGAGCCGGAAGATCCGCCGCCGCCGCCTCCAGCGGCCTCGGACGAGTGGCTTCGCGAGGTCGAGGCCCTCCTGGGCGTCCTCTACCCGCCGCCCGCCGCGCGGGGGCTCGGCGCCGGCGCCCCAGAGGCGGGCGTCTCCCGGGAGGCGCTCGCCTCCTGGCTCACCCGAATCGAGCGGGGTAGGTCGGCGCCGGAGGTCAGGAGGCTCTACGAAATCGTGCTCTCCCGTTTCGAGTCGCTCGCCGGAAGAGAACCCCCGGCGCCGGCACGAGCTCTTGAGGACGCGGATCGAGCCGCCTTCCTCCGCGACTGGGGCCGCTGGGCGCGCCGGAACGAGTGGCCCCGCTGCCTTCGCGTGACCCTCCGGGAACTCTGGGTGCCGGGTCCGCCCCCGGGCGGCGTCACCGCCGTGGTCGACGATGGATACGGCCGGGCCGCCGCGCTCGCGGAGGAAACTCCCCGCGTCCTCAAGTCGGAAGCGGTCGAGGGCTGGACGCGCGTGGTCCTCGACCCCCTGCGCGAGCTCGTCTTCCATCCTCCCTTCCGCGCGGAGGGGGTCGCGCTCCATCTGGTCCTCGACCGCGACGGGCGCTCGGAAGCGTTTCGCGTACCTCTCGACTCGCGGGCCGCCTCGGGGGCATTCCCCGTCTGGCGGGAATCCGAAGATCGGCTCGCCGGAACTGCCTTTCTGGCCTGGGAGTGGTCGCCATGATCGAAAAGCGTCGGTCCGGAGAAGCCGCCCCATACGTCGCCGGCATCCTCCTCGTCACCGTGGGCGTCGTCGCGTTCCTGCTCTTCTGGCCGCGCCGGCGGGCGAAGGAGGACGAGGAGAAGACGGCCCCACCCCCGCCGGTCGGCTCGAGCGAGCTCGAGAACACGAAGCGGGAGACGGGAAAACCCCACCGGGTCTCCCAGTCGGTCCTCGTCTACGGGCCCCTCTCGGCCACGGAGTACAAGTTCCTCTCCGCCGACGCTCTGGTCTCGGTCCACGTCGTCCAGATCTACCGCTCGACGATCCTCGAGAAAACCTCCCGCCAGATCGTCGAGGAGCGGGTGGTCGAGTCCTCGGGCTTCCTCGTCCTGTCGGTCGAACTCACCGAGCACTCGCTCGCGAGGGCGATCGAGACCGCGGGGAAGCTTGGCGCGACGTTCGCCCCGCCCCCCTACCAGGTCCCGGTCCTCGTTGCCACTCGACTGCTTCGCTGGGCGAGCGACCGGGCGATGCAGAAGTGGATCGAGGGAAAGGGGGCGAAGGAGGCCGAGGATCTCGCGCGCGAGCTCGGCCTTTCGCCGCCGGAGTCGCTGAGGAAAGGCACGCGTTTCCCCGAGTCGCTTGCCGGCATGAAAGGCAGAACCTACCACCTGACCTACGCGGCCGACCGTCCGCCGATGGCCGAGATCAAGAGCGAGGGAGACTTCCCCGACGAGGTGAAGCACTTCCTGGAGCGGACCTCGTTCTTTCTCGACGCCCAGTTCTTCGCACACAGGAAGGAGGAAACATTCGTCTGGCCGGCAGATCGGCTGCACCAGTACCTCTTCACGAGCTTCTTCCCCGAGGGGGACCGCCTCGCGGTCGCGGGCGAGCTCCGGGCGCAACTGGGCCGTCCGGTCCGCCGCCCGCGGGAGGAGGAGCGGACCGCGTTCCGGCTCGCGGGGGAGGTCCGGGTCTCGGTGCCTTCCCCGGAGGCAGGAACGAGGAAGCTCGCGCTCGCGATCGACCCCGAGGCAAGCTTCGCCCACCTCGGCGCCGACTCCGGATACCTCCGCGAGGTCGAGATCCACGCCACGGGCGACTTCGCGCACCGGGCGCTCCTCTCGGTGCTCGGGTTCGACACGGTCGCGAGGCTGGAAGCGAAGGCCCAGGCCGAGATCGCGGCCACCATGACCTGCGCGCCGGTCGAATGACGCCCGAGGAAGCCTTCGAAATCGAGATCGAGGAGCCGGGGACGCCTCCCCGCCGAGTCCGCGTCCCTTCCGGCCGGCCGTTCCTCGTCGGCCGCTCGAGCCAGTCGGACCTCCGGCTCGACTCGGAGGGCGTCCGGCGCTTCCACCTCGACCTTGCTCCCGACGCGCGCGGCTGCCGCCTGCGCGCTCGCGACGGGGAGGTCTGGGTCGATGGCAAGCCCGTCGTTCACCCCGAGAGGGAGCTCGCCGACGGATGCGTGATCCGGCTCGGCTCACCGCAGGGCGTGCTGCTCCGCGTCTCCCGCCTGGCGCCGGGCGGAGATAGCGCTCCCGTTCTCCGTCCTTTCCTCCTGCACGCGGCGAGGCTATCGGTCCCTCCGATCGTGTTCGACGTGGACCTCGAGGTCCGCGAGGGGGAAGTCGTCGCGATCCTCGGCCGGAGCAGCTCGGGGAAGTCCACGCTCCTCTCGGCCCTTGCCGGGCTCCTCGCGCACTCGGGAACGCTCGTGCGCGACCCTCCCGACCTGGGCGCCGCTTTCGTCCCGCAAGAGGACACGCTCTTCTCCGAGCTCACGCCCGAGCAGACGCTCCACTTCGCCTCGCGTCTTTCCTCCCCCGGGGCTCCCCGCGCCTCCGAGGAAGAGCTCCATCGGATCGCCGAGGAGATGGAGCTCGACGGCCTCCTCGGGAAGCGCTCTGCGAACCTGAGCGGCGGCGCGAGGCGGCGGGTCTCGATCGCCGCGGCGCTCGCGACCTGTCCCGGTCTCCTCCTTCTCGACGAGCCCGACTCGGGTCTCGACCCGTTCCACTCCGGCGTCCTGATGAACTTGTTGAGGAACCTGGCCGACCGCCGCCACCTGGGCGTCGTCCTCACGACCCACTCGCTCCTCCACATGCGCCTCCTCGACCGGGTGCTCGTCCTGGACGGCGGGCGCGTCCGGGCACAGGGCGGTCCCGCCGAAGTCGCGGCGGCGCATGGCCTCGACGTCGACGATTTCGGGCGGATCTACCAGCAGTTAGGAGAACCGCCGGCCGGCCCGCCCGTCCACGTGCGGACCTACGCGCCTCCCGCTCCTCCACCCGTTCCTTCTCCGCCCTCGCCCCGGAGGCTCGCCGTCCTCGTCGAGCGCGGCCTCCTCCGCCGGGTCGCGGTCCCGTCGGCCTGGCTCGGAGCGACGATCTTCCCGCTCGCGGTGGGCCTGGCGATCCGCCTCGTGTGGTGGGCCCTCGCGGGCTGGGAGAAGGGGCCGGCCGAGCTCCTGTCAATGGCGCTCCTGGGACAGGTCGCCGCGATCTGGCTCGGGCTGACGGCCGGGGTCCAGGAGATCGTCGGCGAGCTCCCCGCCTACCGGCAGGAGAGACTCCTCGGCGTCCGCGACTCCGAGTACCTCGTCGCAAAATTCCTCTCGCTCGGGACGCTCGTCGCCGGGCAGGTCCTTCTCCTGGGCGCCACGCTCCTCTTCGGGGCCCCGTTCGCCCCGGTGACGTTCCTCGCGGGGCTCGCGGTCGCGGGATTCTCCGGCCTCGCGCTCGGTCTCGCCGTCTCGGCGCTCTCCCCCACGCGCGAGCTCGCGCTCGCGCTCGTCCCGGTCCTCATGATCCCCCAGATCCTCTTCTCCCGCGCGACCGACTTTCCCGTCGAGGGCTCGACGCCCTGGCTCGCCCGCGAATGCCTCTCGCGCCTCGCGTTCACCCGTCACCTCGAGGGGCTCTTCGGGACGCGCGCCGTGCTGGAGGAGGGATGGGCCGCGCGACCCTCCGACTGGACGAATACCGCCGGCCAGCTCGCTGGGCTCATCGTCGTGCTCGCCGGACTGGCCTTCCTGGGGCTGGCGATAGAGGAACGGCGCGCGCGGCGCGTGACACCTCCATGACGTCCATTTACGGGCTCCGGCGGCTCTGATACGCTCGCCCAGAAAGGGAGCGAGCGGAGAGCGAGACCGGGCATGCGCGCGGGCGACACGAGAATCGGCGAGGGCGGGCCCTACTTCCCGGAGACGCGCTGGAGCGCCATCTCCGCCGCCCGCGACCCGAACGATCCGACCTGCCGCGCGCGGCTCGAGGAGCTCTGCCGGGCGTACTGGAAGCCGGTCTACTGGTATCTTTGCTGCACGAGAGGCTACTCCCGGGAGGAGGCGAAGGACCTGACGCAGGAGTTCTTCATGCACCTCCTCGACAGCCCGATGCTCGAACGCGCGGATCGTTCGCGCGCGCGCTTCCGGACGTACCTGAAGGCCTGCCTCGGCAACTTCGCCTCGAAGGACTTCGAATCGAAGGGGAGGCTGAAGCGCGGCGGAGGCGCGAAGCGGTTCTCGCTGGAGATCGAGGACGAGGGCGAGGAGGGAAGCCCGAGCGGGCATCGAGATGCCGCGGACCCCAGAGCCCCGAACCCCGAGGAGATCGTCGATCGCGAGTGGGTGAAGCTCCTCGTCGATCGCGCGCTCGTAGCGACACGAGAGACGCTCGCCGCCCAGGGGAAGGAGCGCGACCTCGATGTCTTCCGGGCCTACTACCTCGCAGGACCCGACGAACCCAAGCCCACCTACGCGGCGCTCTCCGAGCGGTTCGCAATCCCCGGCTCCGACCTCGTGAACCTCCTCTACCGCACGCGGAAGCTCTTCCGGGCGGCGATCCTGGAACAGATCCGCGACTCGACCGCGAGCGAGGAAGAGGCGCGGCTCGAGTACCGCGAGCTCTTCGGAGAAGACCCGTGACCGAGGAACGGCCGGTCGTCCACGTCGCGATCGCTCTCGTCGTCCGCCGGTAGCCGCCGTGGACAACGAGCGGGTCGCCGCGGTCCTTTCGGAGATCGGCGTCCTCCTGGAGCTCCAGGGCGAGAATCCCTTCAAGGTCCGCGCCTACCAGAATGCCGCCCGGGCGATCGAGGGGCTCGCCGAGCGGATCGATGATCTCGCGAGGGAGGACCGCCTCCAGGAGATCCCTGGGATCGGCGAGGCGATCGCGAAGAAGGTCGCGACGCTCGCGACGACGGGCGACCTCCCTTACCACCGGGAGCTCCGGGAGACGGTCCCGCCAGGGATTTTCGACGTCCTCCGGGTCCGGGGCCTGGGACCCAAGAAGGCGAAGAGGCTCTGGAAGGAGCTCGGCGTCCTCGACCTGAGGTCGCTCCGCAAGGCGTGCCGCGACGACCGCGTGAAGGATCTGGCGGGTTTCGGCGAAAAGAGCCAGCGGATGATCCTCGAGGGGATCGCCTTTCTCGAAAAGGCCGCCGACCGATCGCTTCTGGGCGAGGCCCTCCCCCTCGCTCGCGAGCTCGTCGCGGCGCTCACGGAGTGCCCGGCGGTTCAACGCGCGAGTCTCGCGGGATCGATCCGGCGGGGGAAGGAGACGATCGGGGACCTCGACCTCGTGGCGAGCTCGGACGACCCGGAGGGGGTGATGGAGTTCTTTACCGGGATCGTCCCGGACGCAGAGACGATCGCCCGCGGCCGGACGAAGACCTCGATCCGGTTGGAAAGCGGGATCCAGGCCGACCTCCGCGTCGTCGGAGGTTCCGAGTTCCCCGCCTGTCTCGCCTATTTCACAGGATCGAAGGAGCACAACGTACGGGTCCGCACGCTCGCCGCGAGTCTCGGGTTCAAGGTGAACGAATACGGCGTCTTCCGGGAGGGGAGCGAGAAGCCGGAGGACATCCCCGACGAGGAGGCCCTCTACCGGGCGCTCGGCCTCGCGTACGTTCCGCCGGAACTCCGCGAGGACCGGGGCGAGATCGAGGCCGCGCGTGAGGGGAAACTCCCGGTCCTCGTGGAAGAGCGCGACGTCAAGGGCGTCCTCCACTGCCACTCGATCTGGTCGGACGGCCGCGCCTCGATTCATGAGATGGCGCTCGCCGCGAAGGCGCTGGGCATGAAGTACCTCGGGATCGCCGACCACTCGAAGGCCGCTCACTACGCGGGCGGACTCGACGAGAAGAAGCTCGTCCTCCAGGCCGCGGAGATCGACGCGGTCGAGAAGCGCGTGAAGGGGCTCCGGATTCTCCGGGGCTCGGAGGTCGATATCCTGGCCGACGGCTCGCTCGACTTCGCCGACGAGGTCCTCGCCGGCCTCGACTTCGTCGTGGCGAGCGTCCACTCGAAGTTCGGGATGAGCGAGGACGAGATGACCGCGCGGATCGTCCGGGCCATCGAGAACCCGTTCGTGGATTGCCTCGCCCACCCGACCGGGCGCCTTCTCCTCGCGCGGGAGGGCTATCGCGTGAACCTAGAGAAGGTGATCGAGGCCGCCGCCCGGACATGGACCTTCCTGGAGATCAACGGCAACCCGCGAAGGCTCGACCTCGATGCCGTCTGGGCCCGCCGCGCGGCCCAGGCCGAGGTGAAGATCCTGCTCGGCCCCGACGCCCACGACACCGAAGGGCTCGCCGACACCGAGTACGCGCTCCTCACCGCCCGGCGCGCCTGGCTCACGAAGGACGACGTGGCGAACTCCCTCCCCGTCACGCGGCTTTTGGCCTCGCTTCGGCGAAGGAGGAACCCCGAGGCGAAACGCGCCCGGAAACCCCGCAAGCGCGGGTAGAAGCGAAACCGGTTCCCGATGCGCCGTAGACGGAGGGACTAGGGAGGACCAAACATGCCGGATTTCACCCGCATCCTCGAGCGAATCGTCCCCAGGCTGGACGACCTGGGCGTCCGGTACGCCCTCATCGGGGGGCTGGCCGTCTCGGCCCACGGTTGCATACGGGACACGCACGACATCGACTTCCTGGTCAGGGAACCTGACCTTGAGGCGTTCGACAAGGCGGCAATCGAGGTCGGCTACCAGCTCACGGAGCGGCTCGGCACGATGTCCTTTTTCGAGCTCTTCGGCGCGGGACTCGCCCCCATGGACGTCCTCCACGCGGCCCGCCCCTCGACTCTGGAGATGCTCGAGCGGGCCGATCGTGTGCCCATCGGGAAGCGCGGCGTCCAGGTGAAGATCGTCCAGGTCGAAGATCTCATCGGCCTCAAGGTCTACGCCATCGATAACAACCCGAAGAGGCGGAGCAAGGACTGGAACGACATCGTGATGCTCGCCGACCGGTTCCGGGACAGGCTCGACTGGAACCGTGTCCGATCCTACTTCTCGTTGTTCGGCAGGGAGGGCGAGCTCGAGACCCTGAGGAGGGAGGTCCATGGCGACTGATCCATCCCCGTCCGGCGACCGACCGGAATTTCCTTTCCCGAGAACGACCGAAGTGCGCCTCGAGTTCGAAGTGCTGGAACGCCTGAAACGAAGAGCGCGCCGGGAGCACCGGCGGACACCTGCCGAGTGCATCGAGATCGCCTCCCAGCTCAGCGAGCTCTTCCCCGCCTCGAACCGGGTGGTCCAGAGGTTCGAGTTCGACGAGGGCGAGGGCAGAAGGATGCTCTGAGGATAGGACGTCCTACCGATAGCGTCAAGCGGCGCGGTCCCGCGGGGTGCATGACCGTTCATGCAGGGTCCCTGAGGGG
>JACQVV010000086.1 GCA_016209595.1 Planctomycetota bacterium
CCTTCGCCGCCGGAACCTGGCGGTCCGGCCGGAAGAACCCCAGGCCAGCGACCGCCGCAACGACGATTGCCGCCGCGTAGAGAGCCACCGACGCGATCCGGAATCCCTTCCGCACCCGGACGATCTCCATGTCTACATCGTGCTCCCGTACATGCCCGACTGAGTCCCCTTGGTGATCCCGCGGATCTCGAGCTTCAGCTCGTCCGGGTTGTCGGCGGCGGCAAGCGCGTCCTCGAGGGTGACGAGGTCGTCCTCGAAGAGCTGCTTCAGCGACTGGTTGAAGGTCTGGGTGCCGTAGTAGGCCCCTTCCTTCAAGGCCGAGTAAACGTCGCGCGTACGGCCCTCGTAGAGGATCTCCCGGATGGTGGGCGTCGCCATCAGGAGCTCGATCGCCGGGACGCGACCGCGGCCGTCCTTCTTCACCAGGAGCCGCTGCGAGACGACCCCCTCCAGGACCATCGAGAGCTGGAGCCGGATCAGCGCGTGCTGGTGGGGTGGGAAGTAGTTGATGATCCGCTCGACCGTCTGGATCGCGTTCACGGTGTGGAGCGTGCTGAAGACAAGGTGCCCCGTCTCGGCGGCGTTCACCGCCGCCTCCATGGTCTCCTTGTCGCGCATCTCGCCGATCAGGATGACGTCGGGGCTCTGCCGGACGACGTGCTTCAGGGCCGTAGCGAAGTCGTGAGTGTCCAGGCCGATCTCGCGCTGGTTCAGGATCGACTTCTTGTCCTTGAAGAGGAACTCGATCGGGTCCTCGATCGTGACCACATGGCAGCGGCGGTGCTGGTTGATGTGCTCGACGAGGGAGGCGAGCGTCGTCGACTTGCCGCTCCCCGCGATCCCCGTCACGAGCACGAGGCCGCGTTTCAGGCCGGCGAGCTTGGTCATCGCCTGGACCGGAAGGTGGAGCTCCCCGAAGCCCGGGACTTTCGTCTGGATGTGCCGGAAAACGAGGCCTAGCTGCCCGCTCTGGCGGAACACGTTCGCCCGGAACCGCCCCACATCCGGGCGGTCCACCGCGATGTCGATCTCGTTCTCTTCCTCGAAGCGCCGGCGGTCGCCGTCCTTCTTGACCACGGCGCCGAAGACGCTCTCGCACCAGGCCTCGTCGAGGACGCGCTCCTCCAGGAACCGAATCTCCCCGTCCACGCGGACGGCCGGGAAGCTCCCGCTCTTCAAGATAAGGTCGGAGGCGCGGGCCTCGATCATCGCCGCCAGGTATTCGTCGTGCGTGTGCGGCATGGTCCAGAGCACCTCCTCTTCCGTGGTCCCGCGAACGCGCGAGCCGCCAGCAAGGGACAGGTTAACACCGTCCCGGGGAATCGTCAAAGCCGGGCGAGGCAGCGTGAAGGGCCGCGAGGACCGCCTTCAGGAGATCCGGGATCCCGTCCCCCCGGAAGCCGGAGAGGCGTACCGGCTCCCGGCCCGCCTCCGCGGCGAGCCGGAGGATCCCCCCCTCGGCGCCCGGAATGTCGACCTGGTTCGCCACCACCACTTCGGGCTTCGACGCGAGACCTTCGCTGTATTCGGCCAGCTCGTTCCTCACCGTCCGGTAGGCCTGGTCGGGGGGCAGGACCCCGTGGGGGCTCGCGTCGACAAGGTGCACCAGGACGCGCGTCCTCTCGATGTGGCGAAGGAACTTGTCCCCCAGGCCGTGGCCGTCGTGCGCTCCCTCGATGAGCCCCGGGATATCGGCGAAGACGAGGCGTTCGTACTCCCCCACCCGGACGATCCCCAGGTGCGGCTCGAGCGTGGTGAAGGGATAGTCCGCGATCTTCGGGCGCGCGGCGGAGATCCGGGCGAGCAGCGTCGACTTCCCCGCGTTCGGAAGCCCGACGAGCCCCACGTCGGCAATGAGCTTGAGCTCCAGGCGGAGCCGCAGCCGCTCACCCTGCTGACCGTCCTCCGCCTCGCGAGGCACCTGATGCGTGGCCGTGGCGAAGAACTTGTTCCCGCGCCCCCCCTTGCCGCCCCGCACGATAACCACCTTCTGTCCGATCTCGGCGAGGTCCGCGACCTGCCGCCCCGACGCCGTGTCGAAGACCACCGTCCCGACCGCAACCCGCAGGACGAGGTCTTTCCCCCGGCGGCCGTGGCAGTTCTTCCCCTCCCCTGGACGACCGGGCTCTGCGGAGAGCTTCGGCGTACTCGCGAGGTCATAGAGCGTGTTCACCGACGGGTCGCAGGCGAGGATCACGTCTCCGCCGTCGCCGCCGTCGCCGCCGTCCGGACCCCCTCGCGGAACGAATTTCTCCCGGCGGAAGCTCACGCATCCCCTTCCGCCGTCTCCCGCCCGGAGCTCGATCTCGACCTCGTCCCGGAACATCCGCCCCCATGTCGTCGATGGACTTCGATTTCCCTACGTCCTATACTCGAAAGGGCCTACGGTTGTCCACGCCCCTCAAGAGGAGGCCGACATGAGGATCCCGTGCCGTCTTGCGCTCGCTCTCGCGCTCGCTCTCGGCGGCTCGCCCGCCGCCCGGTCGCAGGAACCTGTTCCCGGGGGAGACACGCCCGCGATCGAGCAGAAGATCAAGGACATCGAGGGGTCGGTGCGTGTGATCGTACGCCTGCGGAACGGCTCCCACGTCACCGGCCTGGTGAAGAACGGCCAGTTCATCGAGTCGGCCGGCGAGCGCGGTTTTCTGCAGGCCGACAAGCTCGAGGGGAACGGCATCCGGGTCTGGTACGCCGAGAACTCCAACGATGGGTTCATCTACCTGGAGTGGAAGGAGATTCTCGACATCGAGATCGAGCGGCTCGTGACGGAAGAGGAACTCGTCGAGATGGCCGAGGACGCCGACCGCAAGGCGAAGGAGGCGATCGACCGGGCCCGGAAACTCGAGGAGGAGACCCGCAAGTACTTCGAGGCCCTCAAGGAGAAGGAAACCCACAAGAAGCGAGAGGAGGACCTCGCGTCCGCCGCCGGGAAGGTCGAGGACCGCGTCGAGGAATACTACCGCGCCGTGGACATCCTGAAGAAATTCCCTCCGGAGGAGGGCTGGGGCGAGGAGAAGTACCGGCAGATCTACCTCAACTGGGTCCGCGACGACGACGGTGCCGCGGGGCGCGGCAAGGGCCGGATCGTCCCCTCCGGGCTGAACAAGGAGTTCTACGACAACTACAAGTTCTGGGCGCAGGCGCTCCAGTGGCAGAAGCAGGGTCTCCTCGACAAGCTCCCGCCCCGGGCCGAGGAAGCGACCCCCGCCGAAGGGACCGCGGAGCCCTCGACTGCCGGCGGCTCGACCGGTGAGACGGCGAGCCCCGAGACTGGGACGGAAGGGTCCTCGGAGGAGCGCCAGCCCCCCGTCCCGCCGGAGAAGCTCGACGTACCCAAGCCCGAGGAATAACTCGCGACTGGAGGCGCCTACCGAAGGAGCTAGTCTCCCTCGGTGAGGATCACGACCGCCCGTTTGTCCTTGGCGAACAGGGCGGCGGCCCGCCCCAGCGCGTCCGCGTCCAAGGCTTTCGCTGCGGGCGGTGCAGCTGCCTTGAGGGGCCGGGATCTTCACAAATGAGTCAAGTTTGCAGCCGCCGACGCTTGAACGTCGAACGTCCAACGTTGAACATTGAACGTCGAAGTTCGATGTTCGAAGTTCGATGTTCGAAGTTCGACGTTCAGAGTTCGACGTTTGCTGAGGCGACAAACCAACACGCTCGTCCGGCCTGAGGCTGAGCCCCGCTAGAGAAGAACGAGGGCCCCTTTGATGCCCGTGAAGTTCCTGCACACCGCCGACTGGCAGCTTGGCATGAAGGCGCTCCAGGCTGGCGAAAAGGCTCGCGAAGTCCGCGCGGCCCGGTTCGACGCCGTGGAACGCGCCCTTCGGCTCGCCGTGGACGAGGCCGTCGACTTCGTCCTCGTCGCGGGAGACACATTCGAGGACCCGGATGTCGATGACTCCGTCATCCGCCGGGCCGTCGACCTGCTCGAGCAGCTCGCGCCCATGCCCGTCTTCGTCCTCCCCGGGAACCACGATCCGCTCGTGCCCGGCGGCGTATGGGAACGCGCCTCCTGGCGGCAGGCCGGGGACCACGTGACCTTGTTTCGCGAAAGGACGGAGGTGGCCGCCGGACCCCACGTCGCACTCTACCCCTGTCCCCTGACCCAGAAGCAGTCCGGGATCGATCCCACGGCCTGGATCCCCGCCCGCGAGGCGGGAGACCAGCGCATGCGGATCGGCGTCGCGCACGGGGCCCTCGACATCCTCCCCGATCGAGTGAACTTTCCGATCGATGGCGGGCGGGCCGAGTCCTCCGGTCTGGACTATCTCGCGCTCGGCGACTGGCACGGGTTGCACTTGGCGGAGCGAATCGCATACCCGGGAACGATCGAGCCGTCGGCCTTCGGCGAACGCGACCCGGGCCACGTCCTGGTGGTCGAGATCGACGGAGCGAGACGCGCCCCGCGCGTCCGTCCCCTCCGCGTGGCAGGACTCAGATGGTGGGAGGCGAACCCCAAGATCCTCGATCCCACCGACGTCGAACAGCTCGAGCGCGCGATCGCGTCCCTCGGCGCTCCGGAGAAGCTCGTCCTGCGCCTCGCGCCCCGACCCGGGGATGGGTGCCCGGAGGAGGCCTTCGCCGCGCTGGAGAACCTCCGCGCCCGCCTTGCCGATCGGGCGTTCTTCCTCGACTGGACGGAGCCCACAGCCGTCGCGAGCGGGACGGCGGCCCTCGAAGGACTCCTCGCCGCCGCGGACGCCGACCTCGCCTCGATCCTCGATGGCCGCATCCCGGACGGGCCGGGGCGCGAGTTCGCGAGCCTCGATCCCGAGGTCGCGCGGGAGGCGCGGGTCCTTCTCGGCCGTCTTGCGAAAGAGGCGGACGCGTGATCGTCGAGCGGATCACACTGAGGAGCTGGCGGACGTATCGCGAGCCCCACACCTTCGTCTTCGACGAGCGCTTCACGCTACTCGTGGGACGAAATGAGAGCGGCAAGTCCACGATCTTCGAGGCCCTGGCCCGCGTCCTGTTCGACCGGCACGGATCCACCGCGAAAGAGATCCGCGACATGCAGCCGCTGGGGAGCAGCCTCGGGCCCGAGGCGGAACTCGTGCTTTGCGCGGGAGGCGCGCGCTACCGGGTCGTGAAGCGATTCCTGTACAAATCGAAGTGCGAGCTTTTCTTCGACCGTCAGGGGCGCTGGGAGCTCGACCACGAAGGGGACGCGGCGGACGACCGGCTGCGGGCGCTCTTTGGGAGCGAGGAGTTCCGGGGAGCCACGCGGGCGGAGCACCGGGGCCTCGCGCAGGCCCTCTGGTATCTGCAGGGGGAACCGGCGATTCCCCAGGCCGGGTGGCACGAGAGCGTCGAGCGCGGCCTGGGCGGTCTGGTCAGCCAGGTCGCGCGTTTCCCGCGCGAGGACCCCGTCCTCGCTCGGATCGAGAAGGAGTACGCCGACTTCTGGACCCCGCAGGGCCGCGAGAAGGAGGCGGGCGCGGCCGCGGCCCTGCGGTCGGAGATCGCCCATGACGCGGAGCGCGTCGGGGAGCTCCGCACACGTTGGGATACCCTCGTTGGGGCGCGCACCGGCCTCGAGGAGGCGAGGCACCGTGAGCGCGAGTTCGAAGCCGAGCTCTTGCGATGCGACGGCGAGATCGCGACCCTCCTCCAGGAACTCGACGCGCTCGAGGCCGAGTCCCGAGCCATCGCTGAGGCGAAGCAGCAACTCTCGCTCGCCCAGGAGAAGCGAACGCGCCTGGAGTCCGATCTCTCGGCAGTGGCCCGAAGGGATGGGGAGGCCCGAGAACGCGGTTCCGACGCACGGACCGCGCGCGGCGAGTGCGAGACGGCCGAGAGCCTCTTGCGGGCGGCGCGCGCGGACGCCCGGAGGCACCGGAAGTCCTGGGAGGACGAGCTCGAACCCCAGGCCGTGGCGGCCGGCGGCTCCATCCGCGCCCTGGAGGCCCTCCAGCGACTCGCCGGATTCGGCGAGGAGCGAATGGGGCTTGAACGGAGGAAGAAGTCGCTCGGGAAGCTCCTCCAGGAGCTCGCGCGGGTCCGCGGGGAGCTCCGCGGTCTCCGAGCGCCATCGAGATCCGACTGGAAGGACTTCGAAGGGATTCGAGCGGCGCTCCTGGAAGCGGAAGCGCAGCTCAGTGCGAGCGGGATCTACGTCGCCTTCGATCTCCCCGGGCGGCAGGCCGTGACCTCGGATCCTCCCGCCCCGCCCGGACCCGACGGCGAGCACCTCGTGACGAGACCCACCACGTTTCGCGTGGCCGGGGTCGGCGAGATCCGGGTGCGTGGAGGGGGCGCGACGCTGGAGGAGCTCGACCGGCGCGTGAAGGAGCGCCGCCTCCAGGTGAGCGAAACACTCCGATTCTACGGAACACCCGACCCGGACGCGCTGCGGGAGCTCCACGAGCGCCGGACCCGCATGGAGGGGGACGAGGCGAGACTCGACAAGGAGCGCGATAACAACGAGGACACGCTCGAGGATCTCGACGGCCGGCTCACTGCCCTGGAGGACCGCGTCCGGAAGACCCGAGAGACGGTCGAGGCGCACGAGAAGGCGCGCGCCGAGTGGGCCACGCTCTCCGCCGAACGAATCGAGTCTCTTCTCGCCGAGCACCAGGATTCCCGCGGGCGCCTCGAGCGCCGCGTGAAGGAGGAACGCGAACTCGAAGCCCAGGCCCAGAAGCAGGCTTCCGCGTACTCGGAGGCGGCAGAGAAATCTCGAAAGGCGCAGGCCGAGGCGGAGTCCGGGGCGGACCGGCTGCGCCAGGAGAACGCGGAGACACTGAAGTCCTACGGCACGCTCGACAACCTGAAGAGGCTCGAGCGGGCCGCCCGCCAGGACGAGACGACCCTGACCGACGAGCTCGCGAGGCGCGAGAAGGACTACCAGGCGCGGTCGGAGGGTCCCCGGAAGCTCCTCGAAGGCCGCCGCGCGGCCCGAAAGGATCTCGAGCGCAAGCGCGATGATGAACGAACCCGCATGACGAAGCTCGAGACCGTCCTGGATCAGGCGGCCGCGGAAGGCCTCTACTCGAAGACGGGAGACCTGGAAGCGGCGCTCGAGGTCCGGCGCCGCCGCCTCGCGACGCTCGAGCGGCGCGCAGCGGCGGTCAAGGCCCTCCGGAACCTGGTGGAGGCCCACCGCCAGTCCCGGTCCGCGGCCCTGGCCGGACCTCTCGCCGAGCGCGTGAATCCCTGGCTCGCCTTTCTCACCGAAGGCACCTCGGACGGGCTCACTCTCACTGACGGTCTTCTCCCGTCCGACGTCCACGTTCCTCGATACGACTCCGACCTCCCCGAGCGCAGCTTGAGCTACGGCGCCCGCGAGCAGATCGTGGTGCTCCTACGCCTCGGGATCGCGACCCTCCTCTCCGAGTCGGAGCGCCAGGCCGTCATCATCGACGACCGGCTGGTAAACGCCGATCCCCTCCGCGCGCAGCGCCTCGCGGTCATCCTCCGGGAAGCGCAGGCCCGGGTCCAGGTGATCGTCGCGACCTGCAACGAGACCCCCTACGCGGGGATCCCGGGAAAGGTGATCCGGGTCCCGGAGGATGGCCTCCGGGAATCGTCAGCGGGCTAGCTCCCTAACGAGGCTCCGCCTCAAACCGTCGAGGCGTGTTCGTGCCTCGGCGCATTGAACTTCGAACTTCGAACTTCGAACTCCCAACTTCGACGTTCGACGTTCGACGTTCAGCGTTCGACGTTCAGCTTCGTGCCCGTGCAAACTTGCTCGGTTCTTCAAGATTCTTGCTGTGTAAGCGCTACTAGAAGAGCGTCCACGTTGAGGAATGAGTCAAGTTTGGGGCCGCGGCGGTCGTCGTTTTCGTGATCGTGATCGTGGTCGTGGTCGTGATCGGTAGTTTCCTCGTTCCGGCACTCGAGTGCCTGACACCGGGACACCCGCCTGACACCGGGACACCCGGGCACTGGGGTGGATCCCGAGTCCAGGTCGAGGTACGATCCACTGTCATGAACGGTCCCGGCACTCGCGCGGAGCCGGCCCGGCCGCCGCGCATCGTCACCGTCGTTCGTTCGCCCGGCGAGGACTTGGGCCCGGAGATCGATTGGTCCAGCTGGTATCTGACGGACGAGGAGGACATGGGAGAGCGGCCCGAGCAGAATGAAGTGATCCGGCTCTTCGTCGACGTCCTCCGACAGCTGGGACGCGAGCGGTCATGGGGTGATTCGATGTACGTCGGGAGCGATGCGTTCTTCGCCTGGCTGCCGGCTGAGCCGCTCGTGAGGGTCTCGCCCGACGTCTATCTCCTCGAGGGGCCGCCTCCCGCGCCACTTCCCCCGTCGTGGCAAACCTGGCGGCCAGGACACCGCGCGCCCATCCTGGCCGTGGAAGTCGTTTCGGAGGACTGGCAGAAGGACTACGAGGAGGGGCCGGAAAAGTACGCGGCGCTCGGAGCCCGGGAACTCCTGGTTTTCGACCCGAAGGCGGCCGGCGACAAGGTGGGCGGTCGAGACCGAACTCCCTTGCAGGTCTTCCACCGGACGGACGAGGGGCTCTTCGTGCGGCGCTATCACGGTCCTGACCCGGCCTACCTTCGGACTCTCGATCTCTACGCGGTTGTGTCTCTCGACCCAACGGGTCCGAGGCTCCGGCTCGCCAGGGACGCGGCGGGACGGGAGCTCGTCCCCACAGGCGAGGAGGCGCAGGCGGCCGCCGAGGAGGCGCAAGCGGCCGCCGAGGAGGCGCAGGCGACCGCCGAGGAGGCGCAGGCGGCCGCAGAGGAGGCCCAGGCGGCCGCCGAGGCCGAACGGGATGCCGAGCGAGAGAAGCGGGAGGCGGGCGAGCGCGAGCTCGCCAGGTTGCGCGACCGACTCCTCCGTCTCGAGGGTCGGGGTGAGTGAACCAGCGGGCAGTGGCCAGTGCTCAGTGAAAGGAACAGGGCCTTTTCTTTTCACTGACCACTGATCACTGGTC
>JACQVV010000087.1 GCA_016209595.1 Planctomycetota bacterium
GCGGGGGACAAGCCCCCGCCCTACATCAGAAATGCAACATTGGGGTGACCCAGGGTAACGAAGAAGCGGGGAGAGGGTTGTTTCCGCCTCAGCGCTTGGGAAAGATCTTCAACCCTCCATGGCGAGCGAAATCTGTCCCGGGCACTGTGAAATCCAGTCCAGCGTCGTCTCTTCAGGTGAAGATACCGAGATGACGGACGAGGAACTGGTCCGGCGGCACCTCCGGGGCGACCGCGCGGCGTTCGAGGGGCTCCTCGATCGGTTCGAGGGGCCACTTCTTCGCTACGCGGGGGCGCTCCTGGGGAATGGCGACGGCGCGCAGGACGCTGTCCAGGAGGCGTTCCTGCGCCTCCTGGGCTCGGGCGGGGAGCTCCGCGGCGTCTCGTCGGTCTCGGGGTGGCTCTTTCACGTGACCCGAAACGTCTGCCGGGACCGGGTGAAGAAGGAGAGACGGATGACCGAGCGCGAGCGAGTCTACCGCGAGAGCCATTCCGGGAGCGCGACGGCCCCTCCCGAGGCGGCCCTCGTCGAGAAGGAGGTGAACCGGGAGGTCGAGCGGGCCCTCGCGGGACTCCCCCGGAAGCAGCGGGAGGTGCTCCTCCTCAAGGTCTGGGAAGGGCTCTCGTACAAGGAGATCGCGGGGCGGACCGGCCTCACGGTCTCCAACGTCGGCTACCACATCCACCAGGCGACGCTCGCTCTCGCGGGGAGCCTCCGCGCAGCCGGCATTCTGGAAAGAGAGGAGGCGAGGTCATGAACTGCCGGGAGATCGAAGCGAGGCTTGCCGACTGCGCGGTGGGCGAGCTCCCCGAGGAGTGGGTCGCCTTGGTCGAGGATCACGTCGCGTCGTGCCCGTCCTGCCGGCGGGCGCTAGAGGAGCGCCGGGAGGCGATCGGGCTCGTGGCCGCGATCGGGAAGGGGAGCGCGCCGCGGCTCGCGCCTGCTCGCCGCGCCAAGCTCCTCGCCGCGACCCGGCCGCCTGCCGGGAGACATGGAGCGCGCCTGGTGTGGCTCGGCGCCATCGGCTCGGCCGCGGCGGCAGTCGTGGTGTGGGTCGCGCTGGAGCAGTACGCGGAGCTGAACGAGGATCGCGAGCATGCTGCCGAAGTGCTCGGTGGGACGGCAACGAGCGAGAACGAAGACGAACCGGACGCGTCCAATCTCGCCCTGGTGGGCAAACCACTCACGGAAGAGGAGGCAAACCTGATCGAGACGGAGCGGGCGGCACGGAGCACGAAGATATCAAACGTCGTCAAGGACCACCGCCTCCCCAGACTGAGCCCTGGCCTCCCCAGGGGCACAATGCCGAGGATCCAGGCCGCGCACGTGTTCTCGGACGGGCCCGACGAGCCCGGCGTCGTGACGAACACGGAAAAGGCCTTGGCTGCCGGGGTGGAATCCACCGAGGAGAGATTGGAGATCCCCTCCGCGACGCACTTCGAACACGCGGGCTTCAACCCGGTCCAGGATCCCAAGGAGACCGTGCTCTCGACCTTCGCTCTGGACGTCGATACGGGCTCCTACACGATCGCCCGGAGCTACCTCCAGGCGAATCACCTGCCCCCGCCCGCCGCGGTGCGCACGGAGGAGTTCCTGAACTACTTCGACTACGGCTACGCCGGTCCCGAGGAGGGCCCCTTCGCGATCCACCTCGAAGGGGCGCCGTCGCGCTTCGGCGCCGCCGGGACCGGCAGCGCCGCGACCTGGCTCCTGGCGATCGGGATCCAGGCGAAGCGGATCGCGCGCGAGCACCGGAGGTCGGCCGCCCTGACGTTCGTCGTGGACGTGTCGGGCTCGATGGCGCAGGGGAACCGCCTGGGCCTCGTGAAGGAGGCGCTCGCCCTTCTCGTGGACGAGCTCCACGGGGAGGACCGGGTCGCGATCGTCGCTTACGACGATGAGGCCCGCGTCGTCCTTCCCCCCACGAGCCTCGCGAAGCGGGACGAGATCGTCGCCGCGATCCGGTCGCTCGCGGCCGGCGGCTCGACGAACGCCGAGGCGGGACTCGACCTCGGCTACCGGCTCGCGATCGAGAACTTCGCGGAGGGCTTCGAGAACCGAGTCATCCTCTGCTCGGACGGCGTCGCGAACGTCGGTCGGACCGGTCCCCTGGGCATCCTCGCTCGGGTGAAGGACTGCGTGGACGACGGGATCACCCTCTCCACGGTCGGCGTGGGGATGGGGAATTACAACGACGTCCTCCTGGAGGGCCTCGCCGACGCGGGGAACGGGAACTACGCCTACGTCGATCGGCTCGAGGAGGCGCGGCGGGTCTTCGTCGAGAACCTGACCGGGACGCTCCAGCGGGTCGCGAAGGACGCGAAGGTCCAGGTCGAGTTCGACCCCGCCGTGATCGCGAGCTACCGGCTCCTCGGCTACGAGAACCGCCGGCTCGCGAACGAAGAGTTTCGCAACGACCGGGTCGACGCCGGCGAGATCGGGGCGGGCCACGCCGCCACCGCCCTCTACGAGATCCGCTTCCGCGAGGGGGGGGACGGGACCGCGGCGGTCGTGCGGCTCCGCTGGCAGGATCCCGATTCGGGCAAGGTCACGGAGATCTCCCGCCGGATCGAGAGGGACGGTTTCCACCTGGAGTTCTCGTCCGCTTCGGCCCGGTATCGCCTCGCGTCGTGCGTGGCCGCCTTCGCGGAAATCTTGCGCGGCCAGGAGGGGAAGGGGCCCGAGGACCTTGGCGTCGTGGCGGAAGTGGCGCGAAATGTCGCGCGGGAGTTCGACGACGCGCCCCGGGTCCTGGAGCTCGCGGAGCTCGTGGCTCGCGCTCGGGAGCTCCGGAGCCGCGAACGCTGAAGGAACGCGGAAGAAAGTAAAGCGACCTGTCGGGCGTCATCTCTCGAGTGACGGCCTCGCGGCAAGTCGATCACCGTAAGTCGGTGCGACTCAATCGCTCACGTTGGCCGTTCCCCGGCCGGCCCGCTGGCATGACCCTTGCCAGTCTCTCTCGTGGAGGTGGCTGGCCATGCAGAACGCGCGACCCGGTCTTCTTCTCTTCTTTATGTGGGGGCTGACCGCTGCGGCGAGCGCCCAGGGCCCGGGCGACCAGAGCTGGTACGGCGTCGTGCAGAACGACGCGGCTGGCCCCGAGTGGGCGAAGAAGGCGGCCGACCTCGGCGTCGGCTCGATCAAGGTGCGCCTCCTGGACACCCAAGTCTCCGACCCCGACCTCATCCACCCGGGACAGACGATCGCGATCCCCGCGGCCCGCTGAGCGGAGCGCGGCTGGTCTCTGGCGCGCGGGCGGGGGGCGAGGCACAATCGGGACGCTCGTTGCGCGCCAGAAGCGATCCCTCCAGGTGAGTCCCGCCATGTCCGATTCGACCCAAGGGTCCAGAGCCTCCGCCGACTGGAGGAAGATCCACGCCTTCGGTCTCCCCGCGGGGAGCGTGCGGGCGGCCCTCGCCCTCCTCGTTCTCGCGGCGATCTGGGTGCTCCTGGTCCAGCACCCGGACCGGCAGGTCCCGATCTACCTCCAAAACCTCATGTTCATCATCCTGGGGCACTACTTCGCCGCGCGAGGGGCTCTCGACCCTGCGGACGAACACGGGCCCCCGCCCCTATACCTCCCGCGCGGGGTGATCCGCTTCTCGCTGCTCGCGGGCTTCCTGTTCGTCGCGGTCATGCTCTTCCGGGAGGACCGGCTGTTCGACGTCCAGCCGGCGAGCGCGGCGATGACGCTCGTCCTCGTGGCGGGGTTCCTCCTGGGAGTCGTCTTGTCGCGCGGGCTCGCCTGGTGGCGGAGGCGGGGTCACCACCCGCCGCGGATGGTCGAGGACGTCCGGGCGCTCTTGTCGCTCGCCGCGGCGCTGTTTCTCGTCTCGCTCGTCTTCGACGTCGGGTTCGTCTCGGCAGAGGGGCCGCTCGCGGGCCTCCACGAGCGGCTGGGCAACTTCAAGATCGCCGATGGCCTGGCGGCGCTCGTCGGCTTCTACTTCGGCTCGCGGTCGTAGGCGGGGGGAGGGAGAGAACGTCATGGCGGTAGCCAAGTCGATCGAGGCGATCTCCAGACGAATCCAGCGGGACGACCATCTGCCGGTCCTCCCGCAGATCGTGACGCGCGTCCGGGAGGTGGCGGGGGACCGCGACGCCTCGGCGTCCGACCTCGCGGAGGTGATCCTGAAGGACCAGTCGCTCACGGCGAAGATCCTCCGCGTCGTCAACTCACCCTTCTATCGCCAGTACGCGCGCAAGGTGACGACGGTGACCCAGGCGATCGTGGTGCTGGGGTTCGAGAACGTGAGGAACATCACGCTCGCCGGCACCGCGCAGAGCGTCCTCTCCGCGTTCTCCGACCGGCGCGTCCTGACCGACTTCTGGTCGCATTCCCTGGCAACGGCGGTCGCCGCGCAGATGGTGGCCCAGGAGTCCCGGCTGCCAGTGACCGAGGAGGCCTTCGTCGGCGGGCTGCTCCACGACGTCGGGAAGCTCCTCCTGGCATCGTACTTCCCCGAGGACTACGCCGGCGTGCTGGACGACGTTCGGAGTGGTTTGACGTATCTCGTGGCCGAGCGGCGGCGCCTGGGCACCGACCATGTCGAGGTGGGAATTGAGCTCGCCCGGAAGTGGCGCTTCGACGACACTCTCGAAACGACAATCCGCCGCCACCACGACATGGCCTCGCTCGCGCCGGTGGACAGGGAGCCGATCCCGCGGATCGTCGCCTTCTCCAATCTGCTCACGGCGACTCTCTACCGGGACGTCGGCCCCGGGCGCGGCGTCGCCCTCGAGAAGCTCCTGCTTGAGGGGCCGTCGTTCGTCTCGCTGCGTTCCGACGCGCTCCGCGAGATGCTCTCGGCCCTCCGTGACCGGATCGAGGAGCTCGCGCACTGCTTCGGGATCGAGATCGGCGAGCTCCCGGAGCTCCCGGAGGACTTCGGGACCGTCCGCGGGGCGGACCGGGAAGAGAAGACGCGGCGACCGGCCCGGGACTCGGAGAGGATTCTGCGCTCGGAGATCGAGCGCCAGCAGCAGTGGATGGGCTACGTTTCGAAGATCACGGAGGCGCTGGTGCGCGAGACCGAGCTGCGAAGCATCCTCACGCTCGTGCTCCAGGCGGCGACCCGGGGGCTCGGGGCGGAACGCGCCCTTTTCGTCATCCGCGACGCCGTGGGGGCGAAGCTCCGGATCGCATTTGCCGAGGGAGAGCGAGCGGGACCGGAGCTCAAGTCGTTCGAGGAGCCGCTCGCAATGGACGCGGGTCTCCTCGCCCGGACCGTTTTGGAAGGAAAGCCCCACAACGTCCCCGACGCGGACGATCCCCTCTACGGGGCACCCCTTTCCCCTCGGGAGCGGGAAATTCTCGGGAGCCGGGCGATCGCCACCATTCCGGTCAAGAAGAAAGGGCAGGTGGTGGGGGTGCTCGTCGCGCTGAACCCTCGGAAGGGGAATCCCATCCCGGACGGGGACGTGCCGTCGCTCCTTCTCCTGGCGAACTACGCCTCGCTCGCGCTGGAGCGCGTTTAGAGCCAATCCCGCGGACTACGTCTCACTCCCGTCCGGGGTCTTCGCGCCCTGGTCCAACTCGTCCTCCTCCTCCTCGATTCGGGCGAGCTCCGAGAGGAGTTCCGTCGCGTTTCGGAAGCGTCCGGCGGGGTCTTTTTCCAGAAGTCTGTGGACCACCGCGCGGACCGGGGTGGGGACCGATTTGGGGAAATCCTCCGCCAGGGGGGGGTCCTCGTTGACGATCCGGCGGAAAAGCGCCCAGACCGAGTCGTCAATGAAGGGGGGCTTGCCGGCAAGCATCTCGTAGAGGATTGCGCCGAGCCCGTAGAGATCGCTTCGCCGGTCGGCGGGGTGCCCGGCGATCACCTCGGGAGCCATGTACCGCGGCGTGCCGAACATGTCACCCGTGCGCGTGAGTTTCGTCTCGCCGGGAATGTAGGCGAGACCGAAATCGGTGAGCACCACGCGTCCCGTGGGGTCGACGAGGACGTTGGCGGGGGTGAGGTCTCGGTGAACCACGCCTGCAGCGTGCGCCGCCTCCAGTCCCCGCGCGATCGCCGCGGCGATCTGGATCGCCTGCTCGTACGGCAGGCCCCCCATCTTCTGGACCACTTCGCGGAGGTCGGGGCCGTCCACGTAGTCCATGACGTAGTAGAGCACGTCGCCGTCGCTCCCGACCTCGATCACCTTGACGATGTTCGGGTGGTCCACCGCGCGAAGAACCTCCCATTCCCGCCGGAAGCGCGCGGCGAGCTTCGGCCCCTCCTCGGCGTCGGCCTTGAGGATCTTCATGGCGAAGACCCGGTCGTTCCTGGTGTCCTTCACCTTGTAGACGGCCCCGAACCCACCCTGGCCGCGCTTCTCGATGATCTGGTAGGACGACAATCCCCCCGAGGGCTCGAACCGCGTGCCCGCTTCCATCCGGCCCGGAGTCTCGGCCACCAGGCGCGTGACTCCGCCGTCCGCGGCGAGCCCCTCGAACTCTGCCTTCACCGCGTAGAGGGAATCCGGCCGGACCTCGGGTGCCCGGGCGAGGATCCGGGCGAGGAGCGCGACTCCCTTCGCGGGGAGGAGCCGCGCGACGTCGCCGGGCAGGTCGAGACGGCCGCGCCCGATCGCGCCGAGGCGCTCCTCGACGTCGGTGCCCGCGAAGGGAGGCCTCCCGGTCACGAGGAAGAAGACGAGCGCGCCCACCGACCAGAGGTCGCTCTTCGCGTCCCCCGGCCTGCCCTCCAGGATCTCGGGGGCGAGGAAAGCCCGCACGTCGATCCCGTCAGGCGCGTCGAACTCCGCCGGGGGGAGCCCGGGCAGGTCGTGCGGCGCGGCGAAGCCGAAGCCGTGGACGACGGGGCTTCCGTCGGGCCGGATCCAGACGTTCCCGGGGTGAAGGTGGCGGTGGAGGATCCCTTTCAGGTGCGCGTGGATGAGTGCGCTCGTCACCCCCGCGCCGACGCGGAGCCCGGTGGAAGGCGGCATCTTCCCCGCGTCCGCGAGGACCTGCGAGGAGCGGTTCCCCGGCTCCATCTCCACTGCCACGTAGATCGTATCGAGATCAACCCCGACGTCGAGGATCCGCGCGATGTTCGTGTGGCGGAGCCTCCCGACCGAACGCATCTCCCAGAGGAACTTCTTGCGGAAGGGGAGGAACGCCGAGAGCGCCTCGTCCACCACGAGGATCCGGACGTCCTGTTCGAGGACCTGGTGGCGGCCCAGGTGGACCGTACCGATTGGCTCGCGGTGGAGCGTGGAGAGGATCTGGTAGTTGCCGAGCGACTGTCTCATCCCGGGCGAGCGCCTCGTTACCCCCAAGGCGACATGGTAACCGATGGACGGCTCGCCCGGCGTGACGCTCTCGCTATTCTCCGGCGAGGACGTAGGTCGCCGGCGGCCTCTGCTTCGCCCACGGGCTTCTTCTGCCGCTCGGGAGCTGCCGGTAGACGGGCTCGCTGATCCTCATCCCCGCCCCCCGGCCCATGACGAAGGCGTGGTTCACGCCGCTCCCGATGACGTCGTAGCGACGGTCGTCCTCGGGGCCGAACTCTCCCTCGACGACCGTCGCGATATGGAGGTTCGCGCCCGCGGCGACGCGCCAACCGCGCGACGCTCCCAGCCGCTCGACCTCGCGCCGGAGCGCGACTGTCGCCTCGACCGCCGCGGCGGTTCGCCCGGGAGGAAAGACGGAGAGGACGGCGTCTCCCACGAACTTCACCACGCGCCCGCCGGCCGCGGCGATCCGGTCGTGGCAGAGGCGGTAGAAGTCCTCCAGGAAGGCCGCGATCTCGATGTCTTCATGGTCGCGGCAGAGGGCGAAGAAGCCGGCAAGATCGAGGACGCCGATCGCGAGCTTCGTTTCCCGGAACGGGGACGGGGAGGAGGGAACTTCGGGCGTGGCGCTCATGGCGCTCTCCTTCTTGGATCTTTCGCCTGTGAGTGCGGGGGTGGCTCCCGCCGGTCCGAACGCCGGATACCGTTCTTGTGGAGTATAGAAGGAAGGAGAGAGCGCGGCAAGCGGCCGGCCACGGGGGGTAGATCGCTCGCGAAGGCTCCTGGGATCGAGCGCAAGACGGTTGTCTTGCAGAGGAGCTCATCGGAGAATTGCCCGATGATCCTGGAGGACGCTCAACCGGTCACTTGTGTCCATTGCCGCTCAGAGGTGGGCGGCACCTCCGGAACGTGCGCGACGTGCGGATGGAACCACGCGACGAGCACTCGGTCCTGCCCGCGGTGCGGAAGCGGAGTCTCGCTCGAACCTGCCTCGGCGCTCCTTTCCGCCTCGTTGCGGATTCCCCTCGCGGTGCTCCTCGTCCTCTGGATCGGGGTGAAGCTCCTCCTCCGGCCTTCTGGTTCCGGGAATCTCGATCCGTTGATCCTGGGCATGCAGACCTTGCTCGCGGGTATCGGCCTGGTTTTCTTCCTCGCCGCTCTGCACTACGCCTTCCGCGCGCGAACGCTCGATTGGAGGTGCGCCGCGTGTCCCTGGAGGGTCGACCGCGCGTTCCTCTCAGCCTGCGAGCGGAGGGCGCTTCGCAACAAGCGTGCGGCGGCGCTCTTCGCGGCGGTTGTCCTCTTGATCCTGCTCGGCAGCTACGTCGGCTACGGCCTCGCGCGGGGCTGGTGGTCGGATTCCAGGAAAGGCCTCATCCCGACCCTCTCGCGGGATCAGCGCCCCTTCCTCTCCTCGATCTGCCGGCGCCACTCGGCGGGGACCAGGTTCACCGGTTGGATGTAGCCGATCTGGCCGTTCCCGTCCGGTTCGGGGACCACGGAGCTGGGGACCCCGATCAGGCGGAAGCGATCGTCGAGCGCGGCGCCGCCGGAGTTCCCGGAGCTGATGTCGGCGTCGGTCTTCACCAGGAGCCCGATATCGGTCAGGTCGAAGCCGGAGACGACGCCGCGGGTAAAGGTCACGGAAACCCGGCTGCCGGTGCCCCCGGCCACGGGGAAGCCGATCACGGTGAGCGGCTCCCCGATTCTCAGTTCCTCGGGCTCGCCGAACTCCAGGTACGGGAACCGGTAGCCCGCGGGCAGCGGCTGGCGGTAGTACCCCTGGGTGATCTCGACCAGCGCGAAGTCGAGCCGCGCGTCGGAGGCGAGGACGCGCCCGCGGAAGAGCTCGACCGCGGGTAGCCGGGGGTCCTGCGAGAGGCCGATCACGAGCTCCCCGTCGGCGACGACGCCTCCCTCGGAGGCCTCGACGACGTGGTGGTTGGTGAGCACGAGCCCATCGGCGGTGAGGACCGTCCCGCTCCCGCCGCCGTTCGGGCAGGTGAGCTCGACCGTGGCGAGGATCGCGAGGTCCATCTCGTCCCGGGGCTCCCGGATCGCGGGAATCGCGAGGAGCTCGGGGGGCGGCTCGCGGCCCAGAGTGGCGTGAATCGTGAACGGGACGACCCCGTTCTCGGAAGGATCGAAGACGTCCACGTACCAGACTCCCGGCGCGAGTGGCGGCTCGGAGTCACCGTCGATGACGAGGGTCTCCCGCGAGAGCGAGCTCAGGGCGGAGTGGTCGGCCTCCGACCGGTCGAGGATCGGACGCCCGTGGCGGAGCTGGATATCGAGGTCGCTCGAGACCTCGTCCAGGTCGATCCGCAGCGCCGCGGCGCCCGCCGCCACCTCGACGGTGTAGGTGCGGAAGAAGCCCCCCTCGGGGGTCGTCTTGCTCTCGAGCTTTGTCCCCGGTTCCAGCGCCCCGTCCACCCGGGCGCGGATGAGGGAGGCCGACAGGGTGAACGGGATCTCCTCGATCGGCCGCTTCGCGGCCCGCGGTTCGGCCTGAACACCATAGACGACGTCGATGTAATACGTCCCGGGCTTCAAGGGCGGCTGCGTCGAACGGGAGACGCGCAGGACGTCGTTGTAGCGCCCCGAATTCGCCTGGTGCTGGGCTTCCTTCTGGTAGTCCTGCATCGGCCCGCCGTGGCGGGCGAAGATGTCGAGGTCGACCGGCGCGTCCTCCAGGAGCACCTCGATGACGATCGCGTCCTTGGGAACCTCCAGGGTGAAGGTCCGCCAGACCCTTTCGCGCCAGCGAATCGAGGCGCGCACGGGCTTGTCGAGGCGGAGCGGCGTCGCCTCGTCCTCATCCTGCGCCCGGGCCGGAAAGGCCGCCGCCGCGGCGAGGACGAGCGCGACAAGGGTTTCGGGAGAGCGGAACGGGCGCATCGCGATCTCCGGATCTTGGAAAGGAGACGGGAGACGCGCTCTCTATTTCCGCTTCTTCCTGGGCGCGAGGACCGTCGAGCGGATAAGCGAGGCGTCGAGCGTGAGCGAGAGCGCGACCTCGTGGAGGAGCTCCGGCGTGACGTTGGCGAGCGGCATGAGCCAACGGAGCGAAACGTCGTCTCCCGAGAGCTCGATCTTCGCGAAGTGTGTCACGTACTCCAGGAGCGGCAGGGCCTGGTCCGGCGAGACGAGCTTCCCGATCGAGGCGGTGAGGAGGAGGTAGCGGCTCTCCTCGATGTCGATCGTCGTGATTCTCAGATACTCGTCGAGGTCGTCCGAGAGATGGAGTCGCAGGCAGTAGTAGCCGGCGAGCTCCGCCTTCCCGACGCCCACGTTGTCGGTCTGGAGGCGGGACGCGAGGGCCTCACCCCATTTCCGCGCCTCTTCGGACAGCGGGCGGTCCTTCGCCTCGTCTCCGGGAACGAGCTCCTCGGGCCCGAAGCGGAGGACGACTTCGGAGGTCTCCGGGATCTTCCGCTTCTCGTGGCACTTGGGGCACTCCCAGACCTGCCTCCGCTCGTCGCGCCTCGCGATCCCCAGCTGGCCGCACTTGCAGTAGAAGCGAAGCAGCGTGCGCGTCCGGTTGACGATCGTGGTGATGCGCTTGTCCATCGATAGGTCCCTCGAGGTTCGCCCGATTCTAGACGATCACCCTCGAGAGCTCCTCCTTCATTTCCAGCGCCGACTGGAAGCGCTGCCGGGGGTCCTTCTTCATCGCCCGCCCGACGCACTCAACGAGCCGCGGTGGCAGGTTCGGGCGCAGCGTGTCGAGCGGCGCGGGCTCCCGGGTGAGAATACGGTCCATGAGGGAGTATTGGGAGTCGTGCTGGAAGGGAAGCTCGCCCGCGACGAGGTGGTAGAGCGTGGCGCCCAGGCCGTAGATGTCCGCTCGGGTGTCCACCGTCTTGGCGCTCTCGAGCTGCTCGGGGGAGGCGTACGCGATCGTCCCGATGAGCTCGCCCGACAGCGTGAGCCGGGTCCCCTCGTGGTCGAGCGCCCGCCCCAGGCCGAAGTCGAGGATTTTCAGGCGGTCGTTGTCGGAAACGAGCAGGTTGCCGGGTTTCACGTCCCGATGGATCACGCCCGCCGAGTGGGCGTGGGCGAGCCCCTCGGCGGCCTGCTTCGTCCAGGCGAGGACGCTCCTCAGGGGGAGGCGCGGTGTGTGCTGTAGACGATGGCCGAGGTTCTTCCCCTCGAAGAGCTCCATGGCGATGAACGGAGCGCCGCTATACTCGCCGACCTCGTAGACCTCGATCACGTTGGGGTGCGAAAGCCGCACTCCGACGGCCGCCTCCTGGAGGAAGCGGTCGCGCAGCGGCTTTCTCTCAGCGAATGCGGCGTGGAGGACCTTGACCGCCGCGCGACGGCCCCGCGCCTCGTCCCAGGCCTCGTATACGATCCCCATGCCGCCCTCGCCGAGCTTTCCCGCGAGCCGGTACGAGCCGATCCGGATCGCTTCCCGCTCCTGCTGGACCGAGGGCAGGCAGGCCTGGCAGACCGGCCCCCAGGACGTGATGAAGACCCTGCCCTGCTGGCGGTCCTCCGCCCAGTAGATCTCCCCGCACTCGACGCACTTGAGGATCTCGATCCCCTCCTGGGTCGGCGCCTCCGCGGTTGCCGCCGGCGCAGGGGTCGGGGGGGAAGGGGGGGCGGCTGCAC
>JACQVV010000088.1 GCA_016209595.1 Planctomycetota bacterium
ACGCGAAATGGAAAACAGGAAACAGGAAATATCAATGCTGAACAGGAAATGGCGGGCACCTGCGCGGCCCGGGCTACGGTGCGTCCCCCTCAGGGACCCTGCATGAACGGTCATGCACCCTGCACCCCCGATCCCTCGGCGCATGGTATCCTACCGGCGGCTCATGCGAACGCGCGGCCTCGTCCTCCTCGTCCTAGCCCTCTCGCTCGCCGGCTGTTCGGTCAGCCGCCAGTCGAAGGGGCTCCTGTCGTCCCGCTCGCTCGACGACCCCTTCGCCGAGGACATGGCGGAGGTGAACGCCGAGTTCGCCGACAACCCGGCGACCGAGATCCCGACCGCGCTCGGGAACTACCTCGTGGGAGGAGCTCTGGGCACGCCGATCACGATCGTCTTCGTGACGCCGTTCGCCCTTTTTCTCCCCTGCACCTCCGAGGCCGCCGACCGGATCTACGCGGTGAGCGGCTACATCGGGGGCGCGCTGCTCGGAGGTCCCTTCGTCGGCCTGAACTGGCTCCTGTGGAAGGGGCCAAGAGCGCTGATCGCCGGATCGCCCGAGGAGCCTGCAACACCCTCCGATCCGGGGAGAGACGAGTCCTCCCCTCCGTAGGGATGCCCGCGCGGCATCGCTTCCAGGCGCACCGCGGAGAGTCGATCGCCGAGTCCTTACAGCGAAGCGGCCTTGACATCGGGCGGACAGGAGTAATATGATTCTGGCAGATCTGAATTACGGAGAACCCGCGATGGAGAATGTCTCGATGAAGCTCCCCGAGGAAGTCCTCGCCAGGCTGCGGAGGCTCGCGGCGAAGAAAGGAACGAGCGCATCTTCCCTGGTCCGGGAGGCGGTCGCCGCCTATCTCGCCGGGGAGATCCGACACATCTCGGGCTCCTTCATCGATGGAGCGCGGGATCTCGCCGGTTGTCTCGCGGGTCCGGGAGACCTCTCGCACAACAAGGCCCGCCTTCGCGGTTTCGGCCGGTAGTGCCGCGCGTCCTCCTCGACACGGGTCCTCTCGTCGCGTTTCTCGATCACCGGGACACCTACCACGAGTGGGCGGTCGAAAACGTGGGAGAGCTCACCCCCCCTCTTCTCACGTGCGAGCCGGTCCTCGCCGAAGCGTGCTACCTCGTTCGCGGCATCTCCGGCGGGCCCGAGGCCGTGATGACGCTCCTCTTCAGGGACCTCATCCGGGTCCCCTTCCGTGTGGAGCCGGAAGCCGGCCGCCTCGGGAAGCTCATGGAAAAGTACTCGAACGTCCCCATGTCGCTGGCCGACGCGTGTCTCGTTCTCATGTCCGAGACCGACGATCGGAACGAGGTCCTGACGATCGACAGTGACTTCCGGCTCTACCGGAAGAGCAACCGGCGGATCGTCCCCACCCGAATGCCACCCGCCCGCGGGTAGAATCGCATCTCGTGCGAATCGGCAGTCTGGCGCTCGACGCCCCGTTCTTCCAGGCGGGGCTCGCCGGCTACTCGGACGCGGCCATGCGGCTCGTCGCCCGGCGCCGCGGCTGCACGTACGCGGTGACCGAGGCGATGCTCGACCAGGCGCTCCTCTCGGATCCGCGGGAACTCGCGAGCGCCGAGCCCGACCCCTGCGACCACCCGCTGGGCGGGCAGCTCCTGGGCCATTCTCCCGAAGAGATGGCGG
The DNA here is from genome assembly GCA_016209595.1 of Planctomycetota bacterium. Lineage (GTDB taxonomy): Bacteria > Planctomycetota > JACQVV01 > JACQVV01 > JACQVV01 > JACQVV01. The sequence goes on from JACQVV010000088.1 coordinate 1,652, forward strand.
CCGCGGCGCGGCTCATGGTCGATCTGGGATACGACGTCGTGGACGTCAACCTTGCCTGCCCCGTGAAAAAGGTGAGGGGGAAGTCCCGGGGCGGACACCTGCTCTCGGCCCCCGACCGGGCCCTCGCGATCCTCTCCGCCGTGCGGCAGGCCGTGGGCGGCGACACCCCGTGCACCGTGAAGCTCCGTCGCGGCACCGACGACTCGCGGGAGGCCGAGGCGAACTTCCGCCGGATCCTCGAGGGCGCGATCAGCCTCGGCTACGCCGCCGCGACCGTCCATGCGCGGACCGTCTCGCAGGGGTACGCCGGGCCGTCCGACGGGTCGTTCCTCGCCGGGCTCGCGGCGACCTACGGCGCCGTCCCCGGGTTCTCCCTTCTCGGTTCGGGGGACGTGCGGGAAGCATCCGACGCCGTCGCCATGCTCCGGCGGACCGGCGTCGCGGGAGTCTCCGTCGCCCGGGGAGCCATCGGCAATCCATGGATCTTCTACCAGGCCCGGGCACTGCTTGCGGGCGACGAGACCGGGGCCCGCGAGCTCCCGTCGCTCGCCAAACAGCGGGAGGCCATCGAGGAGCATTTCGAGCTCGCGCTCAGGGTCCACGGCGAGCGCCGCGCGGCCTTGCGCATGAGGAAGATCGGCCTCGCCTACGCGCGGTTCCACCCTTGTCCGGAGGAGGTGTCGCGGGCCTTCCGAGAGATCTCCTCGTCCGCCGACTGGCAAGCCGTCCTCGACTCCCACTACTGTATCGAGCGTCAGGCGAAGAGACCCTCGACCTTTGGGAAGCGGCCGCCGAGCACTGCCTCCGAGGGTGCCCCCAGCCAGTCCTCCAGGACCGACGCGTAGACCGAGCGGAAGTCCACGGTGAACCGGAGGTCGCCGTCGTCGAGGTCCGCGAGGTCGGGGTGGCGGCATGCGAAGCCGGGCTTCACCTTGCCGGAGAAGAGGAACATGGGTCCGGCGGCGCCGTGGTCGGTCCCGCCCGACCCGTTCGAGCGGACGCGGCGGCCGAACTCCGAGAACGAGAGGACGAGGACCTGGTCTGCGCGGGAGTGATGGTCCATGTCCTTGAAGAACGCGTCGAGGGCGGAACCCATCTCCTCGAAGAGCCGCTGATGGGCGGGTCCCTGCCCGGCGTGGGTGTCGAAGCCGGCGTAGGAGACGTAGTAGAGCCGCGAGCCGAGGTCGGCCGCCATCATCTGCGCGACGAACCGGAGCGCCTGGCCGATCTGGGTTCCCGGGTAGAGGGTGGGGCTCGCGTAGCCCGCGGCCATCTTCTGGATCTCCTCGGCGGAGAGGACCGCGTCCCTCGACGCGCCACGCAGGAACTCCAGGGCAGCCGAGGTCTTCGGAGAGTTCCCAGAGCCCTTCGTCAGGAGGTCCTGGAGCGTCTTCCGCCGCGACTCCCGATCGAGGGGGCTCCCGGGGTCTTCGCCGAGGCCGAAGCTCTCCGGCCGGTCGATCGCGGGGACGGGAGTCCGCGCGGCCGAGAGGGCGAGCGGGAGCTGGCTTCCCAGGGCGACGGCGGGGATACGGACCCTCCTCGCGAAGTCCGCCTCGTCGAGGTATCGCCCCAGCCAGCCGATCCCGGACGTCTCGGGCTCGGCGAGGGGCCGCGCGGTGTGCCAGATGTCCATCGCCTCGAAGTGCGACCGGTTGGGGTTGGGATAGCCGGCGCCGTGGACGACCGCGGCGCGCCCCGCGTCCCAGAGATTCTTCACCCCTTCGAGCGAAGGGTGGAGGCCGAACTCGTCGTCGAGGCGAAGGACCTTGCCCGCGCCGAGTGCCAGGCCGGGGCGGGCCGCGTGGTAGAGGTCGTTCGCGTAGGGAATGACGGTGTTCAGGCCGTCGTTCCCCCCGGCGAGTTCCAGGACGACGAGGATCCGCGAGTCGCGGCCGGAGGAACCCTCCCCGCCGGCGAGAAGCGCTCGGGAGAAGAGGTCCGGGAAACCGAAGCCGACCGAGACGAGGGCGGTGCCCCTCGCGGCCGTGGCCAGGAACCGCCGGCGGGAGACCTTCATCGGATCATCCTCCACGCGTCAGCACAGATTGTACTCGGGGAGCGAAAGCGCGAGATGGACGACGCCACGGGCCTTGTCGTCGAGGTTCGCCCGCCAGGCCCGGGGCGGGATCCGCGCCCCCGGTTCGAGGGTCAAGGCGAACTCGACGATCGACTCGCGCGTCGAATCGGGCACCTCCCCCTGCACGAGGATTTCCAGCGCGCGATCCGCGAGCGCCTCGGGCCCCGCCGCGTCTCCGAAGAGAAGGCTGGGATCGAAGTAGTTCCCGACGTCCTGGCCGCGCGCCTTGGAGAGCTCGAGCGCCGCGTCGCTCCGAGCAAGCACCGTCGTCGCGGAGACCCACGCTCGACCTCCCTCCCAGCCGGCGACGTTGGGCGGGGCGTAGAGGTTCTGCCCCATCCGGGCCATGGCTCGGGCGAGAGCGATCGGCCTCGCCCGCACCCCGAGGGCCTGGATGCCGCCGATCACGAACTCCGCCGGGCTCTTGATGAGCGACTTGTAGGCGGCCTCGGAGTAGAAGACCTCGGACGCGAGGATCGTGCCGAAGGTCCCGCGGATGTCGTACCCCGACTCCCGGAGACGGGCCGCGAGCGGCGCGAGCGTCGCCGGGTCGGGGTCGGGATGGACGAAGAACCTGAAAAGCTTCCCGGCGAGGAATTCGGCCGTGGCGTCCTCTTCGAGGAGGATGCGGATGGCGTCGTCCCCGCCGAACCGCCCGGTCCGGCCGAGGATCCTCTTCGTCCCCGGGTCGTGGGCCGACTCGTCGAAGAAGAACTCGCCCCCCCGGCGGTGCCAGCCGGTGAAGGCCCGGGCGACCTCCTTCACGTCGTTTTCGGAGTAGTGGCCCACGCCCATCGTGAAGAGCTCCATGAGCTCGCGGGCATAGTTCTCGTTGGGACGGCCGCGGCGGTTCACCTCGCCGTCGAGCCACACGATCATGGCCGGGTCGCGGGAGATCGCGCCGAGCATGTCTCCGAAGCGCCCGACCGCGTTGCGGCGGAGTGTGTCGTTCTGCGCCTGCATCAGCCCCGGGTCCACGACCTTCTCGATCGAGGTCGCGAAGTGACCGTGCCAGAAAAGGGTCATCTTCTCCTGGAGCGGGTAGGGCGTGTGGACCATCCGGTGTATCCAGCGCGCGCGGAGGTCCTCGACCTCGTCCTGGACCGCGAGGTCCCTCACGGCGTCGCGGAGCGTCCGCCCGAAGCCCTCCTCCGGTGGCGGCACGCCGAGGAGCCACCGCACCGTGTCCTCCATCCCGCGGCGGACCGACTCCTCGACGTCGGCCGCGGTGCCGCCGAAGCCGGCGCGACGGAGGAGGTGCGCGGCCAGGCGCCTGTCCCAAGGACGCTCCGTGTTCGGCTGGAACCGAGCCCAGGGGTCGCGGTTCGTGTCGCCCATGACGCCTACCGGTACACCACGATCTGTCGCTCGCCGCCGGGGAGCTCGCGGACCCGTGCGGAAAGACCGGTGCCATCGAGGAGCCTCTCGATCGCCCGCGCGAGTGGGAGCGGATCGTCGGAGCTCGCGCTCACCACGACGCCCTCCACCGCCTCCGGCGGGTAGTGGACCGCGACGCCGGCACGTCGGGCGAGGTCGTCCAGCGCCTCGGCGAGCGGCGCCCCCTCGTACCGGAAAGAGACGCTCGGCATCTCGCCGTCCACGGGCGGCGTGGCGATTGGATTCGCACCCTTCTTGATCTGGTCGAAGAGGCCGGCGACGGCCGCCGCTCCGAGGAACGGCGCGACCCCCACCGGCGAGACGACCTCGATCGCGAAGCCGTCCCGCTCCCGGTAGGTCGCCCAGGCGACACCGAAGAGGTGCCGCGCGAGACACTCTCCGGTCGGGAGGAGGGCGGGCTCGAACGGGACGTCTCCCTTCGGGAGCACGGCCTGGAAGAAGGGGACGACCGTGTTGTAGCCGGCGACGGCGCCCCGGGCGAGATCGGTGTAGCCGATCGAGCCATAGCCGGGCGCGAGGAGGGCCGTCGTCTCTCGGAAGTCGGCGGAGTCCCAGATGTCCCCGCCCTCGCCCGCTCGACCGAGGCGAAGGAGCGCGTGCTTCGCGGGGTTCGGGGCCTGGGCGAGGACGAAGACGTCCCCGCGCACCGCGAAGGCCGGGGCGATCGCCTGCTGCTGGCCGAGGCGCGAGAGGTTGACGTAGCGGAAGCTCCCATCTCCGAAGGGAATCTCGCGCACGTCGAGCGCGGGGTTCTCCGGGCCTCCCGCGGCCGCCGCCGCGAGGAACTTCGCGAGAAGGGTCTCGAAGCGCTCGACATTCGAGATCTTCGCCAGGAGGACAACGTCCGGCATGAGCCCCCCCGCCTCGGGGAGCGTCGCGTAGAGGACGATCTCCTCGCCGAGGCACCCGAGGAGGTCGCCGAGGGTGAAACCGCCGAACTCCTGGAAGTCGGCGAGCCCCTTCCTCACGTCCTCGTACTCCTCCGGCGCGGCAACCCGCCCGGCAAGATCGAGATACAGGTCCAGGGCATCCTTCAAGCGATAGGTCCCGGCCTGGACGTAGAACGCTCCGGGCGGGACCCATGGGAGCCCCTCGCCCCGGTACGAGGGCTGACTGTCGAGGAGCTTCCAGATGCCCTCTTTCCCTTCCGGCGCGTGGATGTAGAGCCGGTCGACCATCCCGCCCTTCGAGATCGTGCTCGCGAACCCGACCGACTCCACCTTGTCGAGGCCGAGCGCGCCGATCTTCTCCCACGCTTCCTTACCGATCGCCGTCTCGAATCGGGAGAGGATCGCCCGGACGTCCACGAACCCCCAGACCGCGGTCCTGCCGGCCGCCGTTCGCCGGGCCGCGGCGACGTAGCGCGGGTTCTCCTCCAGGCCGCCCTTCTTTCCCTTCTCGATGCGCGAGAGCAGCGCGAGGAGCGCCGGCTGGTCGGTCGAAGCGAAGAAGGTCCCTCGATGGAAGGAATAGGAGAGCGTGTGCGGGCCGACCCGGATCCACGAGACGGACGCTCCACCCGAGAGCGTGACCTCGCCGCGCTCCGCTCCGGGGTTCTTCTCCTCGACGAACCGGACGATCCTCTCCGCGAGGGCCCGATAGAGCTCCTCCTCGCTCCCGACACGGGCGGTGAAGAGGATCCGGTCGGCGAAGGGGTTCTCGGCGCCCACCTCGATCCCCGTGAGAGAGAGCGTGATCTCCCCCTGGAAGAGTCGCACCAGGTCCGCGAAGCGAAGCCCGTAGGATTCCAGGAACCGGTCGAGGTCGCTCTCGATCCCGCGGGCGATGTCGTCCACGAGCGCACGCACCTCGGGCTCCTCGAAGAGACTGCCTAGCCGGCTCTCGGCGAGCCGGTCGAAGTAGGCGCGCGAGTCCGGGGCGCTGAAATGGGCGAGCGTGTCGGCTTCCAGGTAGTCCGCCACGGAAAGCGGCTCCTCCTGTGCGGCGGCCGGGAGCGCGAGAACGGCGAGGAGAAGGGCGAGCGCGGCTCGTGATCGCATTCGGAAGTCCTCCTTGTCGCAACCGTGTTCGCAAAGGCCGTGCCGCGCCTCGGAGGGCTGTCCCGGGCCCGTCTGGCCCAGTTCATCTAAAGCCCGTTGCAACGGCGCGGAAAGAAACCGACGGGCCGTGACTCCACCGCCGCGGCTACTCGCGGACCTCGAACCTCCCGAGAGTCTCGCTCCACGCGATCCGCTCGCGGTTCTCTTCGTACCATCGGCACCACGCCTCGATGGTGCCGGCGCGGGTCGCCGCGTCCTGCCACGTCGCGAGGCCGAAGGTCTTTCCCGTGAGCGTCGCGAGGAGCGAGAGCGCCCGGCGCGCGAGACCCGAGTCCTCCGCCTGGAGTGTCTCGAGAAGGAGGGTCATCGTGGCCGGGTCCCGGAGCACCTCCTCCTGGGGAAGGACCACTAGCTCCCCTCCCCTTTCGAGGTAGACGTAGCCTAGAGGCCCGAACGTCCCTTCGAGCACCTCGCCAAGACTCGCCGCGACTGCGGGAACCTGAAGCCTGCCAAGCTCCGTGGCAGCGCCCGCAGGTCTCTTGATCGGAACCCCCTCGATCGACTCCATGATCCGCTGGAACAGCGCGAGCGGGATCGGTCTCCCCGAGACCGCGTGGATGCGCCGAGGCGCGCCAGCAAGCTTCGTTGCGATCGCTTCCGGCAGGCGAGAGGCGAGAATCCTCTGGAGGTTCTTCTTCGGCTCGACGGCCAGCGCCACGAGGAGCTCCTGGACGCGTGCCTGGACCTCCAGGTCCGGGTCCTCCCGCGACTCCTCGAGGGCCCCCCGCGCGAGTTCGCCGAGCCCCCGGAGCTCCTCCATGGCCGACTGCCGCACCTGCCAGTCCTCGTGCCCGAGTTCGAGGACGAGCCGCCGGGCCCGCTTCTCGACGTCTTCGTCCTGAGTCTGGCCCCAGGCCGCCGGCGCCAGCACGAGGAGGAGGACCGCGAAAACTCGGCTCGCCTTCATCTCTGGGCCACCTCGAAGCGTCCTTTCTCCTCGTTCCACTTCAGTCTTTCCCGGGAGGAGTCGTACCACGCCCGCCACTCGGCAATCGCCTTCTCCCTCGCTGGAAGATCGCCCTCGGCCGGGAAAGCGATCCGCTGGCCCGTCAGGAGCCGCAGGAGCATCAGAGAGCGGCGGCGGAGCGCGAGATTCGGGTCGGACAGCGCGTCGACCAGAATGCCGACCGTGGCCGGCTGGCGCAGGATCTCGTCCGCCGTCGCGAGGTAGAGCGCCCCGCCCCGTTCCGTGTAGACGATCCCCGCCGGACCGAGGGAAGCCCGGAGCACGTCTTCCAGCCCGGCGGCTCCTCCCCCCACGATGCTCACAGTCGCTCCCGAGGCTCGCACGCCCTCCGACAGCTCGAACTCCACCCCCGCGAAGGACTGGAGGAGCTGAGTGAACGAACCCACGTCGATCCCGGAAACATGGATGTTGAGCGATTGGGCCTTCAACGTATCCCGCAAGGTCTGGGGGAGCCGCGAAGCCAGGACCTCCTGGAGGTGCTTTTTCGGCTCCTCGGTGAGGATCCGGAGGATCTCCTGCGCCCGCCGCTGGACCTCCGGGTCCTTGTGGTCCCTCGCCGCCAGGAGCGCCGGCTGGGCGGCGTCTCCGATCTCGACCAGCGCTTCGGTAGCCTCCTGGCGTACCTCCCAGCTCTCATCTCCAAGCTCCTCGATGAGCCGGGCGATCCTCTGCGCCTGCGCCGGATCTTCGCCGTCCTGCGCGGGAGCCGGGAGAGAGAAGAGGAGCGCGGCGAGGAGGGATGCCGGAAGAAGGACGGGGGCGCGGAGCATGGGGCTCTCCTCGAAAGGACGATAGAGAATACTACCAGGAGTGGCCGCGCGCCCGCAAAGGACCGTTACGTGGAGTACCATACGGCGTGCCCGCCCCCGACGCGACGCCCGGCGCCTCGCATGCCGCCCCCCATGGAGCGCTCCCCTTCTCTCCCCGCGCCTCCGCGCCCTTCCAGTTCGCGATCTTCGCAGCTCTGGCGTTCGCTCTCGTCCTTGCCGCCGGCGCGGCCGCTTCCGCGGCACTTGCCGGAGCCCATCCGAGCGATCGCGCGGTGGGGTGGCTCACGTCCTGGGGGCTCCTCGTGGGGCTCGCCCCGCTTCCCCACGCGCTTCTCGCCCGGCCCGAGCCGCGAGCGATGCGCCGGCAGGCCCTCGTCCTCGTCGCCGCGGTCGCGGCATACGGGCTCGCCGTGCACTCGCAGCTCGCGCTCGTCGCGACGCCGGAGTTCCGGCGGGGAGTCGCCGCGATCGGGCTCGTCCTGGGGACGCTTGCCGCCGCGGTCTCCGCCGCGCCCCTCGCGCGCTCCTCCCCATGGGGCGCGTTCGGCCGGGGCACCGTCGGGCTCGTTCCAGTCCTGGGCTCGACGCTCGTTCTTCTCTTCCTCTCGGGCGTGGGGGCGGGCGAAGGCGACCTCGCCTGGCTCGCCGTCGTGTCGTTCCCGGTGGCGGGCTATCTCCCGCTCGCGGTGATGCTGCGCCTCGCCGCGCGGGAGGCTCCCCCTTCCAGCGTGACCCGGCACCCTCTCCGGGCGCTCGGGCTCTCGGCCGCGCTGGCGGTCGCGGGAGCCGCGCTCCTCGGGGGTTTTTTCCTTCTCGCTCCCTGGCCGGTCGAGTGGGCGGGAGAACTCCGGGACCCGCCTCCCGCGAGCGACACCGTCGGGGCGGCGCTCGGGAACAACACGGCGATCCTTCTCGCGAACCGCGGCGGGAAGCCGTCGTTCGTTCTCTATCGCGCGGGCTCGGGCGAGTCCCACGGACCGATCGCGCTCCCCGACCCACCGGAAGGGACGACCGGCGTCTTCGCGACCGACGGCACGCGGCTCCTCGCTACGGCGTCCGGTGGGCTCCTCCTCCTGTCGCCGGCGCCACCGGAGCACCCGGAGCCCTGGACCCGAGTCGCGATCCCGATCGAGGGAATCGTCGCAGACGGGGCCATCGCCGGACCTGAGATCCTCGCCCTGTCGGGGACGTGGGACTGGTCGCGGCGCGAGTTCTCCTGGACGATCTCCGCGCGCCCGCTCGACCGACCCGCCGAGGCGCCGGTCTCGTTCGAGTCCGACGAGGAATCGCGCGCCGGCCGGCTGCCGGTCCTCGCGGCCTGGGGAGGTCGCGCCTTCATATTCCTGGGCGAACGGATCGCCGTTCTCAGGCGGACCGAGGGCGGTCTCGCGCCTTCCCGCCTGATTGACCTCTCCCCCTCCCCTTCCGAGGTCCTCGGCCTCTCGATCGACGAGTTCGCCTCGCAACCTGTCCGAATGGCGACAGACGGGGAGAGGATCGCGCTCCTCTTCCCGGGCCGCTCGCCGGTCCTGCTCCTCTACGTCATCGGGGAGAGCGCGACCCGCGCGACCGCGACTACGCTTTCCCCTCTCTTGCTGCGAGGGGCGGGAAACCTCTATGCCGCGGTGGCGTTCCGCTCCGAGGGCTCGCTCGTGCTGGCCGCGGAGCGGAGCATCTACTCGGTCGACGTGCGGTAGCGACCTTCAGGGGGAAAACCGCTACGTCGGGAACGAGTTCTCCGACTTCGCCTTGGAGCGGTCCCCGCCCTCGCCGCGGTCGCGTGTCTCCTGAAAGCGGCGGCTCGCGCGCCGGAGGAACCGGCGCTCCTCCTTGGAGAGGGACTCCAGGCTTTCGCGGCTGATCTTCTCCAGCAACCGATCGACCCGCTCGCGGATGGCCTGCTCTTCCTGCATTGTCCGAAGCTGCCGGAACATGTTGCGCACCAGAGAGCGCCGGCGGAAGACGGGCCGCAGCAGGAAGAAGAGGTAGCCCGCGCCCGCCGCTCCGGTCGCCTGGGAGACGAACGACCAGACGTTCACTCCCTGGACCGACTCCCTGTGGAAGATCGCGAAGTGGGCTCCCACGAGAATCGCGAGCAGGAACGCGGCGTAGACGCGCGCGGGGATGCGACCGTAGATCCGCCGCGTGGGCTCAAGCAAACCGAAAGCGAGCACAGCCCCCGCCGCCGGGCCGATCGCCCCGTAGACGGGGAAGCTCATGTCGTAGAGGAACCCGCCCGCGGCCGCGCCCAGAACGGTGAGGAAGTAGTACGCGAGGAAGCGGCGAGGGCCGAGAAGATGGCTCACCTCGCCTGCCACGATCCCGAAGACGAGGACGTTCGTCACGAGCTGGAGCCCCCCGAGGCCGGTGTCTCGGTCGGTCGCCAGTACGAACGAGATCCACCGCCACGGATCGAGCGGACCCGGCCGGCCCCCGCCCAGGGCAAGGCTCGCGAAGAGCTGCTCGCCCGCGAGCGCCTGCAGGAAGAACGCAAGAACCTGCGCCGCCACCAGCACGCTCACGGCGGCAGTCCACCCGCCGCCCACGAAGACGATTTCGAGGGCCTTTTTCATGCCCCGGAACGGCGTGCTTTTTTTCGATGGCCCAGCCACCCGCGGGATCCTCCGACCCCTTTCCCCCTTGCGGGACGGCCCGCGGCCAGACGCAGGTCCTCCCGTCGCAGGATTATACGGCACCTTCACGGCGAGGGGCAAGTCGCCGGCGGTCCTGGAACTCCCTGGGTGCCGGTGCTAATGTCATCCCATGCGCGCGCGGCTGATCGACGGAAAGGCCATGGCCCGCGAGATCCGGACCGGTCTCGCCCGGGAGGTGGGGGAGCTCGCCGCGCGGGGGATTCACCCCCATCTGGTCGTGCTGGCCGTCGGCGAGGACCCCGCGGGGCAGATCTACCTCAAGAACCAGGCGCGCCAGTGCGCCGAGGTCGGGATCCGCCACACGCTGAAGACGCTCCCCACGACCAAAACCGAGGAAGAGCTCGTGGCGCACGTCATGAGCCTCAACTACGATCCAGACGTCACGGGGATTCTCGTGACGCTGCCGCTCCCGGCCGGGATCGACGCGAAGCGCATCCAGGGGAACGTCTGGCGCGAGAAGGACGTCGAGGGGATGAACCCCGCGAACCTGGGTGCCCTCCTTTACGGGGAGCAGCTCACGACGCCCTGCACGCCGCTCGCGGTGATGGAGATCCTCCGCCGCACGGGGACGGCGCTCCGCGGGAAGGAGGTCACGATCGTCGGCCACTCGAACATCGTGGGGAAGCCGCTCGCGGTCCTCCTCGTGAACGAGATGGCGACCGTCACGGTCTGCCACGAGGCGACGGCCGACCTCGCTCGCCACACGCGCAGCGCCGAGATCCTCGTCGTGGCCGTGGGGAAGCCGGGGCTCGTCACAGGCGACATGGTCCGCCCCGGGGCGACGGTGATCGACGTCGGGATCACCCAGATCCCCGACACCGGCCCGGACGGGAAGCCCGTCCTGGACGCCGAGGGGCGGCCAAGGCTCCGGACGGCCGGCGACGTGGACCTCGCGACCGTGGGGGAGGTCGCGGACCTCGTCACTCCCGTGCCGGGCGGTGTGGGACCGCTCACCGTCGCGATGCTGCTCGCGAACACCGTCGCCCGCGCGCGGAGACTCGCCGCGGCGCCGCGCGGACCCAGATGACAGGGCACGATTGGCATTTTCCACGGGCTGCTAATCGGAATACCGTCAGACCTGGCCGCTCAGCGGCCGCCGAGTGCCGCTTCCCACCTCGGATCGGAAGAGAGCGCCGCGAGATCGGGATCGCGCCTGGCGCGCGCGGAGTCCACCGCCCCGTCCGCGAGCGCCCTGGCGAGCGACTCGAACGCGAGGTCCCGCTCGCGCTTCGCCTCGGCGCCGGCGGCTGCTGCCAGGCGCGCGTGCGCTCTCGCGAGCGCGAGGTGGATCTCCCCCCGGAAAGCGCGAAAGTCGGGATCGTCGAGTTCGCCGAAGCGCCCGATCGACTCGAGCGCGGCATCGAGCTCCGCGATCGCCTCCGCTGGACGTCCCGCGCGAAGGCGCGAGAGCCCTCGTTCGACACGCAGCCCGTCGAGCAGCCGGCGCCCTTCCTCGTGCGCGGGATTCGCCGCGAGCGACGCCTCGAAGGAGCGAATCGCCCGGCCGAACTCCTCCTCCGGGTCGCCTCCGGCTCCGAGGTCGACCTCGCCCAGGCGCATCCAGGCATAGCCCTTGTTGCCGAGAGCGAGGTAGTACCCGGGGTTCGCGGCGAGCGACTGGTCGAGGGCGTCCAGCGCCTCGCGAAACGAGGCCGCCGCGTCGCCCCCCTTCTCCATCCGGTAGTCGCCGGTCGAGAGGTGGACGGCCGCGAGGTTGTTCCAGATCCCGGCCGACCTGGGGGAGAGATCGAGGGCCGTCGAGAGGCTCCGCGAGGCGTTGTCGTAGCTCCCGTTCGGGTCGAGTCCCAGGAGGTGCTCGTGGTTCCCCATTCGCTTCCAGGTCCAGCCGAGGTTCCCGTGGGCCCACGTGAAGCGAGGCCGGAGCGCGATGGCCTCCTCGAAGCCGCGGATCGCCGCGAGGTACTCCTCGCGCGGGTCCCCTCCGGCGGCCTGGAGCGCGTCTCCCGCGCGAAGGCGGGCGAGCGCCCGGTTGTTGTGCGCCTGAAAGTGACCCGGGTCGGCCGCGAGCACGCCGCCAAACGCCTCGATCGCTTCCTGGAGCTTCCCCAGTTCGAGGAACACGGCCCCGCGGACGTTGGCGGCTTCCAGGTCCTGGGGAGCGAGCGCAAGCGCCCGATCGGCCGCCGCGAGCGCATTCGAGAGCGCATCCGCCGCGTCCCGGCCGGCCGCGCTTCGCGCTCTCGCCCAGCTCCAGTCGACCAGGGCGAGCTCGGTCCACATGCCGGCCCTGCCGGAGTCGAGCGCGAGTCCCGCTGCAAGGATCCGATCGGCCTCGTCCAGGTCCGCCTCGGCGTCCCCGCCTTTCTCCGAGCGCCCCTCGGATCGAATCCGGAGCGCGCGGGCCAGCCCGAGACGGTGTGCAAAGAACCCCCGGTCGGCCTCGACCGCCCGCCGCCAGCAGCGGACCGCCTCATCTGTTTCCCCGCGGCCCAGGGCGAGAGCTCCCAGGGCCGTGTGGATCTCGTCCGACGCGTCCCCCGAGACTGCCTCGGCCACCAGGATGCGCCGGCCCTCCTCGTCCCGGCCGGAG